>NZ_UFSM01000001.1:0-300000 GCF_900445235.1 Aminobacter aminovorans | reverse complement strand
TTCGTGATATTCATGATTTGTGAGTCCGCAGTCCCGATGCCAAGGCACCGGGCGTCATCCACCTTGGCGAGCCGTAGAGCTCACCGGTTTGGCTGAACACGGCCCTGGTCCACGCGATGCGTGAAGCGGGGCCTTAGCGGGACTCAAAAGAACAGGTCATGATGGCGCGGAGCTATAGGTCCGATTGCGGCAGGCTCAAGGCCTGCATGCAGCGCCCCTGCGGCACGCGGATCAGCTTGCTGTTGTCTACCCTGGCAGAATCGAGGTTGCGACAATCTCTTCCCTGATGCGGCTCGCCGTGATCTCGCGCTTGAGCGTCAGGCTGCCGCGCTGTCAGTCGATTGACGTATGCCCCGTCAGGTCATCATGCGAACTGGCGGCGCAGCGATGTGATTACCAGCCCGCCTGGGTCCCGCAGACGATTAGACAGCCCGCGACGGACGACGTGAATTATAGTGAATACAATAGATGATGAATTCAGTTTCATAAAACCGAATGGTGACCCAACAGACTTGGGTTTCAGCTCAAAGAATAGTGTCAGCGAGGCGCCGACATCGCGATAAACCCATACCGCCGAAGTGTTGCGCCTACTTCGCTGCTTCTGCTGCCTTGGTGTTGATCAGCCCGAAACCGAAGTCAGTGTCGCGGCCCTTGTCGCCGAGATCGGTGGCGGTGCTGGCCAGCGCCTTTTCGATCGAGTCGGCGCTGCGCTTTGGCTCTGCGTGTAGAAGGTTGGCGATCGCGCCGCTGACGACGGCCGCGGCAAAGGACGTGCCGGTGACGAGGTCGGTGCCCCCGCCGACCGGTGCCATCAGGTCGACGCCTGGGGCCGAGATGTAGACATAAGGGCCGCGATTGGCCTGCTGCATGATCGCATCCTTGGCGTCGGTCGCCGTCACCGCGATGACGCCCTTGTAGGCGGCAGGGTAGCCAAAAGGCGCGCCCGGGCCGTTGTTGCCGGCGGCGGCGACCAGGATCATGCCGCGCGCCCGCGCCCCGCGGCTCGCTTGTTCCAGCAGCGCGTTCTTCGGCCCGACGAAACTCATATTGACGATCTGGACGTTCTGCTCGGCGGCCCAGTCGAGCGCGTTGAGGATGATCTCCATGTTCGACTTGCCGCCTTCGAAGGCGCGGGCGTGGAAAATCTTCGAACCCGGCGCCATGCCCTTGAAGTCACCGGTGCCTGATATCAGCCCGGCCACCGAGGTGGCATGGTCACGGGCGGTGACGGCAACGCCCGGCATGGCGTCGAAGCTCTCTGCGATGACGCCTTTCAGCGCCGGATGGGTCTCGTCGATCGCCGTGTCGATGACCGCGACATTGACGTTTTCGCCATTCGCCGCCGCCTCGTCGAGCGAGATGCGCTGGAAGGCGAAGCTGGGGGCGGCGGCCGCCTGCTGCAGTTCGTAGATGTGGTTGGGCTCGCGCTCGCTGGTGCGGCCGTCGCCGGCGAGCTGCGCCAGCACCACGCCGACTGGACGGCCGTCGGGGATGCCGAAGCGCACGAGACTGGTGCCGAGCAATGTCGACTGGCGCTGCGAGCGGATTTCAAGGCCATAGGCGGCAGCCAGTGCCTGGGCGTCGGCGGCACCACCATCGACCGTCACCAGCACCTCGTCGGGAACGAACGCACCCGAGATGGCGCGCGCCGCCGCCGTGATGGCGGGGCCGGGCGGCGTCGCGTCGGCTGCCGGAGGTGTTGGCGGAGGAGAACCGGCCTGCCCGCCACTGCCGGAAGGAGCGGCACCTCCTGTAGGGTCGCGCAGCGGATTGGGCGTTGGCACCGGTGTTGGGGGCTGGCCGCCCGAGGCGACACCGGGAAAGTCGCCGGGATTTGGAAACAGGTCGACGATCAGCTCAGGCAGGCCGACGGAGCCCGGCAGGCGGCTGCCGCCCGAGGGACCTTCCGGGGTGGGGTCGCCAGGTACCGGGCCACCCGGCTGCAGGCAATTGGCGTTGCCGGCCGCTGTCGTCTGGTTGAGGCAGTCGAGCTGCTGCGGCGTCAGGTTGGGGTCGTTGGTCTGGGCGAAAACAGGCATGGCGGCGAACAATGCCGCCGCCAGCACAAGCTGTGCAATTCGCCCCGACGCCATCATCCCTGGGGTTTCCTTCCTGCCGTCACCGTGTCCGCGAAGGGTGCGGCGGCAATGACGCTGACGATGCGGTCGTAATCGGCGACGGTCTCGGACGGGATGGCGATGCGGAACACGCCGCTCGCCGTCGGGCCGTCGATGATCGAGGCGCCATTGTCGCCGAGCAGGGTGGCGATATCGGCCATCCTGGCGTCGGGCTTGAAGGTCACCAGGGCGAAGGGCAGCTTGGTCTGGTCCTCGCCTGTGCCGGCGACCTGGATATCGTTGCCGCGGCTGCCGGGTTCGAGCACCGACTGCACCATGACCAGCGCCAGCAGTGCTGCCGCAGCACCCCAGGCGACGCCAACCGGCAGGCCCATGAAGCGCTCCCATACACGCGACAGCAATGATTGCGCCTGCGGCTCGCGCACCGGCCCGGCTTCGGCGTCGAACAATTTGGAGAAGCGGCTCAGCGCGTCGGCGGGCGGGCGGATCGCCTCGTTGGCGGCCATGGTGCCGGAGAATTCGGCTTCGGCGGCTTCAAGTGCGGCGGATGCCGCCGGATCACTGGCGAGCCAGTCTTCCACGGTCGCCAGCTCGGAACCTTCGAGCGTGCCGTTAAGGTAGAAAGGCAGCAGGGTTTCGATCTCGTCGCGGCGCGACATCTTTTCGGCAGCGCTCATGGCCAGCCCCTGTCATATCCGGCGGCCTTCAAGGCTTCGCCGAGCTTCTTGCGGGCATAGAACATCCGCGTCTTCACCGTGGCGACTGGAATGTCGAGTACCTCGCCGATCTCGGTGACCGACTTGCCATGGTAGTAGGCCAGGTCGATGACCATGCGATGTTCGTCGGCGAGCGTGTCGACAAGACGGCGCAGGGCAGCGCCCTTGTCCTGTTTCATCGTCGCCACTTCGGGCGTGTCGTTGTCATCGGGAACGGCTGCCGCATCGTCGTCATCTAGCCACTCCTCCTTGCGCTTGCGCAGCGACGACAGCGCCTTGAAGCGCGCGATGCCGAGCAGCCAGGTCGAGACTTCCGAACGGCCTTCGAATTTCGGCGCCTGGCGCCACAATTCGAGAAACACTTCATTGGCTACGTCATCCGCCATTGCTTCCGACCCCGTCTGGCGCGCCACGAAACGGTAGACCCGTGCGTGGTGCCGCGTGAACAGGAGCCGCAAAGCGGCGCGGTCGCCGTTTGCGACGCGGCTCACGAGATCACGATCGGACATGGGGTCTGATGCGATGTTCATGGCCGGTGCTACCGCCGGGCTCCTGTCTGCTTGGTCGTTGTTGGCCGCAAAAAGGTTCACCGGAATGTTTCGGATGAAAGAAAGCTAGCGGAACTTCCGCGGCATGGCCAGTCCGCCGCCATGCTCTACCCACCGTATCCTTTACCGGCCCTTGCACTCAGGTCATTTTGGTATACAGTATTCCAAAATGACCTTCAGACGACACCTCAAGGGGAACAGTGAATGACCGTTGCAATGAACCCGGACGAGTTCCGCACCGCGCTCGAAAACGCCATCAAGGGCAAGAGTGCCAACAAGTCGCCCTTCAGCGTCGGCTGGGCCAGCGGCAAGCTCAGCCGCGACCATCTCGCCCGCTGGGCCGAGAACCACTACCACTATGTCGGGCCGTTCGCGGACTACCTCGGCTACATCTACGCCCGCATGCCGGAGGGCTATGTCGAGGCCAAGGATTTCCTGCTCGCCAACATGTATGAGGAAGAGATCGGCGGCGACCGCCACACCGATCTGCTTGTCCGTTTCGGCGAAGCCTGCGGCACTTCAGGCGACAGGATGCGCGACCCCGACAATATGTCGCCGACGACCCGTGCCCTGCAGAGCTGGTGCTATGCGGTGGCGATGCGCGAAGACCCGATCGTAGCTGTTGCCGGCCTCGTCGTCGGCCTGGAATCCCAGGTGCCGTCGATCTATCGCAAGCAGACGCCGACGCTGCGCGACAAATATGGCTTCACTGACGAGGAGGTCGAGTTTTTCGACCTGCACATCGTCTCCGACGAGATCCATGGCGAGCGCGGCTACCAGATCGTGCTGGAGCATGCCCGCACCGTCGAGATGCAGCAGCGCTGCCTCAAGATCTGCGAGGTAGGCGCCCAGATGAGGCTGCTCTACACCACTGCCCTCTACAACGACTATGTCGCGGCCGAACTGCCGCTCGAGGAACTGCTCGCAGCCTAATTCCACCACATCGGGGACCGCGCGGGGCGACCCTGCCTCGCGCATTCCCTCAGCGGTCCAAAAATGACAACAATTGCCGGACGATAGCGACGTGAAACAGGTTCTCAAACTCGAACTCGAAGAAGCCCGTGTGATGGTGGCCGCGGCTGTGGCCAAGGCACAGGAGCTCAATGTTCCCGAAACCGTCTGCATCGCCGATGACGGCGGCTATCCGATCGCGCTGGAGCGCATGAATGGCGCGCGCGTCACCGGCCCGCAGATCGCCTGGAACAAGGCCTTCACCGCCGCCGGCCACAAGCGCTCGACGCATCTGTTCACCACTCCGCCGAACGGCCCGGCGCTGCCCGGCAACGAGGCCTTCGGCATCCAGCTCAGCTTCGAAGGTCGTTTCGCCGCCTTTGTCGGTGGCTTTCCTGTCGTCGTCGATGGCGAGGTCATCGGCGGTGTCGGTCTCAGCGGCGGCAATGGCGAGCAGGACATTGCCTGTGGCGTCGCGGCACTCGCCGCGTTGCAGATGCTGCTCGAGCCCAAGGGTCACAAGGTCATGGTGCAGGCCGACATCAAGAAGTGACCGGAGCGGCAGCGCCGCATCCCAACCTTAGTGGAGACAGGGATGGACCATGTTGTGCGCGTCCTCGAGACCGAGGACGAGTTTACCGTTGCCGCGGAGGAATCCGTGCTGATGGCGGCGATCCGCCAGGGCGTCCAGCTGCTGCATGACTGCACCGAAGGTGGCTGCGGCACCTGCCGTATCAGGCTGATGGAAGGCTGCGTCCGCTATGAGGAGTACCCGCTGGCGCTGACGCCGGAAGACGAGGAGGAGGGCTTCGCGCTCGCCTGCCAGGCAAGGCCCGAAAGCGACCTCGTGATCTCGACCGAACGGCCGATGGAACCGTGCTCCGATCCAGAACGGTATACCGCGACCATCCAGTCCGTCCGCAATGTTGGCCGCGACGTCGTTCACCTGACGCTTGCACTTCCCGGCGCGGAACAGCTTGTCTACCGGCCAGGGCAATATCTCAACGTGCTGCTCGAGGACGGCAAAAAGCGCAGTTTCTCGATGGCTTCGGTGCCCAACGGCAAGACCGTGGACCTGCATGTTCGCCGCGTCCGCGACGGCCATTTCACCGGCGGCCAGCTGCTGCGGCTCGGCCCCGGCGACAGACTCGATGTCGAGCTGCCGCATGGCCTGTTCTGCTGCCGCAAGGAGGATTTTCGCCCGTTGCTGATGGTGGCGACCGGCACGGGGCTGGCGCCGATCAAGAGCATACTGGAATCGCTGATGGACGATCCCGACTGCCCGCCCGTATCGCTCTACTGGGGCATGCGGACGGAGGAGGATCTTTATCTGCATGACGAGATACAGACCTGGGGCGAGCGTCTGTGTGACTTCCAGTATGTGCCGGTGCTGTCGCGGCCCGGATCGGGCTGGCAAGGGCGGCAAGGCTATGTCCAGGAGATCGCTGCCGAGGACCTCGGCGATTTTTCCGAGCACGCGATCTACATGTGCGGTTCGCCCAAGATGATATCGAGCGCCAGGAAGCTGTTTGTCGAGAACGGCGCCAATCCCGGATTCATCTACGCCGACGCTTTCAATTTCCAGCACACGCTGGTGCCGGCCGTGTAGCGACGAACAGCCGGTCGCGGGGCAAGGGACAACATGGAAATCTCAGTCGCAACGCCGGCCGGCCGCCTCGCTGGGCGACGGCATGGTGGTGTCGACCATTTCCTTGGCATTCCCTATGCGGCAGCGCCCGTGGGCTCCCTCCGATTGCGCTCGCCTATGCCAGCGCCTGGCTGGACCGGCATAAGGCCTGCCGACCGTATCGGTCCGGCGGCGCCGCAGCACCTCGCTGGCAGCCAGACTTGGCTCAACGAGCCGATTGCACGCATGGAGGAGGACTGCCTTACGCTGAATGTCTGGGCCCCTGCCGAGGCCCGCGATCTGCCCGCGCTGGTCTGGTTCCACGGCGGGGCGACACGCAACGGCCATGGCGGCGCTGCAGCCTGCGACGGCTTTCGCCTGGCCTGCGAGCACGGCATTGTCGTCGTCACCGTCAACTACCGGCTCGGGCCGCTGGGCGGCCTTGCCCATCCTGACCTTACCGACCCCGAAACCGGCACATGCGCCAATTGGGGCATGCAGGACAAGATCGCGAGCCTGCGCTGGCTGCGCGACAGCATCGCTGCCTTCGGTGGTGATCCCGGCAAAGTGACGATAGCCGGCCAATCTTCCGGTGCCGCCAACGTTGTGCTGATCGCCCAAAACCCTGACTGCCGGGGGCTGTTTCGTGGCGTCATCGCGCAGAGCCCGCCCTTGTTCCAGCCGCCGATGTTTGTCGGGCTCGACGATGCCGCCGAATATACAGAGGCGGTGGCTGCGGCGCTGGGCACCTCGGTTGCCGGCTTGCGCGAACTCGACGGCGCCGACCTCGTCCGCCGCGAGGCTGCACTGCTGCGCGATCCCGACTTCGCCAGGCAGTTTCCCCGGCCACGGACGGCGCCGACGCTAGATGGCAGCCTGGTGCACGCCTGGCCGCATGATGGCGTCATGGCCGACGTGCCGCTGCTGATCGGCTTCACCCGCGACGAGGCCAGGTTCTGGTACGACCTTGCGCTACCCGACGGAGTCGAGCTTTCGGTACTTGCACCGCCCGAGGCCGGCGCGCCATTCGAAGCGGCGCTGACGCGGCTGATCACGTTGCACTATCCCTTCGAGCCAGCACCTTCGCCCGCGGCGATCCTGGCCAGCTACAATGAGGCCATGCCGGATGCCTGTTCCGATGCCGTCTGGCTTTCGATTTATTCCGACCTCGTCTTCCGCGCGCCGATCTTGCGCTGTGCAACGCGTCATGCGCGGCGCGGCGCGCCCGCCTTTCTTTACGATTTCGCCTGGCCGCTTGCGGTCACCGGCGGCACGCCGCACGCTGCCTGTGTGCCATTCGTCTTCGGCAGCCACCGCCATCCGCATCTTGCGTCCAAGATCGGCGCCGATGCGGCCGAAGCTACCGTCACCGCAATGATGGCCGCCTGGGCGGCGTTCGCCAGGGATGGCAGGCCGTCAACGCCAACCATGGATTGGCCAAGGTTCAACCCCGAGTTGCCGCCAGGCGCGGCGAAGGCGATGCGGATCGGGCGCGACGGTATGCTGTTTGGGCCGCTTCATGGCGCAATCCGGCTCGCATCGTGGCCGGCAATGCACCAGATGGGGGGTGCAGATTGAATATTGTACTCCAAAGCCCGGACGCTATATCATTCGGCACAAGGCGTTGCTTCCGCAGGTTGATTCGACCCTTGCCACAGGAAGTGTAAGACCATGACCGTCGTACTCGGGGAAATCCACGCTCCGCTCACCAAACTGATCACCGCCGCTTTGCGCGAGCGCATCGTCAGCGGCGAAATCGGTGTCGGCGAGAGACTGGTCGAGGGCCGCCTCTCAGAGGAGATGGGCGTGTCGCGTATGCCGGTGCGCGAGGCGCTACGCGAGCTCGCCGCCGAAGGCATCGTCACCATCGAGCCGCGCCGCGGCGCCTCGGTCACGGTGTTCAGCGAGGAGCAGAAGCGCGAGCTGGTCGAGGTGCGCGCCACGCTCGAGGCGCTCAACGCCAAGCTTGCCGCCAAGCGCCACGACCCCGAACAGATCGCCGCCTTGCAGCGCATCCTTGACGACGGCGCCAAGCTCGCCGACACCGACGATCCGGTGCTTTTGTCGCGCCAGAACACCGAGTTCCACGAAGCGCTGGCAACCGTCGCCGCAAATTCTGTGCTGCAGGACATGGTGCGTTCGCTGCGCGACCGCACGGTGATGCTGTTCGCGCCGATCAGCAAGCGCCGTGGCCGCCAGAACTGGGAAGAGCACGCCGGCATCCTGCGCGCGGTGATCGCCGGTGACAGTGAGCTCGCCGCCCTGCTTGCCGCCCGCCATGTCTACAACGCCGCCGAGATGCCGCAGGAATAGCCTGCGCGTCTTACCTCACGCCTGAAATGGACCCGCGCACCACCAGGTCGACCGGCCAGACCTCGCCGCGCGCGCCGTCCTCCAGTCCTGAGATCCGCGCCGCCAGCCTTTCGGCGACGCGGGCGCCGGCAGCGCGGATCGACGAGCGCGTCGTCGTCAGCGGTACCGAGAAATGCTCCGGCTTCAGCCAATGAAACACGTCGTCGTGGCTGACCAGCGAGAGATCCCGCGGCATTGAAAGGTTGAGGTCGCGCGCCGCGCGCACGATGCCGAGCGCCATCAGCAGGCTCGAGCAGACGATCGCCGTCGGCGCTTCAGGCCCCTCAAGCAACCGGCGCGCGGCGCGATAGCCGTTCTCTTCGGTCATGATTTCCGAGCGGATGTTCTTCGGCTCCAGCACCAGCCCGCTTTCGGCTAGTGCCCTTTTGACGCCGCGCTCGCGGAAGATGGCGAAGGTCTGGGTGTCGTCGCCATTGATCAGCGCCACCCGCCTGTGACCGAGCTGGACGAGCAGCCGCGTCGCGTCGTGAAAGGCGCCTTCATTGTCGATGTCGATGAACGGATAGTCGAAATCGAGGCCTTCGCTGCGGCCATGCACGATGAAGGGGATGCCGAGCTGGTGGGCAAGCGCCACGCGCTTGTCGGCATTGTAGGGCGCCGAGATATAGAGCGCGTCGACCTGCTTGTTGGCGACGATGCGCCGGTAGGTGGTTTCTTCGTCCTGTGCATCCGCCGGGCTCAGCACAAGGTCGAGTTCGTGGCCGCGGGCATAGTCGCCGAGACCGGAGAGAAATTCGACGAAATGCGGATCTATGTCGACCGAGGCTCCCGTCGGCATGACATAGCCGATCATCCCGGCCTTGCCGGTCGCCAGGCGGCGCGCGCTCGGGTTCGGCCGGTAGCCGTGGCGCTTGGCGGCATCGGTGACCCGGCGGCGCGTCTCCTCGCTGACCTCGGGATAGCCGTTCAGCGCACGGCTCACCGTCGTCTGCGAGAGTTCGAGCATCAGCGACAATTGCTTGAGGTTCACCTCGGCTCCGATTTCCAAAGCGCTTTCAATCGGGCTTCCTCCCGATGTCGGGCGAAGCAGCTGCGCGTTGACGGCAAGAATAGCTGCCGGATTGCTTGCTTTGAAGTGAAATCTACTCGTACGACCCCGAAAAAGCATGCTGCAGCGCACACCTTTGCCAAATTTAAATCGATTAGTTGAGCAAGGCTCTTGACTCCTGACAATTCCAGTGGCGTGATACGGCGATCCAAAGCGCTTTGAAATGCCTTGGCGTGATGTATTGCAGCTTGCGCAAGACTGGGGCACAGTTCAGGGCGGTGCAGGCGGACGGAATGGAGGTTCCGTCCGGAGTTTTCGATCCACTGGGAGGAAGACCATGAGGAAGACCCTGTTGCTGGGCGTGGCTTTTGCTGCCGTCGCCCTGAGCGCGCCCGCGTCGGCGGAGCTGAAGTTCAAGCCGGGCGAGGACGCCCGTTTCACCTGGGCAAATTTCGACGAACTCAAGAAGGTCGACCTGAAGGGCGAAACGCTCTCGATCTTCGGGCCGTGGCGCGGCGAAGACGAAGCGCTGGCCCGCTCGGTGCTCGACTATTTCAGCGAGGCCACCGGCGCGACGATCAACTACTCGTCGTCGGAGAACTACGAGCAGCAAATCGTCATCGACACCCAGGCCGGCAGCCCGCCCAACATCGCCATCCTGCCGCAGCCCGGCCTGATCCAGGATCTGGCCTCCAAGGGCCTGCTGACCCCGCTCGACGAGGGCACCGCCAATTTTGTCAAGGAGAACTACGGCGCCGGCCAGTCCTGGGTCGATCTCGGCACCTACAACGACAAGGAAGGCAAGCCAGGCTTTTACGGCTTCCCCTTCAAGGCCGATTTGAAGTCGCTGGTCTGGTATGTGCCTGAGAATTTCGAGGAAGCAGGCTATGAGGTTCCCAAGACCTGGGAAGAGATGCAGGCCCTGACCGACAAGATCGTTGCCGATGGCGGCGTGCCGTGGTGCATCGGCTTAGGTTCGGGCGGGGCCACCGGCTGGCCTGCTACCGACTGGGTCGAAGACATCATGCTGCGCACCCAGGCGCCCGACGTCTATGACAAGTGGACCAGGAACGAGATTCCGTTCAACGATCCGGCCGTCGTCAACGCACTCGACATCTTCGCCAAGATCGCCACCAACGACAAATATGTCGACGGCGGCAAGGCAGCGGTGTCCGCGACCGATTTCCGCGACAGTCCCAAGGGCCTGTTTGCGGTTCCGCCCAAATGCTACCTGCACCGCCAGGCATCGTTCATCTCGTCTTTCTTCCCTGAAGGCACCAAGCTTGGCGAGGGTGCGGACTTCTTCTACCTGCCGCCTTTTGCCGCCAAGCCCGAGCTCGGCAATCCTGTGCTCGGCGGCGGCACGCTGTTCACCATCGCCAAGGATTCGAAGTCCGCGCGCGCCTTCATCGACTTCCTCAAGATGCCGCTGGCCCACGAGATCTGGATGGCGCAGTCGGGCTTCCTCACCCCGCTCAAGACGGCGAACAAGGAGGCTTATGCCAACGACGCGCTGAAGAAGCAGGGTGACATTCTGGTCAACGCCTCGACCTTCCGCTTCGACGGTTCCGACCTGATGCCCGGCAAGATCGGCGCCGGCGCCTTCTGGACCGGCATGATCGACCTCGTCGGCGGCAAGCCCGCGGCCGATGTCGCAGCCGACATCCAGAAGAGCTGGGACGCGATCAAGTAAGGCGTTCAAGCTAGTCCCCTCGCCTTGCCGCTTCGCGGACGCCTTCCCCTTGTCGGGGGAGGCACCGGCGGCTCCAACCCGGTCCCCCCTCCCGCCGGGGAGGCGCTCCGGCGTGTCGCGGAGAGCGGGTGAGGGGACTTCCTTTCAAGTTTGCTCGAACAAGTCCGTTGAAGAGGGCCCCTTGAAAAGGGCCGGTTGAAAGGGAATGATTCCCATGACGGCACAGATACTTTCGGCCATTTTCACCATCATCGTCGGCGTCGGCGGCTGCGTCGTCTACTACTGGGGCGCCAACAAGATCCTCGACGCGGTCTTTCCCTCGCGCGGCGTTTCCGGTGCTGCTGCCGTCGACAATCTGCGTCGCCAGGGCCTGATCCGGCCATGGCTGTTCGTCGGCCCGGCGATGCTGATCGTCACCGTCTACCTGGTCTATCCTGTCATCGAGACGCTCAGGCTGTCCTTTATGGACCGTGGCGGCGAGAATTTTGTCGGCCTTGCCAACTACAGCTGGGCCTTCGGCGACCGCGAGTTCCGCAATTCGATCTTCAACAACCTGTTGTGGCTCGCCGTCGTGCCGGCCGCCTGCACCTTCTTCGGCTTGATCATCGCCGTGCTCACCGACAAGATCTGGTGGGGCAACATCGCCAAAAGCCTGGTCTTTCTGCCGCTCGCCATCTCCTTCGTCGGCGCCAGCGTCATCTGGAAGTTCGTCTATGAGTATCGAGCCGAGGGCCAGACCCAGATCGGCATCCTGAACGCCGCCGTGCAGTATCTCGGCGGCAATCCGCAGGTGTGGATCTCGACGCCGTTCTGGAACAACTTCTTTCTGATGGTCATCCTGATCTGGATCCAGACCGGCTTTGCCATGGTCATCCTGTCGTCTGCCCTGCGCGGCATTCCGGAGGAGACCATCGAGGCCGCCGTTATCGACGGTGCCAACCCGTTCCAGATTTTCTGGAAGATCATGGTGCCGCAGATCTGGGGCACGATCGCGGTCGTCTGGACCACCATCACCATCCTGGTGCTCAAGGTCTTCGACATCGTCCTGACCATGACCAACGGCCAGTGGAACAGCCAGGTGCTGGCCAATCTGATGTTCGACTGGATGTTCCGCGGCGGCGGCGACTTCGGCCGCGGTGCGGCGATTGCCGTCATCATCATGCTCGCCGTCGTGCCGATCATGATCTGGAACATCCGCCAGGCCAATCGTGAAGGTGGGGGAGGACACTGACATGGCCAGTTCAAGGGGAAAATCCTTCATCGGCCGCTTCGGCGTCCACTTCGCGGTGCTGGTCTTCGTTGCCATCTGGACCATCCCGACGCTCGGCATCCTGGTCAGCTCGCTGCGTGACAAGGACCAGCTCATCGTGTCGGGCTGGTGGACGGCGTTGTCGACTTCGTCTCAGACCGAGGCCGGGCGCACCGACGCCGCCGACAAGCAGGTCGAGAAAGACGGCAAGTTCCTGATCATGGGCAATCTGTTCGGCGCCGGCGATCCACGCACCGTGACCGCCTTCGGCACCAAGGCGCAGCAGCCGACGCAATTCGAAGCAGGCACCGCCGCCGACCTCGGCGAGGGCGTGACGCTTCAGGTCAATGACGACGGCTCCTATGTGATGTCATCGCCCAAGGCCTTCGAGATCACCCGTGGCCAGCGTGTCTACTTCTCGGCCTCCGCGCCTCCGCGCTTCACCACCGACAACTACCGCACAGTGCTGTTTTCGGAAGGCATCGGTCGGTCCTTCATCAATTCGCTGACTGTGACCATTCCGGCGACAATCATCCCGATCCTGATCGCCGCCTATGCTGCCTATGCGCTTGCCTGGATGCGTTTTCCTGGCCGCGCGCTGCTGATTGCCGTCATCATCGGCCTGCTCGTCGTGCCGCTGCAGATGTCGCTCATTCCGCTGCTCAAGCTCTATAACGGCGTCGGTCTGTTCTTCGGTGTGCCGGCCAAGACCTATCTCGGCATATGGCTTGCGCATACCGGCTTCGGCCTGCCCTTCGCGATCTATCTCCTGCGCAGCTACATCGCCGGCCTGCCGCGCGAGATCATGGAATCAGCGCGCATAGACGGCGCCAGCGACTTCGAGATCTTCGTCAAGATCGTGCTGCCGCTGTCCTTCCCGGTGCTCGCCTCCTTCGCCATCTTCCAGTTCCTGTGGGTCTGGAATGACCTTCTGGTGGCGATGGTGTTCCTCGGCTCAGGCTCCGACCAGCTGGTGCTGACCGGCAAGCTCAACGCCCTGCTCGGCTCGCGCGGCGGCGACTGGGAAATCCTCACCACCTCGGCCTTTGTCACCATCATCGTGCCGTTGATCGTGTTCTTCTCGCTTCAACGTTATTTCGTCCGCGGCCTGCTCGCGGGCTCAGTCAAGGGAGGCTAGCTCAGATGCAAGCCGCAATGCGCAAGTTCGAAAACCCTGAAACCGCAGTCGATCGCGACTGGTGGCGCGGGGCCGTGATCTACCAGATCTACCCCCGCAGCTATCAGGATTCGAACGGCGACGGCATCGGCGACCTCAGGGGCATCATCGATCGGCTGCCGCACATCGCCTCCCTCGGCGCGGATGCCGTCTGGATCTCGCCCTTCTTCAAGTCGCCGATGAAGGATTTCGGCTACGACATCTCCGACTATCTCGACATCGACCCGATGTTCGGCACGCTGGCCGACTTCGACGCGATGATCGCAGAAGCCCACCGCCTCGGCCTCAAGGTGATGATCGACGGTGTCATCTCGCACACCTCCGATCTGCACGCCTGGTTCAAGGAAAGTCGCGCCAGCCGCGACAACCCCAGGGCGGATTGGTACGTCTGGGCCGACGCCAAGCCCGATGGCAGCCCGCCCAACAACTGGCTGTCGATCTTCGGCGGCTCTGCATGGCAGTGGGACACCCGGCGCATGCAGTATTACCTGCACAACTTCCTCGCCGAACAGCCCGACCTCAACTTCCACAACCGCGACGTCCAGGACGCGCTGCTCGACGTTACCCGCTTCTGGCTCGACCGTGGCGTCGACGGCTTCCGTCTCGACACCATCAATTTCTATTTCCACTCGGCAGGCCTCGAGGACAATCCGGCGCTGCCGCCGGAGCAGCGCAACGACCAGACGGCACCCGCTGTAAACCCCTACAATTTCCAGGACCACATATACGACAAGAGCCGACCGGAGAATCTTGAATTCCTCGCCCGCTTCCGCGCCGTGCTCGACGAGTATCCGGCGGCCGCAGCCGTCGGCGAAGTCGGCGATTCCCAGCGCGGTCTCGAGGTCGTGGCGTCCTACACCGCCGGCGGCGACAAGGTGCAGATGTGTTACGCCTTCGACTTCCTGGCGCCGGAAAAGATCTCGGCCGCCAAGGTGCGCACGGTGCTCGAAGATTTCGGCAAGGCGGCGAGCGACGGCTGGTCGTGCTGGGCCTTCTCCAATCACGACGTCGTCCGCCATGCCTCGCGCTGGGGCATGGGCGAGGCCGACCGCACCGCCTATCTCAAGGTGATCTCGGCGCTTCTGATGTCGCTGCGTGGTTCGGTCTGCATCTATCAGGGCGAGGAGCTTGGCCTGACCGAAGCGAGCCTCGCCTTCGAGGATCTGCAGGATCCCTATGGCATCCGCTTCTGGCCCGAGTTCAAGGGCCGCGACGGCTGCCGCACGCCGATGGTGTGGAACAAGGACGCCGCCAACGGCGGCTTCTCCACGGCGAAGCCCTGGCTGCCGGTGCCTGCGGATCATCTGGCGCAGGCCGTCGACACCCAGGAGGGGGATGCTGCTTCGCTGCTTGAGCACTACCGGCGTTTCCTCGCCTTCCGCCGATCGCATCCGGCACTCGCCAAGGGCGAGATCGCCTTCCTGAAGGCAGAAGATGACGTCGTTGCCTTCACCCGTCGCGAAGGCAACGAGGAGGTCGTCTGCGTCTTCAATCTTGGCAGCGCGCCGGCTAACATCGACCTCGGAGGACGTGGTCTGCAGCCCTTGCCGGGGCATGGGCTCGATGGAAATGCCAACGCCGGCGCAGTCCGGCTCGGTGGTTACGGCGCCTGGTTCGGGCGCTTCGTCTGACCGCAAATTAGGTACTGGGAGGAAACCATGGCCGATCTAACGCTCAGGGACGTCAAGAAGTCATACGGCAATCTGCACATTCTTCATGGCATCGACCTCGACATCAAGTCGGGAGAGTTCATCGTTTTCGTCGGCCCTTCGGGCTGCGGAAAGTCGACGCTTTTGCGTTCGATCGCCGGGCTGGAGGAAATTACTGGCGGTGAACTGCACATCGCCGGCGAGAAGGTCAACGACGTGCCGCCGTCCAAGCGCGGCATCGCTATGGTGTTCCAGTCCTACGCGCTCTATCCGCACATGACCGTCTACGACAACATGGCCTTCGGCATGAAGATCGCCGGCGAGAGCAAGGCGGAGATCGACAAGCGGGTGCGCGCCGCAGCCGAAATCCTGCAGCTGACCAAATATCTCGACCGTCTGCCCAAGGCGATGTCAGGCGGCCAGCGTCAGCGTGTCGCCATCGGCCGCGCCATCGTGCGCAACCCCAAGGTCTTCCTCTTCGACGAGCCATTGTCCAACCTGGATGCCGCCCTGCGCGTCGCCACCCGCATCGAAATTGCCAAGCTCAAGGAATCGATGCCCAACACGACGATGATCTACGTCACCCACGATCAGGTCGAGGCGATGACGCTGGCCGACCGTATCGTCGTGCTCAAGGACGGCCGCATCGAGCAGGTCGGTTCGCCGATGGAGCTCTACAAGCACCCCGGTAATCTGTTCGTCGCTCAGTTCATCGGCTCGCCGGCGATGAACGTCGTTGCCGGTACAATCGAAAGGACGGGCGAGACGAGCCTTGTCAGCCATGTCGGCGGCCACAAGAGCTCTGTTCCGGTGGCGACACCCTCTGAGGCCCAGGGCAAGCCAGTCAGCTTCGGCGTGCGACCTGAGGATCTCTATGTTGCGACCGGTGACGACTACCTGTTCGAGGGGCTCGTCGACTATGTCGAGCAGCTCGGCGAGGTCCAACTGGTCTATGTCGACATCGGTCGCGCCGATCAGCCGCTGGTGGCCAAGCTGCCCGGCAATGTCGAGGTCAAGCGCGGCACCAAGATTAGGCTCGCTGCCAGTCCCGACGAACTGCATATCTTCGACAGTGAGGGTCATTCCTTTGCCCGCCGCCGGCTGACGGCTGCAGCAGCGTGAGTGCCTGAACTTCCCCCATTGTGGGGAGGGTGGCCAAAACGGGCCGGGTGTGGGCGAGCGTGAGAACTCTTACGCCCAAACCCGCTCGGCTCTCCCCACAAGGGAAGGTATGCTGTTCACTCTACCATCACCTGCTTCTGCCTGACCGCCGTCCGCCGCCTGGAGACAAGGAACGCGGCGACGAAGGCAAGGCTCATCAAAAGCACGATGGTTGGCGCCGGCGCACTGTCGATGAAGAAGCTGAGATAGACGCCCGACAACGAGCACGACATCGCCACCAGCACAGACACCATAAGCATCCGTTCGAAGCGGTCGGTGAGTAGGTAGGCAATCGCGCCGGGTGCGATCAGCATGGCAATGGCGATTATGATGCCGACGGCCTTCAGCGCGCCGACGATGGTCAATGACAGGATCGTCAGCAGCCCATAATGCAGCAGCCTGACCGGCAGGCCGATGGCCTGCGCGTGCTGCGGGTCGAAGGCATGCAGTAACAGGTCCCGGCGGAACAAGCCGATGGCGCCTGTTGCCACCAGCGCGATGGCTGCCGCCTGGCCGACATCGTTCCAGCTCACGCCGAGCATGTCGCCGAACAGGATATGGTCGAGATGCACGTCGGTCTGGATCTTCGTATAGAGCACGATGCCGAGGCCAAACATGCCGGAAAAGACGATGCCCATGACGGTGTCTTCCTTGATCCGGCTGTTCTGCTTGAGATAGCCGGTCGCCAGCGCGCAGGTCATGCCGGCGGCGAAGGCGCCGACAGCCAGTGGCAGGCCGGCGATATAGGCCAGCACGACGCCAGGCAGTACCGCATGGCTGATGGCATCACCCATCAGAGACCAGCCCTTGAGCACCAGGAAACACGACAACAGCGCCATCGGCACAGCGACCAAAAGCGAGATGGCGAAAGCCTGCTGCATGAAAGGGAAGGCGAAGGGCAGGGTGAGGGTTTCGATCATGGCTGCCCCGCATAGGTCGGCGCGCCACGCCACCCCCCTCTGGCCTGCCGGCCATCTCCCCCGCAAGGGGGGAGATTGGTTTCGTGCTCTACGGAGCGCCGTCCTGCAGCGTCGTAAGGACAGGACAAGCCCCGCGACGTTGACGATTGGGCAAGGCGCTGATGCAGGCCTGATCTCCTCCCTTGCGGGAGAGATGGCCGGCAGGCCAGCGGGGGGTGGGAAGGAATGAGACCAATCATCATATCCCAGCCTCCAGTTCCAGCCGGGCACGCCGACGGGCCGCGAGCAATCCATGCTTGGGAGCGAGGAAGAACGCAGCCAGGAAGATCAGCGTCTGCGCCACCACGATGATGCCGCCGGTCGCGCCGTCCAGAAAGTAGCTGGCATAGGCGCCGACGAAGCTGGTCACGCTGCCGATCGCCACGCTGATGACGATCAGCCGGGGAAACCGGTCGGTGAGCAGATAGGCCGTCGCCCCCGGCGTCACCACCATGGCGATGACCAGGAAGGCGCCCACCGTCTGCAAAGCCGCCACCGTCGATGCCGACAGCAGCATGAAGAACAGCACCTTGAGCAAATCAGGGTTCAGTCCGATCGAGCGCGCGTGGTTTTCGTCGAAGAAGGCGACCATCAGGTCTTTCCACTTGGCGAGCAGGATCGCCAGCGAAATGCCGCCGATAAGGACGAGTTGCAGCGTGTCGGCCGGGGTCACCGCCAGAATATTGCCGAGCACGATGGTCTGGATGTTCACCGAGGCGGGCGACAGGGAGATCATGAACAGGCCGAGCCCGAAGAAGGAGGTGAAGATCAGCCCGATGATGGCGTCCTCCTTCAGCTTTGTGCGCTGGTTGAGGAACAGCATGGCGCCCGCCGCCAGCCCGCCCGACAGGAACGCGCCGAGCGCGAATGGCAGGCCGAGCATGTAGGCGCCGGCGACACCTGGGACAATCGAATGCGAGAGAGCGTCGCCGATCAGCGACCAGCCCTTGAGCATGAGATAGGCCGACAGGAAGGCGCAGACGCCGCCGACAAGCGCCGACACCCACATGGCGTTGACCATATAGCCGTAGCCGAACGGCTCCAGGAGCGTTGAGATCATTTCCGGCGCCCGCCTTTCCTGGCGGCACCATCATTGCCATCGTCATAGATGACGAAGGGGCGCTCGTCATCGGTCAGCACGGTCACCTGCCGCGTGTCGGCATCGTCATGCAGTTCGGAGCCGCCGAGGATGAACTGGCGCAGCACACCGCCGAAGGCCTTTTCCAGATTGGCTTTTGTAAAGGTCTCCGCGGTCGGGCCTGATGCAAGCACTGTCCGGTTGATCAGCACGGCGCGGTCGCAGAAGCGGGGTACCGAACCCAGATTATGCGTCGACACCAGCATCACCCGGCCTTCGTCGCGCAGGCCCTGCAAAAGCGCGATGATCGCCTCCTCGGTGCGCACGTCGACGCCGGTGAAGGGCTCGTCGAGCAGGATAAGCTCGCCCTCCTGCGCCAGCGCGCGGGCCAGGAACACACGCTTCTTCTGCCCGCCCGACAGTTCGCCGATCTGGCGCTTGCGGAAGTCGGCCATGCCGACGCGTTCGAGCGCTGCGTCCACCGCCTCGCGATCGATGCCGCGCGTCATGCGCAGGAAGTTCATGTGGCCATAACGGCCCATCATCACCACGTCCTCGACAAGGACGGGGAAGTTCCAGTCGACGTCCTCGCTCTGCGGCACATAGGCGACGAGGTTCTTCCTCAGCGCCTCGCGCGCCGGCTGGCCTAAAATCTCGACGCTGCCGGTGGCGAGCGGCACGAAGCCCATGATCGACTTGAACAGGGTCGACTTGCCGCTGCCATTGACGCCGACGAGCGCGGTGATGGTGCCGCGCGGAATGGCGAAGGAGGCATTGCGCAAGGCGGTGTGGCCGTTGCGGTAGGTCACCGAGATGTTGGCGACGTTGAGACCGTCGCCGGGAGTGGCTTCCGCCTGGGGCCGCCCTTTCAGGGGGATGGTCATTGGGTCAGCCCCTTGACGATGGTCTGGGTGGTGACGCTGAGCAGGTCGAGATAGGTCGGCACCGGGCCGCTCTCATCGCTGAGCGAGTCGACATAGAGCACGCCGCCATATTTTGCCCCGGTCTCCCGCGCGACCTGCTCGGCAGGCTTTGACGACACGGTGCTTTCGCTGAACACGGCCGGAATGCTGTTGGCCTTGACGAGGTCGATCACCTTGCGCACCTGCTGGGGAGTGCCTTGCTGGTCGGCATTGATCGGCCAAAGATAGACCTCCTTCAGCCCGAAGTCGCGCGCCAGGTAGGAGAAGGCGCCTTCACTGGTGGCGAGCCAGCGGCGCTCGGCAGGAATGGTCTCGATGGCCTTGTGGATCGGCGCCACCGTTGCCTTGATCTTCTCGGCATAGGCGGCGGCGTTTCGGGCGTAGGCCTCCGCGTTCTTGGGGTCTTTCTCGGTGAAAGCCTTGCGGATGTTCTCGACATAGATCAGCGCCGCCTCGGGCGACATCCAGGCATGTGGGTTGGGCTTGCCGGTATAGGGGCCCTCGGCGATGCCCATCGGCACCACGCCATCGGAGACGACGGCCTGGCTGACGCCGTCGAGGTTCTCGAAGAATTTCTGGAACCACAATTCGAGGTTCAGGCCGTTCCACAACACGAGGTCGGCCTTCTGGGCGCGCAGGATGTCACCCGGCGTCGGCTGGTAGTTGTGGATCTCGGCATTGGGCTTGGTGATCGATTCCACCTCGGCCGCGTCGCCGGCGACGTTGCGCGCGATGTCGGCGATGACGGTGAAGGTGGTCACCACCTTCATCTTGCCGCCCGCCGCGCTTTCCTGGGAGCAGGCCGAAAGCCCGAGCGCCGCCGCGAGCAAGGCGATGGCGGCAAAGGTGGTGCGAAACGCTGTCATGGAAATCCCGTTCGAGAGGCCGCGCCGAACGGGCGGCAGATACGATGCCTTACCTAATGGCTGTTGTCGCCTTTGTCAATGCAATTGCAAATCGTTTGCAAGTAGCCTGGCGATGCGACTGTCAATGCCGCCGCTTGGGCGGTTTCGCCGGCGCCGCATAACGCGCTCGAACGCCTCTTCTCCCCACAAGCGGAAAAGGAAGGCGCGGGTGGCTTCGGACGGTGCAGCTTGTCAGCCGCGCGGCGGGACGTCGATGGTTCTGGTGAGAGCACTGGGCGTCAGCGCATAGGCTGCGCAGCGGAAATAGTTGAGCGTCCGGAAGATGCCGGTGCGCCAGCGGCGCCTCAGCGGAAACTTGATGCGTCTCTGACCGGAGCCTTCGATGACGCTTGGCGCGCGGGTCAGCTTGACCAGAGGCTTGTCGAGGGTAAACAGCGCTGTGCCGTGCGCCCATCCACGCTCGAGTTCGACGTCGAACTGCATGACCATTGGACGCAACGAGGTCACAAGCCGCCGCGCGGCATCGCGCCTGACGGCATATGCTGCGGCGCTGCCGAGAGAGCCGTGGATACACCGGCCCAGCGCATAGCCATTGCCGAGCGGCAGGCGACGGAGGAAGGCGGTCGTCCGATGATTGACCAGTTTTACGACATCCCAACCCTTGATACAGGCGAGTTCGTCGATGACAGCGGAAAAATCCGCCGTGAATTGGACGTCGTCCTCCAGCACCACACCGATTTCGTCCTCGCCCTCGGCAATGTGCCTGATCGCCCGGAGATGGCTGAGGTAACAGCCGATCTCGGCCGTGAGCACCGTCTTGCCGCAGATCTGGTGAAAGCGTGCTTCGTCGATCAGGCTTCGTTGCTCCGCTGTCAGCGTGCTGCCGTCGATTGCCGGAACACGGGTGATGCGAAGGCCAAGTCCAGCCGCGCTTGCTTCGACGGCAGCGAGACGATCCTTCGAGCGGTCCAGGTTGATAAGCAGCAGCGGCGTGGGCATCGATCGGTTCGAAACGGCTTAAGGGTCGCGTCCAACTAACCCATTTTGCGGCTAAGCCAAGGGGCGGCATGGCTGAAGCCGGCATAATTTCTCGGGAGCATCCGGCGACCCATGCCGTTGATCTGGGGATGAACGTCGACTTAATCTTTTGCAACTGAGTGTCATCTGGCACATAGTCGCGCCATGACGAAGACGCCTGTGAAACATGCCCCCAAGAAGCCGGACTACGAGAAAGCGCTGCGCAAGGCGGGCATCCGCATCACGCGGCCGCGCAAGATCATCCTTGGCATTCTGGGTGAAACTGAAGACCATCCCGACGCGCTGGAGATCTTCCGCCGCGCCGAACAGGTCGACAAGAGCATCTCGCTTTCGACAGTCTACCGCACCATGAAGTTGCTCGAGGAGATGGGCGCCATTCACCGCCATGCCTTCGAAGGCGGGCCATCGCGCTTCGAGCAGGCCGGCGGCGATCATCACGACCATCTCATCGACATGGACACCGGGGACGTCATCGAATTCCGCTCCGACCGCATCGAGCAGCTGCAGCAGGAAATCGCCCGCCAGCTCGGCTACGACATCGTCCATCACCGGCTTGAGCTCTACGGTCGCCGCCGCAAGGATTGATGACGCAAGGTCAGGCCACGACGAGTTGATCGTCCGGTGACAAGGCGCGTCGGGCGGCGAGTTGACCTCCGCAGAAGCACGGTCAATCATGCCGCGTCTTTCGACGACAGCAATCAGCAGACAGGATCAGCGACCATGGAAAAAGCCGAAATCGGACTGATCGGATTGGGCACGATGGGCTCGAACCTGGCGCTGAACATCGCCGAAAAAGGCCATCGCATCGCCGTCTTCAATCGCACACCGGCCCGTACGCAGGCGTTTGTCGAAGCGGCGGGCGCCTTGCGCGACATGGTCGTGCCCTGCGGCTCGATCGAGGAACTGGCAGCTGCCATCCGCCCGCCGCGGCCGATCATCATCATGGTGCTGGCAGGCGATCCGGTCGACCAGCAGATCGCGGCCCTTCGCCCGGTTCTCGCCGCCAACGACATCATCATCGATGCCGGCAACGCCAATTTCCGCGACACGATGCGCCGCTTCAAGGAGCTCGACGGCTCGGGCCTGACCTTCATCGGCATGGGTGTGTCGGGCGGTGAAGAGGGCGCGCGCCACGGCCCCTCGATCATGGTCGGCGGCACGCCCGAATCCTATGCCCGCGTCGAGGACGTGCTGACCGCGATTTCGGCCAAGTACAAGGGCGAGCCCTGCGCCGCCTGGCTCGGGCCGAACGGTGCCGGCCATTTCGTCAAGACGATCCACAACGGCATCGAATATGCCGACATGCAGATGATCGCCGAGATCTACGGCATCCTTCGCGACGGGCTCTCGATGAGACCGAAGGAGATCGCGCCTGTCTTTGCCGGCTGGAACAAGGGCCGGCTCGAATCCTACCTGATCGAAATCACCGCATCGGTGCTCGAAGCCGACGATCCCAAGACCGGAAAGCCGGTGGTCGACATCATCCTCGACCGCGCCGGCCAGAAGGGAACCGGCAAGTGGTCGGTGATCGAGGCGCAGCAGCTTGGTATTCCGGCAACAGCAATCGAAGCGGCGGTCGCGGCGCGCGTGCTGTCGTCGATGAAGGATGAACGGCTGGCGGCAGAAAAGGCCTACGGCGCCAACACGCTGAAATTCGCCGGCAACAAGGACGAGGTTCTCGGCGATCTCGAGCTTGCGCTGTTTGCCGGCAAGATCGCCGCCTATGCGCAAGGCTTTGCCGTGATGGCCGGCGCGTCGAAGGAGTTCGGCTGGAACCTGCCGATGCCGACCATCGCCAAGATCTGGCGCGCCGGCTGCATCATCCGTTCGCAGTTCCTCGACACCATCGCAGAAGCTTTCGGCAAGGCCGATCCGTCGACCAACCTTTTGATGGTGCCCGCCTTTGTCGAGATCATGGGCAAGGCGCATCCGTCGCTGCGCCGCATCGTCGCCCGCGCCGCCGAGGCCGGGCTGCCGGTGCCGGCACTGTCGTCGGCGCTGGCCTATTTCGACGGCTATCGCCAGGGTCGCGGCTCGACCGATCTCACCCAGGCGCAGCGCGACTTCTTCGGCGCCCATGGCTTCGAGCGCATCGACGAGCCGGGCGCGCACCATGGGCCGTGGGGCAGCGGCAGCTAACGTCTTCGTTCGGGCCACTCGCAGTCCGCCTGTCGGCACGTTCTCTCCGTGACAGGGAGAAGGAAGTGCTTGGATCCCTGAGAACCCCCTCTCCCGTTTACGGAAAGAAGGCAAGAGACCATGTCAGGCGTTAAGCCTTCCCGGGGTTCTCGTAGGCCTCGACCGCCTCGGGCGTGCTGAGGCTCTGCAGTGCAGTGATGTCGCGCCCGGCGATGCGGCCGAGCACGGCGCGGGCGAGTTCGGCGCCAGCCAGCCGCACGTCTTCGTTGACGACGTAGAGCTGCGGTCGAAGCAGGTGCAGCAGTTTCGAAGATTGCTTGGAGACGATGTCGACGTCCTGGCCGATCTGGAACCCCGCCTCCTCGATGCCGGCGACCAGCGCGAAGGTGCCGGCGCCCGCGCCACTGACGAAGGCGTCGGGACGGTTGGGTCGGCGCATCAGTTCGACTGTCTGCTTGCGGATGTCCTCGATGGAGTGATCGACGGTGGCCATCGGGAACGGCACTTCGCTCAGTCCGTGTTCCATCAGGGCATCGGCGAAGCCGTCGCGCATGTGGTGGTAGTAGCTGAGGTTCGAGGGCGGGGCGAGCAGCGCCAGCCGTTTGCGCCCGAGGGCTGCAAGCTTGTTCACCGCCTCGACCGAATAGGCATGGTTGTCGAAATCGTGAAACGCATGGTCGATGCCCATATGGGTGCGACCATGAGTGGCAAAAGGCATGCCGCGCTCGGTCATGTAACGCACACGTTTGTCGTCGGGCTCGGTGCGCGAGATGATGACACCGTCGGCCGACGCCGTCTCGACGACATAGCGCACCGGCTCGAGCGGGTCGTTGTTGCGCGAATAGGGTGTCACCACCAGGTGATAGGGCGTCTGTGCCAGCGCCTCGGAGATGCCGTAGATGAGGTCCGAGACGAAGCCGCCGACCTGCTCTTCGGTGTCGAGCACCAGGCTGATGACATTGGTCTTGCCGGTGCGCAGGCGCACGCCGGCGCGGTTTGGCCGGTAGCCGATCTGGCGGGCGACGAGCTGCACGCGCTGCCTGGTCGCGGCGCCGATTTCGGGGGCGTCCTTGAGCGCGCGCGACACGGTTGTGACGCCGAGGCCAGTCATGAAGGCGATGGTTTTCAGCGTCGGCGGATTGGCCTCCCCGCCGACGGCCTGGTCTGCATTTTCATCCGGCGGTGTCTTGTCGTTCATGGCCGTTGCCCCACCGTGATCCCTGCTCGGCGCATATCGCATTTGCATGATGGACCTGACAAGCGCTTTCCTGCAGGAACTGTAACGTTTCAGGTTGTACTAATTCATGGCGTTTTTGGAGAGCCGCCCCGGTCGCCGGCTCAGACGTGACCGTGCGCTGCAAAATGACCGTCGACTGTTGATTCATTTGCATGATTGTCTGGAAATGCTGCATTGCGGCGTGGTTTGCCAGCACAAATATGGCGGCTACCTCTCCTGGCTTTAGTTCGGCTTGCGAAGAAAATATCGCGCACCCATTGCAGCGGTCAAAAACTTCGCCTAACGTCCCCACCTGTAACGTTTCAGATTCAGGGAGGAGTGCGATGCGTTATAGGCTGACGACAGCTGCATTTGCAGCAAGCGTCGTGTTTGGGGGTGCAGGTTCAGCCTCCGCGACCGATCTCGAAGTGACGCACTGGTGGACCTCCGGCGGCGAGGCGGCGGCGGTTGCCGAGCTCGCCAAGGCCTTCGATGCCACCGGCAACAAATGGGTCGACGGTGCCATCGCCGGTTCCGGTGATGTCGCCCGTCCGATCATGATCGGCCGCATCACCGGCGGCGATCCGATGGGCGCCACCCAGTTCAACCACGGCCGCCAGGCGGAAGAGCTCGTCCAGGCAGGATTGATGCGCGATTTCACCGCGCTGGCCGAGAAGGAAGGCTGGACAAAGTTCATCCACCCCAAGAGCCTGCTCGACGGCTGCACGCTGGACGGCAGGATCTATTGCGTGCCGGTCAATATCCATTCGCAGCAGTGGCTGTGGTTGTCCAACAAGGCCTTCGCCGACGCCGGCGTGGCGGTGCCGAAGAACTGGGACGAGTTCGTCGCGGCGGCCCCGGCGCTGGAAAAGGCCGGTATCGTGCCGCTTGCCATCGGCCAGCAGCCCTGGCAGACGACGCTCGCCTTCCAGGTCATCCTCGTCGCGCTTGCCGGTCCGGAAACGTTCCAGAAAGTGTTCGGCGACAAGGACGCGACTTTGGCTGCCGGCGCCGAAATGGCCAAGGTCTTCGCCGCCGCCGACCAGGCGCGCCAGATGTCGGCCAAGTCCAACGTCCAGGAGTGGAACCAGGCGACAAGCATGGTCATCAACGGCAAGGCCGGCGGACAGATCATGGGCGACTGGGCGCAAGGCGAGTTCCAGGTCGCCGGCCAGGTTGCCGGCAAGGATTACACGTGCCTGCCTGGCCTCGGCGTCAACGAGATCATCTCGACCGGTGGCGATGCCTTCTATTTCCCCAAGCAGACCGACCCTGAAAAGGCCAAGGCCCAGGAGGCGCTTGCCTCGGTGATGCTGTCGCCTACGACCCAGGTTGCCTTCAATCTCAAGAAGGGCTCGCTGCCGGTGCGTGGCGACGTCGACCTGAACGCCGCCAACGACTGCATGAAGAAGGGGCTCGAGATCCTCGCCAAGGGCAACATCATCCCAGCGCCCGACCAGTTGATGTCGGCCGATGGCGTGACCCAGATCAATGATCTGTTCGTCGAGTTCTTCGCCAACAAGGAGCTTTCGGCACAAGACGCGCAGAAACGCTTTGCCGAAATCATCGCCGCTGCGGACTAGGGCAAGGACATCCGGGCTTCCCGACCTGGTCCTTGCCTGAGATGCTGCAGTCCTGTCAGCGGCGATCTGCCGGCCCCGACGTGTCGGGACCGGCAGATTGGCTGACGATCCGGATGAGTGCCGACCGATGACCCCGACGTATCAGGGCCGACCATTCGGGTTGTTTCGCAACCTGAATGCCAAGATCGCCTCGATCCCGATGATCCTGACCGCGCTGGTCATTTTCGTCGGTGGCACGGCGTGGACGGTGTTTTATTCCTTCACCAACTCCAAGCTTCTGCCCCGCGCCAGCTTCGTCGGCTTCGACCAGTATGAGCGCCTGTGGGCGACGCCGCGTTGGCTGGTGGCGGTCGAGAACCTCGCTATCTACGGCGTCTGCACGTTGGTCTTTTCACTGGTCATCGGCTTCATGCTCGCGGCCCTGATGGACCAGAAGATCCGTTTCGAGAACACCTTCCGCACCATCTTTCTCTACCCTTTCGCGCTGTCCTTCATCGTCACCGGCCTGGCGTGGCAGTGGATCCTCAACCCGAATTTCGGCATCCAGCAGGTGGTGCGCAATCTCGGCTGGGAGAGCTTCACCTTCGACCCGCTCTATAATGCCGACATCGTCATCTACGGCATCCTGATCGCCGGGCTGTGGCAGGGCACCGGGCTGATCATGTGCCTGATGTTGGCCGGCCTGCGCGGCATCGACGGCGACATATGGAAGGCGGCGCGCGTCGACGGCATCCCGACCTGGAAGACCTATGTCTTCATCGTCATCCCGATGATGCGGCCGGTGCTTGTGACCACGCTGGTCATCATCGCCAGCGGCATCGTCAAGGTCTACGACCTCGTCGTCGCCCAGACCAGCGGCGGCCCCGGCATTGCTTCCGAAGTGCCGGCCAAGTACGTCTACAACTACATGTTTCTGGCGCAGAATCTGGGGCAGGGCTTCGCCGCCTCGACAATGATGCTGCTGTCGGTCGTCATCGTCATCGTGCCCTGGGCCTATCTCGAATTTGGCAGGAGGCGCCGCCATGGCTGAGCAGATTCTGCGCGCCGCCCCCGAACTTGCCGTGGCAAGCGCTCTGCCCGCCCGCGCAAGGGCGCTGTCGGGTCCGCATGGCCCCAGGCCGCGCCGCCGCTTCTCCCGTCGCAACGTCTTCATCTACGGTACGCTGGCGCTGGTCGCCGCCTACTACCTGTTGCCGCTCTATGTGATGGTGGTGACGTCGCTGAAGGGCATGCCCGAAATCCGGCTGGGCAACATCTTTTCGCCGCCGGTCGAGATCACCTTCGAGCCATGGGTCAAGGCATGGTCGACAGCCTGCACCGGCCTCAACTGTGACGGGCTCTCGCGCGGCTTCTGGAACTCGGTGATGATCACTGTTCCGTCGGTGTTCCTGTCGATCGCCATCGCGTCGATCAATGGCTACGCGCTGGCCAACTGGCGCTTCAAGGGCGCCGAGGTGTTCTTCACCGTGCTCGTCGTCGGCGCCTTCATTCCCTACCAGGTGATGCTCTATCCTGTAGTCATCGTGCTGCGTGAGATCGGCCTCTATGGCTCGCTTTGGGGCTTGGTGCTGGTGCACACCATCTTCGGCATGCCGATACTGACGCTGTTGTTCCGCAACTATTTCGCCTCGCTGCCGGAGGAGCTGTTCAAGGCGGCTCGTGTCGACGGTGCCGGCTTCTGGACGATCTATCTCAGGATCATGCTGCCGATGTCGTTGCCGATCTTCGTGGTGGCAATCATCCTGCAGGTCACCGGCATCTGGAACGATTTCCTGTTCGGCGTCGTCTACACCAAGCCCGACACCTATCCGATTACGGTCCAGCTCAACAACATCGTCAACGCCGTACAGGGCGTGAAGGAGTACAACGTCAACATGGCAGCCACCCTTCTGACCGGACTGGTCCCGCTCGTCATCTACTTCATTTCAGGCAAGCTTTTCGTCCGCGGCATCGCCGCCGGCGCGGTGAAGGGGTGAGGCGATGACAAGTGTCCAGGTCAGGGACGTTTCGCTCAGCTTCGGCGCCTATGATGTGCTGAAGGAGCTCAATCTCGACGTGCCGGAAGGCGAGTTCCTGGTGTTGCTCGGCCCATCCGGCTGCGGCAAGTCCACGCTGCTCAACTGCATTGCCGGCCTGCTCGACGTGTCCGAGGGGCAGATCTTCATCAAGGGCAAGAACGTCACCTGGGAGGAGCCCAAGGATCGCGGCATCGGCATGGTGTTCCAGTCCTATGCGCTCTATCCACAGATGACGGTGGAGGGAAACCTGTCCTTCGGCCTGAAGACGGCAGGCATGGCGAAGGACGAGATCGCAAGGCGTATCGCCCGCGCAGCCGAGATCCTGCAGATCGAGCCGCTGCTCCAGCGCAAGCCGGCGGCGCTGTCGGGCGGGCAGCGCCAGCGCGTGGCGATCGGCCGGGCGCTGGTGCGTGATGTCGACGTGTTCCTGTTTGACGAGCCACTGTCCAACCTCGACGCCAAACTGCGCTCGGAGCTGCGCGTCGAAATCAAGCGGCTGCACCAGAAACTCGCCAACACCATGATCTACGTCACCCACGACCAGATCGAGGCGATGACGCTGGCCGACCGCATCGCCGTCATGAAGGGCGGCGTGATCCAGCAGCTCGACGCACCGCAGGTGATCTACAACAAACCGGTCAATCGCTTCGTCGCCGGCTTCCTCGGCTCGCCCGGCATGAACTTTCTCGACGGCGATGTTGAGGGCGATGCGCCGACATTCGTCGCGACAGACACGAAGATACCGCTCGACCGCTACGGTTTTGGCGACGCGGCTAAGCCCGGCAAGGCGGTGTTCGGCGTGCGGCCCGAGCACATTGCCACGGGCCATGCCGCTGCTGCCATGCCCTTTCAAGCGGACGCCAGGGTCGAGCTGGTCGAACCGATGGGTTCGGACACGCTGGTCTGGACGAAGCTTGGCGGCCAGAGTTTCGCCTTCCGCGTCGAGGCCGAACGCCATCTGGCGTCGGGCGATCAGCTGCGCATCGGCTTCGATCCAGCGCGCGCCTCGCTGTTCGACGGCCAGAGCGGCAGCCGCATGTGAAATCCCCTCCCAAGCAAACGGACAGAACCATGGACTGGTCATTCCAACTCTACAGCGCCCGCAACTTTCAACCCTGGCAGAATGTGCTCAAGACGCTCGGCGCCCTCGGTTACGCCCAAGTCGAGGGCTTTGGCGCCGTCTACGAAGAGCCCGCAACGTTCCGCGCCGAGCTCGACAAGAACGGTCTGGCCATGCCGAGCGGCCATTTCGGCATCGACCTTCTGGAGCAGGATTTCGCCAAGGCGGCAGGCATCGCCAGGACGCTCGGCATGAAGCTGATCGCCTGCCCGTGGCTCGAGCCGGCGGAACGGCCTACCGACGCGGAAGGCTGGCGGGCATTCGGCAGGCGTCTTGCTGCCATTGGCGCAAAGGCCAATGACGCAGGTTTCGACTTTGCCTGGCATAACCATGACTTCGAGTTCGTGCCGGTTGGCGGCGTGGTGCCACAGCGCCTGATCCTGGAGGCTGCCCCTGAGGTCGGCTGGGAGATGGACGTCGCCTGGGTGATCCGCGGCGGATCCGACCCGCTGCACTGGATCGAGGAGTTCGGCCCGCGCATCCTGGCTGTCCACGTCAAGGACATCGCGCCTCAAGGCTTGGCGACGGATGAGGACGGCTGGTCCGACGTGGGACACGGCACGGTCGACTGGGCAGGGCTCGTGACGGCTTTGCGCAAGAACACGCCGGCGAAGTATTTTGTCATGGAACACGACAACCCGGCCGATTTCGAGCGCTTCGCAAGCCGCTCGATCGCAGCCGCCAAGACCTTCTAGGGGGATCAGCATATGGCAAGGAAACTCGGGGTCGGGGTGATCGGCTGCGGTAACATCTCGAAGACCTATTTCAAGCATGCGCCTGAATTCAAAGGCATCGAGATGCGCGCCTGCGCCGACATCAACATGGATGCGGCCAAGGCAAGGGCGAAGGAATTCACGCTACGCGCCGAGACGGTCGAAGGGCTTTTGGCATCTGACGACATCGACATCGTCGTCAACCTGACCATTCCGGCGGTACACTACGAGGTGTCGAGGCAGGCAATCGAGGCAGGCAAGCACGTCTATTCGGAGAAGCCCTTCGTGCTCGCCATCAAGGACGGGCTCGACCTCAAGAAGCGCGCCGACAAGAAGGGCGTGCGCATCGGCTCGGCGCCCGACACCTTCCTCGGCGGCTCGCACCAGCTGGCGCGCCACCTTATCGACACCGGCAAGCTCGGAAAGATCACCTCGGGCACCTGCCACGTGATGAGCCATGGCATGGAGCATTGGCACCCCAACCCCGACTTCTTCTTCCAGCCAGGCGGCGGGCCGATCCTCGATCTCGGACCCTATTACATCGCTAACCTCGTTCAGCTCATCGGGCCGGTTGTCAGGGTAGCGGCATTGTCGTCGATTCCGGCAAAGGAACGCACGATCTTGTCGAAGCCACGCGCGGGTGAAAAAATCCCGGTGGCGACGCCGACGACGATCCTCGCGCTGATGGAGTTCGATAACAGGGCGGTGTTCACCTTCAATGCCAGCTGGGACGTCTGGGACAGCGGCCATGCACCGATGGAGCTTTATGGCGAGCAGGGCACCATCCACATGCCGGACCCCAATTTCTTCGGCGGTGATCTCAGCTACACCAGGGGCGACAAGCCGGTGAAGGCGCTGCCTAAATGGGACCATCCGTTCTCAGTCGCCAATGAAAAGCATCCGCACGGCATGATGGCCAATTACCGCACGGCGGGTCTCGCCGACATGGCGTTGGCAATCATGCAAGGCCGGCCGCACCGCTGTTCGCTGGAACTCGCCAACCACGTCATCGATATCATGACCGGCATACTGAAGTCGGGCGAGACGAAGAAGTTCGTCGAGATGCAGACGACCTGCGAGCGCCCGGAGCCGCTCGGCCCGGCTGCTGCAAGGGGGCTGCTGGCTCCGTCGAAATAGGCTAAGAGAGGGGAACGGCGTATCGGCCGATTCCCCTTTCCATTCGAGGACAGCATCATGACCTGGCAGCCGGCTGCGAACCGTTACGAAAACATGGTCTATAATCGCTGCGGCAAATCGGGGCTCAAGCTGCCGGCGATCTCGCTCGGCCTGTGGCACAATTTCGGCGAAGACACGCCGCACAACACCAAGCGCGCCATCTGCCAGAAGGCTTTCGACCTCGGCATTACCCACTTCGACCTCGCCAACAATTACGGCCCGCCGCCCGGCTCGGCCGAGACTGCATTCGGCGACATCCTGCGCACCGACTTTGCCGGCCTTCGCGACGAGATGATCATTTCGACCAAGGCCGGTTACGACATGTGGCCCGGTCCCTACGGCGAGTGGGGCAGCCGCAAATATGTGTTGGCGAGTCTCGACCAGAGCCTGAAGCGCATGGGTCTCGACTATGTCGACATCTTCTATTCGCACCGCTTCGACCCGGACACCCCGCTCGAAGAGACGATGGGTGCGCTCGACCATGCCGTGCGCTCCGGCAAGGCGCTTTATGCCGGCATCTCCTCATACAATGCCCAGCGCACCCGCGAGGCGGCCGACATCCTGCGCCAGCTCGGTACGCCCTGCCTGATCCACCAGCCGAGCTATTCGCTGATCAACCGCTGGGTCGAGGATGACGGCCTGCTCGACGCGCTCGACGGGTTGGGCATCGGCTCGATCGTGTTCTCGCCGCTGGCACAGGGCATGCTGACCGGCAAGTATCTCGGCGGCGTGCCGGAAGGCAGCCGTGCATCGCAGGGCAAGTCGCTGCGCCCGGCTTTCCTCAACGACAAGAACCTCGCCAACATCCGTGCGCTGAACGGTATTGCCGAACGCCGCGGCCAGACGCTGGCGCAGATGGCGCTGGCCTGGGTGCTGCGTGGCGGCCGCGTCACTTCGGCACTGATCGGCGCCAGCCGTCCCGAGCAGGTCGAGGACTGTGTCGGCGCGCTGAAGAACGCAATCTTCACTGATGCGGAACTGGCCGAGATCGACACCTATGCCCGCGAGGCCGACATCAACCTCTGGGCCCGCTCGTCCGAGCGCGATGGCCCGGCGCGACAGAAGAAGTAAGCTGGCGCTCTGACGCTTCGAAACATGCAGGCGGCGGGCGTTCCCGCCGTTTGCTTTCGGCGCAGATTGTCTTTGCCGGCGGGACGCGCTAGCAAAACCCTTGTCCAGTCGCCATCTTAGGCGCTGGATTGTGCCGTCCGGGCATCGGCTCGGCCGAGGAAGGTGAATGCGGAAGATGGCGGCGCGGGTTACGCTGACGAAGAACCAGCAGAAGGTTCTGGAGAAACTCGAAGTGGCGACCGGACCGCTCAGCGCCTACACGCTGCTCGATCAGTTGCGCGACGAGGGTTTTCGCGCGCCGCTGCAGGTCTATCGCGCCCTTGAAGCGCTGATGAAGGACGGGTTCGTCCATCGCCTCGAAAGCCTGAATGCCTTCGTCGCCTGCTCCGAGCCGCACGACCACAGCCATCACAACCACCGCATGACGGCCTTTGCCATCTGCGACACCTGTGGCCAGGTGACCGAGATCTCGGACGAGACGATCGGCAAGCAGCTCGATCACTGGGTCGGCTCGACCGGCTTCGTCGCCAAGAAGGCTGTCATCGAGTTCCGCGGTACCTGCGCCAAATGTGCTGCGATCGCCGCCTGAACCAGCTCAGCGTGCCGTCGAAAACGCGAACCAGACGGCCACGGCCGCCAGCAGCGCCGACAGGAACTTTCGCGCGACCTGCTCAAACAGTGGGTTGTTGAGCAAGGGCTCGAGCGTCCCTGCCAATGCCACGATCAACGCATGGATGATGGTCGCAACCGCGACATAGATGGCGGTCAGCGTGAGCGTCTGCGACAGCACCGGCTTGTCGGCAATGATGAAGGTCGGCAGCACAGCGACATAGAACACCGCCGCCTTCGGGTTCAGAAGGTTGGTTACCAGCCCGCGGGTGAAATGGCGCCGGTCGGCATCGCTGCCTTCGGATACCACGTCGCCCGGACCGCGCCAGCCTTCATAGGCGAGAAAGAGCAGGAACAACACGCCGGCCCAGCGCAGGCCCTCGTAGAGCAGATGCGATGACTGGATCAGTTCGGTGACGCCAAGCGCCGCGACCACGCCGATGGTGGCGAGGCCCAGCGCAATGCCGGCCACCGTGGCGAAGCCGGCGCGGCGGCCTTCGCCAGCCGACACCAGCGCGAGGTAAGTCATGTTCGGGCCTGGCGTCAGCTCGATGATGAGAGCGGTCAGCGCGAAGGAGAGCAACGTCGGCAGATCAGACGCCGCCGCGAACTCCATCTCAGTGCGCTTCGTCCCAGCTGTCGGCGGCGTTAGCGTCGACATGCAGCGGCACCGACATCGACGCAGCCGGCATGGCCGCGTTCTCCATCACATGCCGGACTACAGGGATCGTCGCTGCGACCTCACTCTCGACAGTTTCGAAGATCAGTTCATCGTGCACCTGCAGCAGCATGCGCGCCGACAGCTTGGCCGCGACCAGTGCGTCGTCCATGCGGATCATCGCCCGGCGGATAATGTCGGCTGCGGTGCCTTGCAGGCGAGCGTTGATCGAGGCGCGTTCATTGAAGGCGCGCACCGACGGGTTCGACGAGCGGATTTCGGGATAGTGGATGCGGCGGCCGAAGATGGTCTCGACATAGCCGTTGTCACGGCAGAACGCCTTGGTCTCGTCCATATAGGCGCGGATGCCGGGGAAGCGCTCGAAATACTTCTTGATGTAGTCGGACGCTTCCTCGCGCGGGATCGACAGCTGGTTGGCGAGGCCGAAGGCCGAGATGCCGTAGATGATGCCGAAATTGATCGCCTTGGCGCGGCGGCGCACTTCCGACGGCATGCCCGCGACCGGCACCGAAAACATTTCGGATGCGGTCATGGCATGGATGTCGACGCCGTCGGCGAAAGCCTGCTTGAGCTGGGCGATGTCGGCGACATGGGCGAGCACACGCAGCTCGATCTGGCTGTAGTCGGCCGAGATCAGCTTGTTGCCCTTGTCGGCGATGAAGGCCGTGCGGATCTTGCGGCCTTCGGCGGTGCGGATCGGGATGTTCTGCAGGTTGGGGTCGGAGGACGACAGGCGGCCGGTGGTGGTGGCGGCGAGCGCGTAGGAGGTATGGACGCGCTTGGTCTCAGGGTTGATGAAGCCGGGCAGGGCATCGGTATAGGTCGATTTCAGCTTGGTCAGCTGGCGCCAGTCGACGATCTTGCGCGGCAGTTCGTGGCCTTCGGCGGCGAGATCCTCGAGCACCTGCGCCGAGGTCGACCACTGGCCGGTCTTGGTCTTAGTACCGCCGGGCAGGCCCATGCGGCCGAACAGGATGTCGCCGAGCTGCTTGGGCGAGCCGATATTGAAGCGCTCGCCGGCAAGCGTGTTGATCTCGTCTTCAAGCCGCGCAGCACCCTGGGCGAGCTCGCCCGACAGACGCGACAGGATCTGGCGGTCGACCGAGATGCCGCGCTGCTCCATCGCGGCCAGCACCGGCACCAGCGGCCGTTCCAGCCGCTCGTAGACCGAGGTCAGTCCCTTGGCGGCGAGGCGCGGCTTGAGCACGCGCCACAAGCGCAGCGTCACGTCGGCATCCTCGGCGGCATAGGCGGTCGCCTTGTCGATGTCGACCTGGTCGAAGCCGACGAAGCTTTTGCCGGAACCGGCGATATCCTTGAAGGCGATCGGCGTGTGGCCGAGCCACTTCTCCGACAGCGGGTCCATGCCGTGGCCGCCATTGGTGCCGCCGTCGAGCACGTAGGAAAGCAACATCGTGTCGTCGAACGGACGCACGTCGACGCCGTGACGGTTCATCACCACCAGGTCGTATTTCAGATTCTGCGCAATCTTCAGCACCGAACCATCTTCGAGCAGCGGCTTAAGCACGGCGAGGGCGTCGCGCACCGGAATCTGGTTTTCGACCAGCCCGCCGCCGAGCAGGTCGCCACGCCCGCTCTTGTGGGCGATCGGAACGTAAGCGGCGCGGCCGGGTGCGGTGGCGAAAGAAATACCGACGAGTTCGGCCTGCATCGGATCGAGCGAGTTGGTCTCGGTGTCGAATGCCATGACGCCGGCCTCGGTCGCCTCCGCGACCCAGGCCTTCAGTGTCGCGAGGTCACGGATGGTGACATAGGCGGCGTGGTCGAATTTTTCCGAGACTGCTGCTGCTGCGATCTTGTTGGCGAGGTCGGTGGGGGTGTCGAGCGCAGTGCCGCTTTCGCCAGCGGCGGACGAGGGCACTGCGGAAGAGGTGCTGCCGCCATTCGCACGCGCTTCTGGAGCTGCAGCGGGCGCCGCTGCAGGTGTTGCGCCCGCTCCGACGTCTGGTCCATGCGCGTCGGCGCCCCATTGCACGGCAACCGGCACGGCCTCGATCTCGCCCGCCTCGGTGCCCGTCGCCTCGGCGACGCGGCGCGTCAGCGAGGTGAATTCCATGGTCTTGAGGAAGCCGATCAGCTTCGGCCCGTTGGGCGGCTGCAGCACGAAATCTTCGAGCGCATCGGTCACCGGCACATCGATCTTGAGCCGCACCAGCTCGCGCGAAATGCGCGCCTTTTCGGTGTTGTCGATGATCGACTGGCGGCGCTTGTCCTGCTTGATCTCGGAGGCGCGAGCGAGAAGCGTGTCGAGGTCGCCGAACTGTTCGAGCAATTGCGCTGCCGTCTTCGGGCCGATGCCGGGAACGCCCGGCACGTTGTCGACCGAGTCGCCGGTCAGCGCCTGCAGATCGATCATCTTCTCGGGTGGCACGCCCCACTTCTCGATCACTTCGGGGATGTTGATCTGGCGATCCTTCATCGGGTCGTACATCGACACGCTGGGACCGACGAGCTGCATCAGGTCCTTGTCGGAGGAGACGATGGTGGTGTCGCCGCCGGCCTCGCAGGCGAGCCTGGCGTAGGTTGCGATCAGGTCGTCGGCCTCGAAGCCCTCCATCTCGATGCAGGGCAGCTCGAAAGCTTTGGTCGCCTGGCGGATCAGGCCGAATTGCGGAATCAGGTCTTCTGGCGGTGCCGAGCGGTTGGCCTTGTATTCAGGATAGAGCTCGTTGCGGAAGGTCTTGGACGAATAGTCGAAGATGACGGCGAAATGGGTCGGCACGACGCCAGCATCGGTGTTGCGTGCGTCGAGCATCAGCTTCCACAACATATTGCAGAAACCGGACACCGCGCCGACCGGCAGGCCGTCTGATTTGCGGGTCAGCGGGGGCAGCGCGTGGTAGGCGCGGAAAATGTAGCCGGAGCCGTCGACTAGGAAGAGATGATCGCCTTTTTTCATGGCGATACGGGTAACTTGACGCAGCGCGGCTGTCCATGGTCAAGCGGGCTTTGCCGCCGTCTACTGACAAGTCGTTGACACCATCTGCTGCGGTCGGCCCGGCGCCACGGGCAAGGTGGCTGCTGACGTGCTGCCACCGGAAACATTCAAGCGCCGCAGGGCGACCTTGGTGCCCCTTCAGAGCGGCGCGAAATGCTTTGAAATGGTCTCGGCGCTCTCGCGATAGTCGGTAAAGCCAATGCCCCCGTAATACGCCTGGCCGCCGGTGTTTTCCTTGCGGATGGTTGCGTCGATGAAGCTGACGCCCGCCTTTTTCGCGGCTTCCACCGTGTTGGCGAACAATGCCCGTCCGGCGCCCCGCTTGTGTGCGTGCGGATCGACGAAGGTTGCAATGACGCCCCAGTCGGAGGGCAGCCTATCGCCCGGCCAGTCCGGGTCGGCCCAGTCGAGCGACTGGAACCCCAGCACCTGCTCGCCCTCCAGGGCCACGAAGCAGCTGATTCCGAGTTTCGGCGAGATGAAGTAGTCGATGATGCGCTCTTCATCGAACTTTTCGCGAAGCGCGGTGGTTCCGCCGATGTCGATGATTTCGTTGAGGATTCGGGCCATGGGGCTGGCGTCTTGAGGCAGGGCGGCTCGGACATGCACGGGCATGGATTGGTCATTCCATAATTGAATTGGCTGATTTGCCCAGACTAGGCGGGCAGCATCCTTGTGCAAAGGGGCGGGGCCCCGGCAACTGACATTGGCCGCCAGCCCACACCGTGTCGATATCAGGAGGCTGCCACCGCCATGTCGCCCGACTGGACGTGGGCAGCCTGGCGCTGCTTGAGCTTGTGGCCGATCGCCACGATGGCCGCGATCGCTGGCTGGAACTCGGTGCCGAGGTCGGTCAGGCCGTACTCCACCGAGGGCGGCGACGTCGGCATCACGCGGCGCCACAAAACGCCCTTGGCCTCGAGATCGCGCAGCCGTCCGGTCAGCACCTTTGCCGAAAATTGCGGGGATGTCGTGGCGCAGCTGGCCGAAGCGGCGCGGGCCGCTGCTGCGGCTGACCATGGCGGAGTACTTCCCCATCGTCGACAAGCGGCCCTCGCCGGCCAGCCGGTCGGAGACACGCAGCGATCGCATCGTTTCGATCGAATTCGCCGGTCCGGTGACGGCCTTCGCCAAGCTCAACTGCGTCATCGGCCTGAAGCATTTTACCGACTTCCTGACGTTGGTGAAGCTCGATGGCCGTTGGCAGATCATCTCAAAGGTTTTTCACTTCGACCTGCAGTCGAAGTGAGCCGCCGGGAGTGGGAGCAGAAGAATGTCCTACGTCAATTTCAAGATCACCCGTGAAGGCGTGACGACGGAGCAGAAAGCCGCCCTGATCAACGGGGCAACCGATCTTCTTGTCGACGTCCTGGACAAGGATCCGACGACAGAGTTCGTGGTTATAAATGAAGTCGATTTGGGGGATTGGGGCGTCGGCGGAATGGCTGTCGAACAGTACCGTCGACCGCGCGGCAAGGGCTGACCAGGGCGGCGCCCCGATCACGCGCATGTTACAAAAGTGTAATCTACGTGCCCTTGAATCGCCACGTTCAAAGGAACAAATGTAGGGCATCGGCAGTTTTTGCCGAAGTCCGGTCTCAGGCCCGTCCCCCGCCTATCCGGACCCTGCGGCAGCCTCATCCCCCTCTCCGGGCTGCCGCACCGTTTAAGAATGTGCCGCCGTGGCTCCCCCCTCCACCACGGCGGCACTTTTTTGTCCACGATCAGCAAGCTCCGCAGCATGGGCGCTGGCCCAATCCTGCCGCCTTTTCGTTTTCACATCGGCCCACTAGGTTGCGCGCCAGAAGAATCGAAAGGCACCTCAAATGTCCGCAGTCGCACCCGTTCTCGATCGCCTCGACCAGAATCTCGACCAGAGCCTGGAGCGCCTGTTCGAGCTGCTCCGCCTCAAGTCGATCTCTACCGACTCGGCCTTCGCAGGCGATTGCCGCAAGGCCGCCGAATGGCTGGTCGCCGATCTCAAGACCATCGGCTTCGACGCCAGCGTGCGCGACACGCCAGGTCATCCGATGGTGGTCGCCCATCACGACGGTCCCGCCGGCTCGCCGCATGTACTGTTCTATGGCCACTACGACGTGCAGCCGGTCGACCCGCTTAACCTCTGGGAAGACGATCCCTTCGATCCCAAGATCAAGGAGATCGCAGGCGGCATCAAGGTCATCACCGGCCGCGGCTCGTCCGACGACAAAGGCCAGCTGATGCTGTTCGTCGAGGCCTGCCGCGCCTGGAAAGAGGTGCATGGTGGTCTGCCATGCAGGATCACGCTTCTGTTCGAGGGCGAGGAGGAGTCCGGCTCACCCTCGCTCAAGCCGTTCCTCGAGGCCAATGGCGCGGAACTGAAGGCCGATTTCGCCATGGTCTGCGACACCGGCATGTGGGATCGCCAGACGCCCGCCATCTGCGTCGGCCTGCGCGGCCTCGTCGGCGAGGAGGTGATCGTCAAGGCCGCCGACCGCGACCTGCATTCGGGCGAATATGGTGGTGCGGCCGCCAATCCGGTGCGCATCCTTTCTAAGGTGCTGGCAGCCATTCATGACGACAATGGCGGCGTTACCATCCCTGGCTTCTACGACGGCGTCGAGGAGACGCCCTCGCAGGTGCTGAAGTCGTGGGAAACCCTCGGCGAAACGGCGGAAAACTTCCTCGGCGAGATCGGTCTGTCGATCCCCTCGGGCGAGAAGGGCCGGTCGATCCTCGAGCTTGTCTGGGCTCGCCCGACCGCCGAGTTCAACGGCATATCAGGCGGCTACACCGGCAAGGGCTTCAAGACCGTCATTGCAGCGGAAGCTTCGGCCAAGGTTTCGTTCCGCCTCGTGCACAAGCAGAACCCGGACAAAATCCGTGCAGCGTTCCGCGACTTCGTGAAGGCACGCATCCCGGCCGATTGCAGCGTCGAGTTCCACGAGCATGGCGCCGGGCCGGCAATCCAGCTTTCCTACGACTCGCCGTTCCTGGCCAAGGCCAAGGATGCGCTGTCGGACGAGTGGCCCAAGCCGGCAGTAATGCTCGCCATGGGTGGCTCGATCCCGATCGTCGGCGACTTCCAGAGCTTCCTTGGCATGGAGTCGCTGCTCGTCGGCTTCGCCTTGCCTGACGACCGCATCCACTCACCGAACGAGAAATACGATCTGGCCTCCTTCCACAAGGGCCAGCGCTCCTGGGCGCGCATCCTCGAGGCGCTGACCCGCAAGTGAGGTAGAAACCGAGGTTTCTATTGATTTTTCCTCCGATCGCGGCAACTGAGAAGCCAAGCCGCGATCGGAGACACGCATGACCATCCGCTTCCACAAAAACGACCTTCCCGACCTCCAGCACTACGACGTCGATGCCGTTGCCATCGACACCGAGACGCTGGGCCTGAACCCGCATCGCGACCGCCTCTGCGTCGTCCAGATCTCGCCGGGCGACGGCACCGCCGACGTCATCCAGATCGCGCCCGGCCAGAAGAAGGCACCGAACCTCACCGCGCTTCTGAAGAACCGCAAGGTGACGAAGCTGTTCCATTTCGGCCGCTTCGACATCGCCGTGCTCTACAACGCCTTCGGCGTGATGACCGAGCCGGTCTTCTGTACCAAGATCGCCTCGCGCCTGACCCGCACCTATACCGACCGCCATGGCCTCAAGGACATCTGCAACGAGCTTCTCGGCGTGTCGCTTTCCAAGCAACAGCAGTCGTCCGACTGGGCCGCCGAGACGCTGTCGCCCGAGCAGCTCGAATACGCTGCCTCCGATGTGCTCTACCTTCACCGCCTGCGCGATGTGTTGGCCAGCCGGCTCGAGCGCGATGGTCGCACCAACGAGGCCGAGGCCTGCTTCCGCTTCCTGCCCACCCGCGCCAAGCTCGATCTTATGGGCTGGGACGAAGAAGACATCTTCGCCCACAGCTGAGGCGCAAGCTGTTGATATCGTGAGTTTTCCGGCCCGGCGACCGATGAATTTCGCGGGGCCGGCCTGCGGCGTTCGGTCCCGTCGAGGGAACGAACACCTGGCCTGAGCCGTTTGGGTGAGTACCAGATGAAAGGACGCATACGAATGGCTTCCACCCGTGAAGAAATCCAGGCTGACCTCGAAGAACAGATTTCCCAGCTGACAAAGCAGGTTGCTTCGCTGACCAAGACGATGTCCAAGCGTGGCTCCGCAGCCCTTGCCGACAGCCGCGAAAGCGCCTCGGAGCTCTATGAAGGTTTCTACGATCGCTTTACCGAAGCACTGCCGGCGATGCGCAAGCAGGCGCGTGTGGCGCAGAAAACCGCCCAGGACAATCCGATGACGACAGCACTTGTCGGCGTCGCGGTCTTCGGCCTTCTTGCTGCCCTTCTCAGCCGCCGCTGACTTTCGCTGCCGCGTGGTTTTACCAGGCCGCGCGGTCGTCTATCGTTGGCCAGAAGCAATTCGAGGGACCCACATGAGCGCCAAACTGCCGATCGCTTCCGCCCCCACCGATGGCTCCAAGGTTACGGTCTACTGGACCGACCGCGACGGCCAGGAGAATGAATCTGTCGCGCAGTATCGCTCGCTGGCGCGCCTGCAGGCCGCCGGCGGCCAGTGGGACGACAGCGACGCAGGCTGGTGGGCCTATGTCGACAGCGACACCCAGAAACGCATCAGCCCGCACTCCTGGGCCAAATCAGGCGGCAGCGACGAAGATGACGAATAGGCGTATGATCGGTTCTGCCAGCCAGGGAGCATAGCCATGGCCGAAAAAACCGATCGCAAGGAACATGAGTTCATGGTGGCGGCCGTCGAGGCTGCCAAGGACGACACGCTGGACGGCGTCGCCGTGACGCTCGTCGATGCCCGCGGCGGCCGTGTCCGCCTGCACATGGCCACAGACATCGCCGAGATGCTGCGCGAGCGGGTCTCAGCTGCCCTCCACAAGACGACCGGACCATAGAAGCGGCAGCCACTGCCGCCGGACCTCCAAGCTGCTGCCGATTCAGGTCCAACGCCACGTTGGGGGTCATCATCTCGGCGCCGCTGCCCTGTCCTGCTACCGATTAGAGGCAGCGCAAAAAATCTCAAATCTCTTTTGAACCATTTCGCCCTTGGCTGCGACCCAGTCTCGTGAGGTGGGAAAATTCATTTCAAAGGAGAGAACCATGAGTGCATTCCGCAATATCATTCTGGCCGTAGTCGCCGCTTCGGCGGTCACTGCGTGCCAGTCGACCGAGATCCGCCGCTGCGAATGGAAACCGAAGGACCCGCGCTATCTGCAGAGCAGCAATTGCTGCGACAAGAACGATCCCTCGAGCCCATGCTACAAGGGCAGCGACAAGCCGGATCGCCCCGACAAGCCGAACGACCCGCGTCCTGATCCTATCCCGCAGTGACATGAGCCGACCCGCAAACCGCCGCCCGCAAGGACGGCGGTTTTGCTGTGTCGGTCACCCCTATCCACAGCGCGGCCGTTGCGCCTTGCCCACAGGGCGGCAGCTCCGGTTGTTTAAGGCCTCCTTAAATCGCCGCATTTACTGTCCAACCGGAACGCCATTGGCATGGGGGCCGGACAAACAGGTATGGCGAACCGGAACGACAGACGCATCGAGCCCAGCTTCGATGGACCGCGCAATGATGCGGAGGACGACGTCTTTTCGGTGCGCGAGGAGGACCGCGTCGTGCCCAGCCGCCGCAAGCAGCCCGCCAAGCGCAAATCGTCCAAGGGCCGCGCGCCCGAACGCGGCCGCGGCCGCTCGCACAAGCCCAAGCGCGGCCTGTTCGGCATCTTCGGTCGCCTGGTCTACTGGTGCTTCGTTCTCGCCATCTGGGGCGGCATCGCCGCTGCCGGCATCGTCGTCTACTACGGCGCCAAGATGCCCAGCGCCACCACCTGGGCCATTCCCGACCGTTCGCCTAACATCAAGATCGTCGGCGTCGACGGCCAGCTCGTCGCCAATCGCGGCATGACCGGCGGCGAGGCTGTCGGCCTGCACCAGATGTCGCCTTACATTCCGCAAGCCGTAATCGCGATCGAGGACAAGCGCTTCTATTCGCATTTCGGTTTCGACCCCATTGGCCTGGCGCGCGCCGTGTCGACACGTTTCCTCAATGGCCGTTTCACCCAGGGCGGCTCGACGCTGACCCAGCAGCTGGCAAAGAACCTGTTCCTGAAGCCCGACCGCACGCTGGAGCGCAAGGTCCAGGAAGTGCTCTTGGCAATGTGGCTGGAGCAGAAGCACACCAAGGACCAGATCCTTGAAATGTATCTCAACCGGGTGTTCTTCGGCTCCGGTTCCTATGGTGTGGAAGCCGCCTCGCGGCGCTACTTCGGCAAGTCCTCGCGCGACGTGACGCTGGCCGAGGCAGCACTTCTGGCCGGTCTGCTCAAGGCGCCGTCGCGGCTGTCGCCGGCGCGTGACCCCAAGGCCGCCGGCGACCGCGCCCAGCTGGTCCTTGCTGCCATGCGTGACCAGGGCATGATCGGCGACAAGGAACTGGCCAACGCCACGAACGCGCCGGCGACCCGCGTCGCCTCGTTCTGGACCGGTTCGGAAAACTATGTCGCCGATCGCGTCATGCAGGAGCTTCCCGAGCTGATCGGCGAGGTGCAGTCCGACATCGTCGTCGACACCACTGTCGACATGACGCTGCAGCAGATCGCCGAGAAATCGATCCGGCGGCTTGTCGACGAGAATGGCCAGAAACTCAATGTCAGCCAGGGCGCGTTGGTGTCGATCGACAATACGGGTGCAGTGCGCGCCATGGTCGGCGGCTACGACTATGCCACCAGTCAGTTCGACCGCGCCTCCGAAGCGCGGCGCCAGCCGGGCTCGGCGTTCAAGCCCTTTGTCTACATGGCGGCACTTGAGCAGGGTCGGACACCCGACAGCATCCGCAACGACGCGCCGATCAAGATCGGCAAGTGGACGCCGGAAAATTACAACGGCAAATATTATGGCCGGGTGACGCTGAAGACCGCACTGGCGAAATCGCTGAACTCGGTGGCGGCACAGCTCGCCATGGAAGTCGGGCCCAACGCGGTCGTCGAAGCCGCCCATCGCATGGGTATCGAGTCCGAGCTGCAGCCCAATGTCTCGATCTCGCTCGGCACTTCCGAGGTGACCCCGCTCGAGCTGACCGCTGCCTACGTGCCCTTCGCCAATGGCGGCTACAGGCCCGAGGTGCACATCATCCGCCGCGTTACCACCACCGAGGGCAAGGTACTCTACGAGAACACCGCAGGCGGCGGTCCGCGCGTCATCAGCCCCGAAGTCGTTGGCATGATGAACGCGATGATGACCGGCGCGGTCGAGGAGGGTACGGCCAAGAAAGCCGCCTTCGCATGGCCGGCAGCCGGCAAGACCGGCACCAGCCAGAATTCACGCGATGCCTGGTTCGTCGGCTTCACCGCGAACCTGACCACCGGCGTGTGGTTTGGCAATGACGACGGCAAGCCGATGAAGAAGGTCACCGGCGGCGCACTGCCGGCGCTGGCCTGGCACGAATTCATGGTCGCCGCTCATGAGGGCGTGCCGATGGCTGCGCTTCCTGGCTCGTGGACCCCGGGCAGCGGAACCCCCGACGTCGCCGTCGACGACCAGCCGGCCCAGCAGGTGGACGAGAACACCTTCCCGCCGGCGCCGCAGCCGGTGCGGCAGCAGGTAGGCGCCGCAAACGCCCGGCAAGACCAGCCAACCGCGTCAATCGGCCGGCCTGTGCCGCCCGCAGATGTCGGTGGCGGCCGCCCGGTTCCTCCCGGCGATGTCGGCGGCCCGACCCAGCGTCGCGAGACCTCGATCCTCGACGTATTGCTGGGGAATTAGCCTTTTCAACTGGCCAGCGCGGATCGCGATCGAACGGCGATTGACAGTTAGTATGGCACCATACTATATGGCGCCACATGACACTGCTTGAACAAAAACATCTTGCTCTTCTGGACGAAGCCAAACGCCGGGGCAGGCCCGAGGCCGGCTTGCGGCTGTGCCTGGAAATCCTGGCGCTGTCGTCGGCGATTGACCGGGATTGTGCCGCTCGTCTCGCTCCGCATCAGCTGTCCGAGGGCAAGTTCGTGCTTCTATTCCTGCTGCATGACCGTCCCGAAGGGCTGTCGCCACACGAGTTGGCAGAGCGCGCCGGTGTCACCCGCGCGACGATCACCGGGTTGCTCGACGGGCTCGAGCGCGACGGCTTCCTGGCACGCCATCCCGGCACAGAGGACCGCCGTAAGATCTCGGTGCGTCTGAGCTCCAAAGGGCAGGTGGCGGCAGGTGAACTGTTCGACGAACATACCAAATGGATCGCCACACTGTTTGCCGGCTTCAGCGCCGATGACCGCCAGCGCTTTGGCGAACTGCTTAGCCGTGTCTGGCGAAATCTCGATCCCGCAGCAGCAAAGCCCAGCTGACAGGGCCCGCGTCCAAATCAATCCCTGCGTATGCAAACGCGGCCGCATCCCGTGGCCGTTGGCAGCGCTTTGCCGAAAGGAAACCACTGTGGCGCATTATCTGGCCGAACTGTATACCCCGAAACCCGCATGGCTGGCACTCGACGCAGTCGGGCGGCAGGCATTCTTTGAAGCCATAGGTGCCGGCATGGCCGCCTTGTCGGCGCTCGGTGTCGAGGCGATTGCCTTGGGCGAAATCGACGCCACCAAGATCTATCCCGCGCCATATCGTTTCTTCGCCATCTGGCGTTTTCCCGACAATGCTGCGCTGGACGCGCTCCTGCAGGGCATCGCGGCCTGCGGCTGGCACGACTATTTCGACACTGTCAATGCAGCCGGCCCCGGCACGGACCTGCCGGGTCATCTTGTACAGCTTGCTGCCAGCAGTTGACGTTGCCCTGGCGCGTGCATGACCTCAAGTCATACAGCCGTTCCCGCAGTTAACGCAGTTTGCAGGGCCCGTTTTGAAGTAACTTTTCTCCGTGATATTGTTCAAAGCTTGCTGGGGTCTGGCGGAGCTTAGGCAACTATGTCAGATATTTTAGGTTTCTTTAATATACATTTGCGGTTCGCAGGGTGCGTGTTGACACTTTTCATCGGGCTTTCCCAGGCTCACGCCGACGCCTGCAGTGCCCTTCGAGCCCAGCTGGGCGGAGGCAACGCCGTTCCCGCGCATCTGACCCGGCAACTCCTGGCGATCAAGGCGCTGGAACGCCAGCGGCAATGCAGCGGTCGCAGCAGCGGCGGCTTCTTCGATCCCTGCCGCGACCTTGCCGGCCGCCGTTCAAGCGTCGAGTGCGAAATTCAGGCCGCATCGGGCCGCGGCAACGGCACGGCGATCAGGGCGCGCCTGTCGGCATTGGGGTGCACCCAGATGGCGGCGCGACAGGACCGCCGCAAGTCGGACAGGCCCTTGTCTTTCACCGGACAGGCGATGCTCTACTGCGTGCGGCTCAAGGACGGCTATTATTTCCCGGCGCCAAACGCCCAGTTCGTCAATGCCGGCTATTACGACAACACGCTCGATCGTTGCCGCTACATCTGCAACGACAAGGCGATGGACGTCTATGAGCTTGACGACATCGGGCGTGAAACCGAGGAGATGGCTTCCGTCAAGACGCGCCAGTCCTACAAGGACCTGCCGTCCGCCTTCGCTTATCGCGACAAGGCCGACTTCCAGGGCTGTGACCTGCCGCGCTACTATCGCCGCGCCGACGAGATGCGGGCGGGGACGGTGACGCCAAAGAACATGGAGGCAGCGGTGATCCCACTGCCGCAGGCCAAACCCGAACTGCTCGATGGCACAGTTACCGCCTATGTGTCGGAAACCACCGAAGCCACGCCGGCGACGCGGCGCAAGGTTCGGGTCGTCGGGGCTCCATTCCTGCCGAACCAGGCCAATCCGCCTCTTGATCGGCGCTGAAGCACGCGGGGGCGGATCGCGACGCTGGTGTTGCGAGAATGTGTCAGTCCCGCAAAAACCCGCCAGAGTTGTGCGCCATTGCGCGGCATGACCTTTCCGTTAGCTAATTTAGCGATACGAAATATGGCGCCAAATCACTGACGAGGGGCCATCCATGAAGAAACTGCTCGCTGCCGCCGGGCTTGCCGTGCTTGCGACGCCGGCTTTTGCCGCCGATCCGACGCAACCGGTCGAGGAGACCGTTCGCCAGGTCTCCGGCTACGGCCAGATCTATGGCGGCGGGCTGTGGATCAGCGAATTCTCCGACGAGACCCTGTGGGCTGCCGGTGGCGCGGCGCGCATCAACGTCCCGTTTGCCGAGCGCTGGAACGCCCAGGGCGACTTCACAGTCGATGCCGTCGGCCAGGACGGCGAGAGCCTCCATGGCGTCGGCGGTGCCGCGCACCTGTTCTGGCGCGACCCGGCTTCTTATGCCTTTGGTGGTTTCGTCCAGGCCAATACCTATGGCTCCTCTACCGGCCTTGACGCGGATATCTGGGACTGGAAGGTCGGTCCCGAGGCTCAGGCCTATTTCGGCAACATGACGCTCTACGCGCAGGCCTACTACGGTGGCCTGGAAGCCGATTTCTTGCCCTTCAATGTCGACCTCATGGGCATTCGCGGCGTGGTTCGCTACTTCGCCCAGGACAATCTGCGCTTCGACGGCGAGCTCGGCTTCCATCGCACCCATTTGAGCGTCGGTGGCGATTCGGCTGACTTTGACACCATCGCCGCTGCGCTGCAGGCCTCCTACCGTTTCGACGGTACGCCGTGGTCGGTGTTTGGCCGCTATCAGTATGAGAACATCTCGTTCTCGGAGGGCGGCCCGGGTACGGATATCCTCGACTCGCACAAGCTGATGGTTGGGCTCCGCGCCAGCTTCGGCAGCAGCACACTTATCGATGAAGATCGCAATGGCGCGACGATGGACACCTATCAGCCCAACTTCGTCATGCCGTTCCCCTTCCTCTGAGCAGGGCCGCGGGCGGCGCCCGCTCGCCAATGAAAAATGGCCGCGCAGTTGCGCGGCCTTTCTTGTTTTGGAGAAACTGGTTTCGACCGGTTCAGGCTGCCGCCGGCGGGGCGTCGGGCTCCGGATCGCTGGTAGGCGGCCTGGCCGAACCATCCAGGACCTGTTCGACGATGCCGCGTGCGATCTCGCGCTCGCCCATGATCACCTTGTCGGCCCCGAGCCCTGTCAAATGCTCGACCTCGGCGTCGGAGTGGGCGCGAGCGATGATCAGCATACCGGGATTGGCGGCCTTGGCCTTGAGCACGATCTGGCCGGCCTCGAAGGCATTGGGGATGGCCAGGATCAGGCGTCTGGCGCCGGCAGCATTGGCCGCGCCGAACACCTCGCCCTTGACCGCGTTGCCAGCGACAGTCTCGATACCTTCGGCCAGGAGCCTTGCGATGGTCTTGTCCGAGTCTTCGATGACCAGGAACGGGAGCTGGGCGTCCTTGAGCGACTGGCCGACCAGCGAGCCGACGCGGCCATAGCCAATCAGGATGGTGTGGTCGGTGAGTTTGGTCGGCGGCGGGAGGTCATCGTCGACCTTGGCTGCCGCTACCTGCGTTATGGTGGCGACTTCGCCGGGCTCGGTGGCCGGACCGATCGGCACGGCTTCGACAGCCTCCGGCACCTTGCCCGCGCGTTTTTCCAGCCACGGCCGCAGCCGCGCGACGCCTGCGAAGACCAGTGGGTTGAGCACGATCGACAGGATGGCGCCGGCAAGGATCAGGTCGCGGCCTTTTTCCGGCAACAGGCCGAGCCCCACGCCGAGTTCAGCCAGGATGAACGAGAATTCGCCGATTTGCGCCAGGCTGGCTGAAATGATCAGCGCGGTGGCCACCGGATAGCCGAAGGCTATGACGATCAGGAAGGCGGCGACCGATTTGCCGATGATGATGATGAACAGCGTGGCGAGGATCGGCCAAGTGTTGCTTAACAGGCTGGTCGGGTCGAACAGCATGCCGACCGAGACGAAGAACAGCACCGAGAAAGCGTCGCGCAGCGGCAGCGTTTCTTCCGCCGCTTGATGGCTGAGCTCGGATTCGCTCATGATCATGCCGGCGAAGAAGGCGCCCAGCGCCAGCGAGACGCCGAATAGCTTGGCGGCACCGAAGGCGACGCCGAGCGCGATCGCCAGCACCGACAGGCGGAACAATTCGCGCGAGCCGGTGTGGGCGACGTAGTGCAGCACCCACGGGATGACCCGGCGGCCGACGACCATCATGACGACGACGAAGGCCGCGACCTTGGCCAGCGTGAGCCCGATGACGCCCCAGACGCCGAAATCGAAGCGCAGGGCAAGGATGTTGGGAGCTTCGGTCGTCTGCGCTTCGCCGCCGAGCACGCCGGCAAGCGCCGGCAAAAGCACCAGCGCCAGCACCATCGCCAGGTCTTCGACGATCAGCCAGCCGACGGCGATGCGGCCGCGTTCGGTCTCGATCATGCGCCGCTCTTGCAGTGCCCGCAAAAGCACGACCGTTGACGCCACCGACAGCGCCAGACCGAACACCAGGCCGGCGCCGGTCGACCAGCCGAGCATCCAGGCCAGGCCGGCGCCAAGTGCTGTGGCAAAGGCGATCTGGACGATCGCGCCCGGCACGGCGATGGCGCGGACGGAGAGGAGGTCCTTGAGAGAGAAATGCAGTCCGACGCCGAACATCAGCAAGATGACGCCGATCTCGGCGAGCTCGAGAGCCAACTCCTGGTCGGCGACGAATCCGGGCGTGTTGGGCCCGACCAGCACGCCGGCGATCAGATAGCCGACAAGCGGCGGAACCTTGAAGCGATTGGCGAGCGCGCCGAAGATGAATGCCAGCCCCAGACCGGCGACGATTGTAGCGATGAGGGGCGTGTCATGCGGCATTGTCCCGGCGGCACCTTTCAAAAATGAGCATTGTATTGGGGAGCGGCGGTGAAATCCGCTGCATTTCCAATATGGTGGACGCAGGCGCGCATGCGCAACCCTAAGCGGCCAAGAAACTTGGCCACCGTCAAAAAAAGTGCCGGCATTGGCTGCCGGCACGCTGGGAGTGGTCAGGAAAGACGGACGGGATCAGGCGGCCATCAGGATCGACTCGATGTCGCTTACGCTATGATTGGTCAGCGTCTTGGCCATTTCGGCCGAAACGCGCTCGTCGACTTCCTTGTGCAGCTTCTTGCGCAACTCGCCGAGCACCAGCGGGGGCGCCACAAGGATGATCTCGCGGAAATCGCCGGCATGGGCGAATTTGTAGAGCCGGGCGGCAATCTCGTCGGCGAAACGCTCCTTGGCGACACGGTGCCAGTCGGTATCGTCTACCGCGCTGCGGTGGATCGAAGGCCCATCGCTGTAGCGGCCGGGACGATCGCTGCCCTGTTCGCGCGTCGGCGGGTTGTTCTGCTCCATCTCGCGCACGACCTCGAGGTTCGGATATTTGGTGTCGCCCCGGTTCTTCAGGAACAGCGCCTTTTCGCCATCGGCTACAAGCACCCAGATGCCGTGCTTCAGATTGATATGGGCCATTTGTCCGTTCCTTCCGTGGGCTGTTTCATCGTCGGATACAGGGGGTGAACGCGTCGTGCCCGGCCTGGTTCCGGAAACATTCAGGACGGGCTGCCGCTACCGGCTCGCCGTCGGCCAGAGTCCGGGTTTTACCGGCTAGATCCGGACGCACTGGGAGAAGATCGAGATCGCGCGAGCGGCATATGATGAGCGCGGGAAGTGACGTTTTGTGGGGCGCCTTACCCTCTCTCGGATATGGCTGGCGGCGGCCCGTCTTAATTCTACTAAATCAGTAGAAATTAGGAAAAACCGGTCCGAGATCGAAAGTGGCGACTGGATCGAGCCCGGGGTCGAAAGCACGCGACGGGGCGGCGATGAAGCGCGGCACCACAAGCGTTTCAAAGGGTTCGGCGACGGACTGCGACGACGTTTGGCTGGCCTGTCGGCAAAAGGTCGCCAGCGGGTGCACAGCCGGCGGTTGGAATAATTTTCTCTTGGGGCATCGGGCCGGGCAAAACCGATTGCCTCCCATATCGGCGCGCGCGAGTGCATTTCTTCTGCAGCGCAGCAAGGACAGCTAGAAATGACTGGTATCCGGAACCATACGCGTCATGACCCAAGCCGCCGCCAAGCTCAACGCATTCCCGATCTTCCTCAAGGTCGAAGGCGAAGCCGTGGTCATCGTCGGCGGTGGCGACGAGGCGCTGGCCAAGGCGCGCCTGCTGGCGCAGTCGAGCGCCGAAATCCGGATCATCGCGGACCATGTCGAGCCGCACCTGCGCGACTGGATCGCCGCCAACGGCGCAACACGTATCCATGCCGCCTATGACGCGTCGCTGATCGAGCGCGCCGTGATGGTGTTTGCCGCGACTGGCGACGAGGCCCTCGATCGGCTGATATCCCTTGATGCACGTGAGCTGGGCATCCCGGTCAATGCCGTAGATCGTCCCGAACTCTGCGACTTCTTCACCCCCGCGCTGGTCAACCGTGCACCGGTCGCCGTTGCCATCGGCACCGAAGGGGCAGGGCCTGTTCTGGCCCAGATGATCCGCGCCCGCGTCGACCGCATGCTGTCGCCGCAGCTCGGCGCACTGGCCACACTTGGCGCCGGCTTCCGCGATGCCGTCGAGCGCCTGTTGCCCAAGGGCAATGTCCGCCGTGGCTTCTGGCGCGAATTTTTCGAGGGCGCGCCGGCGCGTGCGCTCGACAACGGCCAGCTTGCCGAGGCGCATGGAGCGGCAACCGAGCTTTTGCTGCACAAGGGCGCGGTCAAGGGCCATGTCGCGCTCGTCGGTGCCGGCCCGGGGGCCGAGGATCTTCTGACACTGCGTGGCCATCGCCTGCTTATGGAAGCCGACGTCATCGTCCATGACGCGCTGGTCCCCGAGGCGGTGATTTCGATGGGCCGCCGCGATGCCGAGCGCCTCCCGGTCGGCAAGCGCAAGGGCTGCCATTCCAAGAGCCAATCCGAGATCAACGATCTGCTCGTCGAACTGGCGCAAGCCGGCAAGCGCGTGGTGCGCCTCAAGTCGGGCGATCCGCTGGTGTTCGGCCGCGCCGGCGAGGAAATGCAGGCGATGCGCGATGCCGGCGTGTCCTACGAGGTCGTGCCGGGCGTGACCTCGGCCTTCGCCGCCGCTGCAGATTTCGAGCTGCCGCTGACGCTGCGCGGCGTCACCTCCTCGATGGTCTTTACGACAGGCCACGACCTCAAGGGCGGATCGTTGCCTGACTGGGCCAAGCTCGCCATCTCGGGTGCGACAGTTGCCGTCTACATGGGCCGCTCGGTCGCCGCCGACGTCGCCGGCCGCCTGATCGACGCCGGGCTGTCGCCCGACACGGCGGTGGCCGTCGTCGAGAACGCCAGCCTGAAGAACCGCCGCCGCTTCCATGGCACGCTCGCCGACCTGCCTTCGCTGGAAGCGCGCAGCGATCTCGATGGCCCGGTCATGACCATCATCGGCGACTCTGTCGCCGGCGCCAATTTTGAACTTTCCGAGCCGCTCGCGGCACACAGGCACGAACAGGCCGCCCGCGCGGCGCTCGAAGGAAGCAAGGCATGAAGATCCTTACCGCCAACAGGCTGACCGACGGCGAAGCCGTGTGGTTCGCGGTCGACGGCAGCTGGGCCGAGACCATCGATGTTGCCGAGACCGTCGGCGACAAGGCCGGCGAAGCCCGCCTCGAGGCGATCGGCAAGGCCGCCTATGACAACAACGAAGTCGTTGACGTCAATCTCATCGACGTCAGCGTCGTCAACGACGCGATCCAGCCGCTCCGGCTGCGCGAAGTGATCCGCGCCGCTGGTCCCAGCAATCGCCTCGACCTTGGCAAGCAAGCCCGGCCCGCCGCCGGCGCCGCCTGAACACAGACCGGAAGACGACCATGTACCGTTACGACGAGTTCGACCATGATTTCGTGAAGGCCCGCGTCGCCGATTTCAGCGACCAGGTCGAGCGTCGCCTTGCCGGCGAGATCACCGAGGACCAGTTCCGGCCGCTGCGCCTGATGAACGGGGTCTATCTTCAGCTGCACGCCTACATGCTGCGCATCGCGGTGCCTTACGGCACGTTGAGCTCGAAGCAGATGCGCATGCTTGGCCACATCGCCCGCAAATACGACAAGGGCTATGGCCACTTCACCACGCGCCAGAACATCCAGTTCAACTGGCCGGCGCTGTCCGACATCCCGGCGATCCTCGCCGACCTCGCATCGGTCGAGATGCACGCCATCCAGACCTCGGGCAACTGCATCCGCAACGTCACCGCCGATCACTTCGCCGGTGCCGCCGCCGACGAGGCTGCCGATCCGCGCCCCTATGCCGAAATCCTGCGCCAGTGGTCTTCGGTGCATCCGGAGTTTTCGTACCTGCCGCGCAAGTTCAAGATCGCGGTCACGGGTGCCGAGCGCGACCGCGCCGCGATCCAGACCCATGATATCGGCCTGCACCTGAAGAAGAACGACAAGGGCGAACTCGGCTTTGCCGTCTATATCGGCGGCGGCCAGGGTCGCACGCCGATGGTCGCCAAGAAGATCCGCGACTTCCTGCCGGAACAGCACCTGCTGTCCTACACCACCGCAATCCTGCGCGTGTACAATCTGCACGGCCGTCGCGACAACAAGTACAAGGCGCGCATCAAGATTCTGGTTCACGAGACCGGCGTCGACGAGATCATCCGCCAGGTCGAGCATGAGTGGCAGGCGCTCAAGGACGGCGAGCTCAAGCTGCCTGAGGCCGACGTCGCCGCGATCCAGTCCTATTTCGCGCCGCCGGCGCTGACCGACCGGCCGGAAGGCGACGAGGCCATCAAGCTGGCGCGGCTCGATTCCAGGAGCTTTGGCGAGTGGGTCGACCAGAATGTCTTCACCCATCGCAATCCCGACTACGCCGCTGTGACGATCTCGCTCAAGGGAATCGGCGAAGTACCGGGCGATGCCACCGACAGCCAGATGGAGGCCGTGGCCGACATCGCCGAGAAGTACGGCTTCGACGAGATCCGCGTCAGCCACGAGCAAAACCTGATCCTGCCGCATGTCGCCCGCGCCGATCTCAAGGCGGTCTATGACGCGCTGATGGCGATCGACCTGGCCACATCGAATTCTAACCTGATCAGCGACATCATCGCTTGCCCGGGCCTGGATTATTGCGCGCTGGCCAATGCCCGTTCGATCCCGGTGGCACAGGAAATCTCCAGGCGTTTCGCCTCTCTGGAGCGCCAGCGCGACATCGGTGAGCTGAAGCTCAAGATTTCCGGCTGCATCAATGCCTGCGGCCACCACCATGTCGGCCATATCGGCATTCTCGGTGTCGAGAAGAAGGGCGCTGAACTCTACCAGGTCACGCTCGGCGGTTCGGCCGACGAACACACTTCGGTCGGCGAGATCATCGGCCGCGGCTTCGGCCCGGAAGAGATCACCGACGCCATCGAAACGATCGTCGAGACCTATCTCGGCATCAGGCTCGACAGTTCGGAAAAGTTCCTCGACGCCTATCGCCGCGTCGGCCCAGCGCCGTTCAAGGAGGCGCTTTATGCTAGCGAAGCCAAGGCAGCCTGACGCCGGAACTGAAGCGCAGGTTCTTGCCGAGGCTGCGGCGCTCGACGCGCTCTATGGCCAGCTGACGCCCGTCGAGATCATCGCGCGCGCCGCAACCGAGCGTTTTGTCGGCGAGATCGCGGCCGTATCGTCTTTCGGGGCGGATTCGGCCGTGCTTCTGCACATGATCGCCGAAGTCGACCGCAAGCTGCCGGTGATTTTTTTGGACACAGGCAAGCATTTCGGCGAGACGCTCGATTACCGCGACGCGCTCGCCGCAGATTACGGCCTGACCGACATTCGCATCGTCACGCCTGACGAGGCGGCGCTGGCGCGGATCGATCCGATGGGCAATCTGCATCAGACCAGCACCGACGCCTGCTGCGACGTCCGCAAGGTCGAGCCGATGGCGCGTGGAGTCGAGCCGTTTCGGGCCTGGTTCACCGGACGTAAGCGCTTCCAGGCCGCCACCCGTGCTGCCCTGCCAGTGTTCGAGCAGGTTGGCCCGCGCTTCCGCATCAACCCGCTCGCGCGCTGGACCACGTCGGATCTCGCCGACTACATGCGCAAGCATGCGTTGCGCGAGAACCCGCTGGTCGCCTATGGTTACCTGTCGATCGGTTGTTTTCCCTGCACGCAGATCGTCAAGCCGGGCGAGGATGCGCGCAGCGGACGCTGGGCCGGACAGGCCAAGACCGAATGCGGCATCCATCTATCGGGTCTCGAACAGTCGCTGACCGACGCATCACTTTAGGAATTCTTCTTCATGACCGAAGCGACACCGGCGCCGCGCCTCTGGACACCCGAAGGCTTCAGGGACGATGGCTGGACCTACGCCGAGGATGCCAGCGCGCTGGCCGGTAATAGCCGGGTCATCCTGCCGCTTCAGGCCTTTCTCGAACTCTCGCCCGAACAGCGCGAAGCTGCAAAGGAACGCCTCGGCGTTCTGCTCCAGCCTGGCGACCAGCTCGAGGAGATCGTCGATAGGCTCGACCAGCTGTCCTTGGTGGCGCTTTCCTTTCCGGTCTTCAATGACGGCCGCTCCTTCTCCAAGGCCGAGCTGCTGCGTAGCCGCCACGGCTTCGAAGGTGCCGTGCGCGCGACCGGCCAGGTGTTGATCGACCAGCTGCCGCATATGCTGCGTGTCGGCTTCAACGAGTTCGAGGTATCGCATCCCGTACTCCTGAAGCGGCTCGAAGCTGGCCAGGTCGGTGGCCTCTCGCTCCACTACCAGCCGACCGCCAAGCCTGCGGCAACGCCTTCGGAAGGTGCGAAGTATTCCTGGCGCCGCAGCGCGACATGAAATAGCTGAAAGCCTGGACGGAAACGTCCGGCGCGCTAGCTTCTGCCAAGCATCTTGCGAAGCGGCTTGTCATGCTCGGCGGCATCGAGCCTGTCGAGCAGGCGGCGCAGCTTCTTTGGCAGCTGTTCGTCTGCCTGGAAGGCAGGCAGCGCTTCCAGGACGCGCAGATTGCTTTCGGACGCAAGCTCTCGCCTGATGTTCGTTGCGACCTTGGCTGCTGTCTTGGTGATACGTGCGCTGGACATGATTGAAACCTGTGTTCGCTGGCAAAACTCGCGCCAGATGCAAATGGTTCCCAGATTGCTTGCCCGCCGCAGACATGGTCGGCTTGTATGGTAAAACTTGAATTAACATTGAATGGCCGGCGCTGCCTGTACCGCAGATGATGGCGCCCAAAAGGCGCGGCATCCCGTCCCGGCGGCCCTTGCCCCTTGATTTTTGACACCCAAACCTCGATATCGGGCACAACTTAGAACGTGTCCAAACAACGGGAAATGGCGATGAGCGATCAGGCAAAAGACGAACGCGCGCTCGATGAGGCCGCGACTGCCGAGGCCCAGGCCGACAAGATCGAAGGCAGCGTCGAAGGCGACTATGAAGCCCTCGTAAGGCTGCTGAAGGAAAATGAAGAGCTGAAGGATCGCGCCCTGCGCGCTGCTGCCGAGATGGAAAACCTGCGTCGCCGCACCGCGCGCGACGTGCAGGATGCCCGTGCCTATTCGGTGGCCAACTTCGCCCGCGACATGCTGTCGGTCTCGGACAATCTGCGCCGTGCGATCGAGGCTGTCACTGACGAAGCCAAGACATCAGGCGGTACTGGCCTGGCCAGCCTGATCGAGGGCGTCGAGGTGACCGAACGTTCGATGCTGTCGGCGCTCGAGCGTCACGGTGTCCGCAAGCTCGATCCGCTTGGTGAAAAGTTCGACCCGAACTTCCACCAGGCGATGTTCGAAGTGCCGAACCCCGACGTCGCCGCCAACACGGTCGTGCATGTCGCCCAATCTGGCTACACCATCGGCGACCGCGTGCTGCGCCCGGCCATGGTAGGAATCGCCAAGGGTGGCCCCAAGCAAGTCGCAGATGCCCCGGCCGAGCCCGGCCCGGTCAACGAACAGGCTGAAAAAGACGCCTGAGAAGCGAATAGCGAATAGGGATTAGCGAACCGGGATTTGATCAGTAAAGTGGCCCCCAAACCGGGGGCTGCTTTGTTTTTCTCCTATTCGCTACTCACTACTGCCTGTTCGCTCGAATGAGCCCACTGCTCTACCTCGACTATGCCGGTGTGGCGGTGTTTGCCGCGACTGGTGCGCTTGCCGCATCGCGCAAGCAACTCGACGTCATCGGCTTTCTGTTCCTGGCAAGCTTTACCGGCATCGGCGGCGGCACAGTTCGCGATGTCATCCTGGGGCTCCCGGTGTTCTGGGTGATCAACCCGGCCTATGTGCTGGTCTGTGCCGCGGTCGCGGTCGGGGTGTTCTTCACCGCCCATCTGGTCGAATCCCGTTACAAACTGTTGCTCTGGCTCGATGCGCTCGGCATGGCCGCCTACGCCGCCATCGGGGCTGCCAAGGGGCTGGCGGCGACCGCATCGCCGACGGTCGCCATCGTCATGGGGCTTTTGACGGCGACCTTCGGCGGCATCCTGCGCGATCTGCTTGCCGGGGAGCCCTCGGTCCTGCTCAAGCCTGAAATCTATGTCTCGGCGGCCATGGTGGGAGCGGGCATCTACACGCTCGCCGACATCGCCGATTTGCCGCCTGAAGTGTCAACCGTCGTTGCTTTTGTCGCTGCCTTCATGGTGCGCGGCGGCGCGTTGAAGTTCGGCTGGACCTTTCCGGCCTATCGCAGCCGCCCGGGCCGCCGCCCCGAAGATATTCCCTGAGATATCAGGCCCTATACCTGTCCGCGAAGCTGGTTCTACTATGTGCCGACGAAGCAGAGGGCAGGTCAGATGCAGCATCGCGTAGTGGTCGTCGGCGCCGGCTTCGGCGGGCTGGAGGTCGTCAAGGGGCTGGCGGGTGCTGCGGTCAGCATCACCTTCATCGACCGGCGCAACCATCACCTGTTCCAGCCGCTGCTCTACCAGGTCGCGACGGCCTCGCTGGCCACCTCCGAGATCGCCTGGCCGATCCGCTCGCTTGTCTGGAACAGGCCGGAGGTGACGACCATCCTGGCCAGCGTCACCGGCGTCGATGCCGTGCGGCGCCACGTCCTGCTCGAAGGTGGCGAGACAGTGCCCTATGACAGCCTGGTGCTGGCGACGGGCGCGCGGCATGCCTATTTCGGCCACGACGAATGGGAGCCCTTTGCGCTCGGCCTGAAGACGCTCGAGGACGCAACGACGATCCGCCGCCGCATTCTGGTGGCGTTCGAATGCGCCGAGCGAGAGACCGATCGGGAAAAGCAGGCGGCACTGCTGACTTTCGTCATCGTCGGCGCCGGACCCACCGGGGTGGAAATGGCCGGGACGATCGCCGAACTGGCGCGCGACACGCTACCGCGCGATTTCCGCAACATCGATACGGGCAGGGCACGGGTGGTACTGATCGAGGCCGGGCCGCGTGTACTTGGTGGCTTCCCCGACGACCTCTCCGAATATGCGCTGCGCTCGCTGCGCAAGCTTGGCATCCAAGTCGAGCTCGGCCGCGCCGTCTCCGACTGTAATGCCGACAGCGTCACCTATGGCGATATCAGGCTGGCGACCAAGACGATCATCTGGGCCGCCGGCGTGCGCGCATCGCCCGCCGCCGAGTGGCTCGGCGCCCCGGCGGACAGGGCAGGACGTCTCCAGGTCATGCCTGACCTGACGGTTCCAGGTTATCCTGAGATGTTCGCCATCGGCGACACCGTGACGGTGAACGACCCGAACGGAAAACCCGCGCCCGGCATCGCGCCCGCCGCCAAGCAGCAAGGCCAGCACGTCGCCGCCACCATCAAGGCGCGGCTGCGCGGTGATGCCGCGCCGCGGCGGTTCCACTACCGCCATCAGGGCAGTCTCGCACAGATCGGCAAGCGCCGCGCGGTCATCGACTTCGGCTGGATCAAGCTGAAGGGAGCGCTGGCATGGTGGCTCTGGGGCATCGCCCACATCTACTTCCTCATCGGTTCGCGGGCACGGCTCAGCGTGGCCATCAACTGGCTGTGGATTCACGCCCGCAATCAGCGCGGCGCCCGGCTGATCACCCAGGGCGAGGCCCGGATCGACGCGATCGGGGTAACGGCTGGCGAGGAGGCGCCAGACGCGCAGCCGACCCCTGCCACTCGCGCCATGCCAGTGCCATCAGGGCGGCAATGACGGGTCGAACGCGCCGGGACGGGGTGGCATGATCGAGCGGAAACAGCCGCGCCACCTCGCTGCCATCCTTGGCTATACCGCCCTTGTTGTCGGCCTGCCCATTGTCGTGCTCGGGCTGTTGCCGGCGAACGAATACAAGGTGTGGGGCGGAGGCGGCATCGACTGCGACGGCCCGGGCCTGGTGCTGTTCCTTGGCCTGCTTGGACTGGCCATCTACGGCGCCGGTGCCGTGCTCAACGGCCGGCAGTTCAGGAAACCGTTGTGGCTGCTGGTCGCCGGCATCTGCGTGCTGGTCTGCCTGGCACTGATGCCCAACATTGCGGACGCGTTGAGGGAGCAACGGCTGAACGAGCTTGCCGCGGAAACCTGCGGCTGATCGAGAAGCCGCCCCATCGGCAGCCGTTGCTCAGACCTCGACGAAGGCCGCCAGATTTTCGAGCGACGAGGCGATGCCCTGCTGATGGTCGTCCTGGCCGATGCCGGCGGGCACGTTTTCGCAGCTGACGGTGACCCGTGTGCCACCGTCGACCGGCCCCAGCGTCGTCACGATCCGCATCGTCCCGGCAAGATTGGGATCTTCCGATTCGAACGTGATGAGCTCGACGACCCGCCTTCCGGGCGTCAGCTCGGCAAACCGGCCATCGAAGAAATCGGCATTATCAGTGGTCTTGCCGTGTCCGCTGTCGCCTTCATAAATAAAGGCCATGCGGAAAATGCCGCCCTCGCGCGCATCGAAGGCCAGGACTTCGCCACGCATGCCTTGCGGCGGACGCCAGCTTGCCACGGCTTGAGGCTCGATCAGCGCCCGGTAGATGACGTCAGGCGCTGCCTTTATGATCCGCGATCCGGTGTCTGTTCTCCCAAGCTCCTGGGCACCTGCCATCAGTGTCTCGCCCCTTGGGATCAACCGGTCGCTTGCCGTGCCTTGAGCAGGCTCTTTGGTGCCTGCATCAGCCAGCCGCGTTCGAGCCGCGTCCTCAGTTGATCGGGCGGGATGTCGTGGATGCGCACCAGGACTACCGGCCACCCCTTATAGTGGGTGGTCTCGAAATAGAGATGCGGGTCGGCCTCTATGAGCATCTCCTTTTCCTCGAGCGGACACATCACCGCCACCGTGTCCGCATCCTTGACCCGACAGAGGAATTTCTTGCGGACATGAAGCGACGGCGTGCCGTAGGAGGTCCCCTCTACCACCTCCGCCAGCCCATCAGCCGCCGCGCGCAGCTTGTTGAAGGCAGGCCGGAGGTCGTCGCTCACAGCACCTAGGCCGCGAAGCGCTGGGTTTCGCCGCCATAATAGTTGATGTAGCGGGCGCCGATTTCTTTCACCGGCATGACGATGAAGACGTCGGTCGTGCCGAAGTCATGGTCGATGACGCAGCCATCGCCGATCTTGGCGCCGACGCGCAGGTAGCCCTTGATCAGCGGCGGCATCGCGGCGATTGCGGACTTGGCGTTGACCGCTTCGATCGGCATCAGGTCCATGGCGCAATAGCGCCCAACCACCGCCCGCACGTCCCAATCCGCGCTGGTGCGGCAATGATGGGCCAGATAGGTCAGCGCCTCGGCATGCGCCGCCGGCACCGTGCCGTGGAACGAGGCGCAACCGGTCATGACGTCGATGTCGTAACGGTTCAGATAGGCCCAGATGCCTTGCCAAAGCGCCTCGATGGTGCGCTTGGAGCGGTATTCGGGCAGCACGCAGGAGCGGCCGAGCTCGAGGAAGCGCTGGCCCGGATGTCGGGCGATGAGCTTGTTCAGCTCGAATTCATCGTCGGAATAGAAGCCGCCGGCCTCCGTCGCGCGCTCCTGGCGCAGCAGACGGTAGGTGCCGACGATGCGGCGATGCTCGGGGCCTGATATCGAGGTGTCGAAGACCAGCAGGTGATCGCAGATGTCGTCGAACCGGTCGGCGTCGCGTCGCTCGATCGAATGCAGCGCCTGCTTCCTGGCGCCGAGTTCGTCGAAGAACACACGGTAGCGCACTTCCTGGGCGGCGGCGATTTCCGCTTCGTCCCGGGCGAGGCGAACCTCAAGTGTACCGATCCGTCCGAGCGGTGTCCCTGGCAGTAAAGGTTTGGAAGGCACTGTCACCTTGGCGCCGTTGGCTTTCTGAGTGTCACTGTCCGGCAAGGCTGTATGCACGGGTGATTCTCCTTCGAGCCATCCCTCCTGGCGCGGGGATACGGTGTCGGTGCTACAGGATTGTGACAGTATCGTGATCAACCTGTCGCGGCAAGTCTGGCCGGGCAAGCAACGTCGGGTAGCCGGCTAGGAAAATCACACTTATCTAGTTCAGGCGGCGGCGCGCTGCTCGACGAGATTGATCAGGACATCGGGGTCGAGGGGCTTGGTGACGAAGCCGCTGGCGCCATGGGCGAGCACCGCGTGGCGGGTCTTTTCCTGGCTGTCGGCCGACAGCACCATGATCGGCACGGCAGCCATTCCATGCTGCTCTTCATGCCGGCGGATGGCCGATATCGCGTCCAATCCGTCCATTACGGGCATGTGCATGTCCATCAGCACGACATCGTAGCGCCGCTTGCGACTGGCTCCGGTCACCGCCTCGACGGCGGCCTTGCCATTGTTGACGACGTCGACCCGATGCCCTGCCTTCACCAGCACCGCGCGGGCGAGCATGGCATTGATGTCGTTGTCCTCGGCGATCAGTACCGACAGGCCACGAAGCTGCGGACGATTCGCGGGCTTGGCCGCTGTGCGCCGGCTCGCCAGTTGCGGCTTGCCCGGCACGACGCCCTGTTTCGCCAGCAGAATTCGCAGCAGGGTCTCGCCGCGCACCGGCCGGGCCAGGAAGGTCGCATAGCCGCTGGCGCGCAGTTCGCCGAGCAATCCGCGGTCGGTCGGCGCAATCAGCGTGACCGCCTCGCTGGCGGCGAAACCGTTTTCGCGCAGTTGCTTCAGCATACGGCCGTCATTATCTTCCAGTGCGGCGTCGACGAGCAGCGCGTTGCAGCCTTCGGCGAAGGCGGCGGCCTGTTCGGGCGTCACCGCAATGTCGGCGCGGCCGCCATGGGCGCGGATGGTTTCGGCCAGCGCCTCCGCCTCGGTGGTGTTCTTCGACAGGATGACGGCGCGCCGTCCGGCCAGCGCATCGGCATTGGTCTGGGGCGTGTCGGTCGCGCCAAATGCCGGCAGCTCGAAGGTGAATTCCGAGCCTTCGCCGGGTTGGCTGGAGACGGTGATCGTGCCGCCCATGGCGGTGACCAGACGCTTGGAGATGGCGAGCCCGAGCCCGGCGCCGCCATGCGACCGCGTCGAGGTGCCGTCGGCCTGCTCGAATTCCTCGAAGATGCGCTCGACGTCCTCGGCACGCAGGCCAGGGCCTGTGTCGGTCACGGTGAAGCGGATCTTGCCCGGATGATCGTCGCCAGTCCGCGCGACGTTGAGACGGACGCCGCCGGCATCGGTGAACTTGATGGCGTTGCCGATCAGGTTGAGCAGCACCTGGCGGACGCGGCCCGGATCGGCCGAAATCATCTGCGGCACAGCGGGCGCGACATGGCACCCGAGCCCGATGCCCTTGGCGAAGGCGCGAGACGCCAGCAACTCGACGACATTGTCGGCGATTTCGCGCGGCGACATCGGCTGCGGCTCGGGATCGAAGCGGCCCGCCTCGATCTTGGAATAGTCGAGCAGATCCTCGATCAGCGCCAGCAGTGCGCTGGCCGAGGTCGAAACGGCGCCGACATAGGTGCGCTGCTCGGGCGACAGCTCAGTGTCGTGCAGCAGCTTGGCCATGCCCATGATGCCGTTCATCGGCGTACGTATTTCGTGACTTACGGTTGCCAGGAAGCGCGACTTTGCTTGGCTGGCATATTCGGCGCGCTCGCGGGCGCCGATCAGGGCCGCCTCGGCGCGCTTGCGGGCGGTGATGTCACGGGCGATGGCCCGGTGCGACACCGCATTGCTGGCTTTGTCGCGTACAGAAAGCTCGATCCAGGAGAACCAGCGCACGACGCCGTTGGAGCGGATGCCGACATCGGTGGAGCTCAGGCATTCGCCGTCTGAAAAGGCGGCGTCCGGCACCACGCCGACATCGACGCCGAGTTCCGCCAGCGTGCGGCCGGCGAGATCGCGCGGGTCCTGGCCGATGAGTTCGGCGAATACCTTGTTGGCATAGACGATGCGGCCGTCGCGGTCGCGGTGGACGACAAGGTCGCCAAGCGCGTCGATGAGGCCGCGGAAGCGCTCCTCACTTTCCTGCAACTCCCACATCCGATCGGCGAGGGTCTCGATCTCGGCGCGGTTGCGCGAGGCGTTCTCGGTGATTGCCTCGGCAGCCCGCGCGCGCTCGCCCAGGCTGCGCGACAGCAGCACCATGCCGGCAAGGCCGATGGCGAAAAGGCTCGTGCTGATGAAAACAGGGGCGCCGGTCAGATGGGCGAGGCCCGACAGCACCAGCACCGCGACGAGGATGGTGAAATAGAGGCCGCGCGGCGGCTCCTTCGGCAATGCCGGTGCAAGCGAAGGTGGCGTGATGAGGCGGCGATGCGACTGCATGTCGGTGTCGGCCATGGCCGCACCTTGCTTCGTCTTTTCATCAGTTGTGCCGGATTCCGTCATCATGGCGGAAGCCTAACACCGAGAGCTTAGGGAAGATTTTGGCAGATAGTTCGAATTTTAGCGGTCGCGCGTTTTAGCAATATGACGGCAGGGGAATACTACGATTACTGAACGTAGCTCTTGTAAACGTAGCCGCGTTTGCCGTTGAAAACGATTTCGCACCATTGGGTGCAAGAAACGAGTTCGACCGAGGTCTTGGCCGGAATGACGCCAAGCACCTCGCCGCCTTTTTGCGGCTTGGCGCGCATGTTCACCGACCGCTTGATGACGGCTGCCTTGCCGCCCTCGCTGGCCCCGGCCGGCTTGGCTTCGGCTTCGATGGCCTGGACTGCGGCGGTTTCGGCAGGATCGGTCTTGGCGTTGGTGTCGGTAAGCGCCAGTGCGACGGTCTCGGTCGGGTCCTTGGCGATGACCTTCTCGGCACCGGGAATGGCCGGCATGGCTTCGAGCGGCTGCGTTGCGCCGGCTTTCACCACTTGGGCCCAGCGCGGGTCGGCGGCCAGCGGCATGTCGGATGCTTCCTCGGCAACGGCGTCCGAAACGATGATCGAGCTGGCGGCGGAAGCGACGCGGCTCTTTCGTCCGGTCGGTTCGGCGGTGATGGTGGTAATCTTTTCCTTGGATGGCTCGGCCTCAGCCTGCTTGGCTTCCTGCACGGTGTCGGCGGAGCTCTGGCCCATATGCGGTACGATGAAGAGGGCGGACACGGCGGTGACGCTCATCAGGGCGGTCATAGCCAATACAGCGCAGACCAGGCCGCGGTTCGGCGCATTCTCGCGCCAGGAAGCCGGCTCGGCTTTCGTGAACATCATAGTGGAGCGCGGCTGATTCGCTGCGCCCAACCCGAAGGGCATTTTCACTAGCAACTCTCCACTCAGGCCCCAAAGCGCTCGGAATAGCGAGCTCCCCCACCTGTCGTTTCGACCCGCAAATCTACGCCGCGTAGCCGCAAGACAGTTCAGTCGGTACCTTTCGGCCCGTCCACCGAACGCACCATGATGAGCGATTGTGGCAGACCTTGGACCCGATTGCGACCTTAGTGAAAAAAATCTTAACCGCTTAGTCAAGTCTGTGGGTAAGCTGCAGATGACCTCACGCCTCTGTCACATATTGTATTGTGACTTGATCGATGCTGGTGACCCTATTCATCGGCGGCCTTGGGCTCGCTGCGGCCGCGCCGCCAGGCCAGGAATTCGTCCAGCACGACAAGGGCGGCACCTACGGAAATGAAGGCATCGGCGAGGTTGAAGATGGCAAACGACCACACTGGCGTGTGGAACAGGATGTAGTCGATGACGTGTCCGTAGACGGTGCGATCGATGAGGTTGCCCAGTGCCCCGCCAACGATCAGCGCGAAGCCAAAGCGCGAGATGACCTGTGCCGCCGTGGTCTTGATGGCGAGAAAGGTGACGAAGGCGACGACCACCGTCGTCAGCACGATCAGGCCGGTGTCGCCGACATTGGAGAACATCGAAAAGGCGATGCCGGTGTTGTAGGTGCGATAGAGTGCCAGGAACGGCAGCAGGTCGACCTTCTCGTGCATGACAAGATTGGCCTCGACCACCACCTTGATCCATTGGTCGAGCGCAACGGCGAGAGCTGCGACGATCCCGTAGACTGCGACTGGCTTCAACAGGGGCTCCTAAAGCTTCAGCGCGCCGCGCCGGATTTCAAACAGCATGACGCCGGTGGCGACTGCGAGATTGAGCGAATCGGCCCGGCCCGCCTGCGGGATGCGCAAAAGCTTGTCGCAGGCATCGGCGAGATTGTCGGGCAGGCCCTGCTGCTCGTTGCCCATCATCAGAAGCACCGGGCGGCTGCCGAAATCGACGGAGCGGTAGTCGACCGCACCCTTGAGGTGCGTGCCAGCGACGGTGCCGGCAAAATCCTTGCGCCAGGCAAGGAATGCTTCCGGGTTGGTCTTGGCGACCGGCACGGCGAAGATCGAGCCCATCGTTGCCCGTACGGTTTCGAGCGAGAACGGATCGGTGGTCTCGCCGACGAGGATGACGCCCTTGGCGCCGACAGCATCGACGGTGCGGATGACGGTGCCGAGATTGCCGGGGTCACGTACCCTGTCGAGCGCCACCCAGACGTCGTTGCCTTTTGGGCGAATGTCCTTGAGCGGCACCAAACGCTGGCTGAACACGCCGACAACCGCCTGCGGATTGTCGCGGCGGGTGATCGCCGTCAGCACCTTTTCGGAGACCTCGAGCACGTCGCCGCCGGCAGCGACAGTCCGCGCCGCGACCTTCTCGACCGCCTGATTGCCAAGTGCCGACTTGGCGAAGATCAGAGTCTTGATCGTCCAACCGAGGTCGAGCGCGTCGATGACCAGCTTCAGGCCCTCGGCCATGAAAGCGTTCTGCTGGTCGCGGAATTTCTTCAACGCCAGCGCCTTGATGTCCTTGACCAGCGGGTTGGCGAGGCTGGTCACTTCCTTGACGCGCCCAGGTGCCCCGGTGCGGTGTTCGCTCATTTGGCCACCCAGCGTGAGAAAAGCGATGTCGAAAGCGCCCGTCCTGCCGACTTCTCGCGGATGACGAGCTCGCCCGACTCGATGGTGCCGCCCATGCCGGCGAAAGTATCGCGCATCAGGGCGTGGATGGCGAAGAACGAGGCGCGGATCGAATAGGCGGTGAGCACCACGGCCAGCGGCTTCGGCGTCAGGATCGAGCGGCAGATATCGGTCATGGCGGGCAGGCTCTCGAACAGCTGCCAGACTTCGCCCTTGGGGCCGCGGCCATAGGCCGGGGGATCGAACAGGATGATGTCGTAGCGGCTGCCGCGGCGCTCCTCGCGCTCGACGAATTTCATCGCGTCCTCGCAGATCCAGCGGATCGGCTTGTTGGCAAGTCCGGCCATCTCCTGGTTTTCGCGGGCCCAGCCGATGGCCTTCTTCGAGGCGTCGACATGGGTCACCTCGGCGCCGGCCCGGGCGGCGACAAGCGACGCGAGGCCGGTGTAGCCGAACAGGTTGAGCACCTTGACCGGGCGCTTGGCGTCCACGATCAGCCGGGCCATGTGGTCCCAGTGCGTCGCCTGCTCGGGAAACACGCCGACATGGCGGAACGATGTGAAGCGGCCCTGATAATGCAGCCCGTCATGGCGCATCGGCCAGGTCTCGCCGAGCGGTTGCTTGGGGAAACGCCAGCGGCCGAGGCCTTCTTCGTCGGTGTCGCCGGTGAAGACGGCGTCTGCGCGGTCCCATTCCTTGGCTGGCAGAGCGCGCTGCCAGATCGCCTGGCCCTCGGGACGGACGATGCGGTAGGGGCCGTATTGCTCCAGCTTCTGGCCGTCGCCGCTGTCGAGCAGGGCGTAGTCGTCATTGGGCGCGACCTCGAGGATAAGCGGCAGCCGCTCGGCCGGAAAAGCGCCTTCGCGGCGCGTAAGCTTGCGCGGCTCCGACTTCGGCTCGGGCGGATGCTTCGCCTCGGCCTGATGGTCCTGGCGCGGGGCAGGGCGCTGCTCCGTTTTGCGCTCCGGCTGCCGCTCGGTGCGGTCGCGCATCTGCGTGGCGGCGGCGCCACCTTTACGGGGCGGCTGCGGGCGGCTGTCGCGGCGTTTGTCGCGCGGATGCTTCAAGGAACGGCGTCTCCGGATGGTCGGCCGCTTTTGACACAGGCCACGATACACCGCAACCGGACGGGCGGTCGCGGATGTGGCGGGGGCTGCTCGGTTGCTGGCGAGGATACCCACTACAAAGGGACCTTGCTGCGCTAACATCGCCGTGTGGGCGACTGCAGCGGCCTTGCCGGAGGCTTCCCTTCCCCCCCCCCCTTTGCGGAGGAGGTAGGGAGGGTACGACCGCTCGAGCTCTCAGACGCCTTCCGACGCCGTCGTCTCCGGCCTATCGTATCTCACCAAAGCGCCCGAGAATCATGTCGCGTTCTGAACGTCTGCTCGACCTCATCCAGATCCTGCGTCGCCATCGCCGGCCGGTGAGCGGCTTGACGCTTGCCGGTGAGGTGGATGTGTCGATCCGCACGCTCTACCGCGACATCGCCACCTTGCAGGCGCAAGGCGCACCGATCGAGGGCGAGCCGGGCGTCGGTTATGTGCTGAAGCCCGGCTTCATGCTGCCGCCTCTGATGTTCACCGACGAGGAGATCGAGGCGATCGTGCTTGGCTCGCGCTGGGTGGCGAAGCAGCCCGACACCAGACTGTCGGCCGCCGCGACCGATGCGCTCGCCAAGATCGCTGCAGTGCTGCCCGACGACCTGCGCGAGGAACTGGATGCCACCGCCCTCCTGGTCGGGCCGAGCGCCGAGGCGACGCGTGAGGGCGCCGACCTCGGCATCATCCGCAAGGCAATCCGCGCCGAACGCAAGTTGGAGATGACCTATGAGGACGCTTCGGGAGCGGGCTCGCGGCGCATCGTCTGGCCCTTTGCGCTCGGCTTCTTCGACAAGGTCCGGGTGATGGTGGCGTGGTGTGAGATGCGCCAGGACTTCAGGCATTTCCGCGCCGACCGCATCTCCGATCTCGCCGCCACCGACATGCGCTATCCCCGCCGTCGCGCCGTGATGCTGAAGGAATGGCGGGCGACGCTCGATACCTCCAGGAAGCTTTGAACGCCACTGCCAGAATCTGACAGTGGTGCCGACTACTCTTCTCCTCGTCCAACAAGGAGAACAGAGATGCGCAGCCCCAACTTCATCATCCTTTATGTCGACAGTCCGGAAGCCAGCGGTGCCTTCTATGCCCAGATGCTCGGCCGCCAGCCGGTAGAATCGTCGCCGACCTTCGTCATGTTCGTGCTCGACTCCGGCTTCAAGCTCGGGCTGTGGTCGCGTCATACCGTCGAGCCGGCGGCAGCCGCGGCGGGCGGCGGTGCGGAGATTGTCTTTGCCCTCGACACGCCTGCCGCTGTGGACGCAACCCACGCCGAGTGGGACGGGCGCGGGCTCGAGATTCTGCAGGCGCCGACCGATATGGATTTCGGTCGCAGCTTTGTCGCGCTCGACCCCGACGGTCATCGCCTGCGTGTCTACTGCCTCGATGAAGCAGCGACGGCACGGCCATGAGCACGGGCAACTGGCTCGCCGTCGCTTCGGCTGAACATGTCCGGCGCGGCCGGGCCGGAGGCTTCATGCAGGTCTGTCATGGCAAGGCAGGCCCGCTGCGCCGCATCGGCGCCGGCGACGGCGTCGTCTATTATTCACCGTCGACCGTCATGGGCGGCAAGGACGCGCTCAAATCCTTCACCGCAATCGGCAGGGTGCGCGCAGGCGAGCCCTACCGCTTCGACAGCGGCGGCGACCTCCAGCCGTTCCGGCGCGATGTCGATTGGGCGGCGTGTTGCGAGACGCCGGTTGCGGGTCTGCTCGGCCAACTCGATTTCACCGCCGGTCGCAACTGGGGCTACCAGCTGCGTCTCGGCCTTTGTCCGCTCAGCGAGCACGACTTCCGCCTGATCGCGGAAGCCATCGAGGTCGGCCGCGAAATCAGCGCTTGAGCGCCTTGTAGACAGCAATGCCGGCAGCGAGGTCTTCGAGGGCCGCACCCACCGACTTGAACAGCGTGATCTCGTCCGCAGACTGGCGGGCGGGCTTCTGGTCGCGGGCGAGCTCGTGCAGGTCGGCGACGATGTCGTCGGCCTTGAGCACGCCTGCTGCGATCGGCTGGACGATGTCGCCGGCTTCCTTGGTCGCGCCGGCACGGGTGTCGACATAGACGCGTGCCTTGCGGATCGCGTCGTCGTCGGCCTCGCGCATGCCGGGCGTGAAGCCGCCGACGAGATCGACGTGGCAGCCGGCGTTGAGCTTGGCGCCCTTGACCAGCGGAGTCGTCGAGATGGTGCCGGCGGTGATGATGTCGGCCCAAGCCAGTCCAGCATCGAGATCGGAGACGGAGGTCGCTTCGAAACCTTCGCCGCGCAACGACGCGGCAAGCGTTTCCGCGTTGGCCGGCGTCCGGTTCCAGATGCGAATCTCTTTGATCGGCCGCACGGCGGCATGCGCCCGTGCCAGGAACCTGCACTGCGCGCCGGCACCGATCACCAGCAGCTTCGAGGCGTCCTCGCGCGCCAGGTAGGAGGCGGCGAGTGCCGAAGCGCAGGCGGTGCGCCACTGGGTCAGGCGCGGGCCGTCCATCAGCGCCTGCGGCTCGCCGGTGATCCCATCGAGCAGCAAATAGAGCCCGACGACCGCCGGCTTGGCGATGTCGTTGTTGTCGGGCGAAACGGTGACGATCTTGACCCCGATATGTCCGTCGGGCCCTGCATCCGCGGCCTTGAAGTCGGTCCAGGCCGGCATCAGCAGCAGGGTCGAATCGGTACCTTTGGCGCGCTCGACGGTGTGATGATGGCGCACCGGCTGCACCGCGCCCTCACGAAAGGCCGTGCGCAACGTCTCGACCAATCCCGGAAAGGTCAATGCGCGGTCGATGTCATCGGCCGAAAAGTGCAGCATGAAGTTCTCCCTGAAAGGTCGTCGCGCCTGAGCGGATCAGTTGGGGCGCGGCAGGGCCGGGCCCTGGGCAACCGGCGGCCGCTGGCTTGCTGCCTGGCGCAGGCTTTCGGCCTCGAGGCCGCGTTGGCGGGCGATCTTGCGAAAGCGGCCCTGTTTGAGCCAGGTCACGGCGCCGCCGAGAATCACCCCGAGCGCCAGTGCCACGAACAGCAGCACGAACAGTGGCGCCTGGATGGTCAGAGCCGGATTGCCGGGATTGAACGGGTCGAGCGTGAAGGCGGTGGACGCGCGGTTGGCGACGGCAAGCGCGATCAGCACGATCGCCACCGGTACGAACACAACGATAAGCATGAAGCGGTTGAACATGGATATTCCCGTTTAAAGCCCCGCCGCCACAGCCGCCTGGCGGCCTATTTTGCCGAGTTCAGCCGCTCGCGCAGCTCTTTGCCGGTCTTGAAGAACGGCACCCACTTTTCCTCGACCTCGACGGATTCGCCGGTGCGCGGGTTGCGGCCAGTACGGGCAGGGCGGTTCTTGACCGAAAACGCGCCGAAGCCGCGCAGCTCGACGCGATTGCCATCGGCAAGAGCATCGGTGATTTCGTCGAAAATGGCGCTGACGATGTTCTCGACATCCCGCAGGAACAGATGCGGATTGCGTGTGGCAATGATTTGCACCAGTTCAGACTTGATCATGTGCTCGGTCCCCGTCGAGATGGTGATGATTTTGTTTGTTTTTCAGCCGCCTGACACAGCTTTTTCAGCCTGCCAGAGCGACAGCATACCGTCAAGGAACAAGCGGTCGGCGCCCATTTCCTTGATCAGTTCCGACGACAAGTCGCCCAGGCCGAGCGCCCGGCCAAGGGCCTGGGCAACGGAGCTGGGCAGGAAGAAGCTGCCTGTGCGGGCCGGCTTCCACTCGATCACGTCGAGCTTGGCGTCGACGCCCTTGGTGCCGAGCCAGGCGATGGCCTGATCCTCGCCGCCGACCTCGTCGATCAGCCTGTTGGCAAGCGACTGGCGCCCGGTCCACACCGAACCGTCGGCAAGGGCGGTTGCCTCGGCCTTCGACATCGAACGGCGTTCGGCGACGATGCCGACGAACCAGTCGTAACTGTCCATGATCATGTTGCGCATCATGGCGCGCTCTTCGTCGGTCGTCGGATTGAACGGATTGGGCTCGGCCTTCAACGGCGACGACTTGATCTCTTCGAGCTTGACGCCGAGCTTGTCCATCAGCCCGGTCAGGTCGGGAAACTGCACCAGCACGCCGATCGAGCCGACGATGGACGACTTGCGCGCCACGATGTGGTCGGACGCCGAAGCGATCATATAGCCGGCGGATGCGGCCAGCGTGCCGACCTGGGCAACCACCGGTTTCTCAGCCGCGAGCTTGCGCACGGCATCGTAGATCGCCTCGCCGCCGGCGGTCGTGCCGCCGGGCGAATCGATCGATAGGATCACGCCCTTGACCGAGGGCGACTTGCGGACCTCGTCGATGCGGCGCAGCAGATCCTCGTCCTCGGTGATCGTGCCTTCGATCCGGATCTTGGCGATATGGTTGGCGGTCACGCCCGGAATGCGCTCGCCTGCCAGCCATGTCGACATGCCGACGACCGCCAGGGCGGCGATGAGAAAGGCTACGACCCGCCAGAAGGTCAGCTTGCGCCGCAAGCGGCGTCGGTCGATCAGATCGTCGGCTTTCATGGACATGGCGTGCCTCGCATGCTGTGCAGGCTAGCGCTTTTAAAGCAACGCTCTGGCGAGAGCCACAGCTTTCCTGCCGCAGCTGACGTTGCGGGACTTGGGATTTGTAAGCTAAATAGCCATATTGGGGTTTGCATCAGGCAGCCGGACGCGGGGCAGTAGTGCGTTCGGTCGCAACTCTTTGACCTTATGGTCATATTTTCGTGGCTTTCATCCGCTTCACCGTGCCGGCCTGAACGGCGGCTTGGACAGTTCGAAGAAGGACATTTCAGTTGGCGCGACCAATCGAGACGAGTGGCGGCGGTGGCGGCGTTGCGGTTGACACCGCGATTGCGCTTGCGACCTCGCGCGCCGATGCGTTCGACCTCGCCGCGCGTCATTCGCGCCGCGTCCGCTTCCTCAAGCGCGCCTTGCCGCTCTCGGCGGTCGTGCTGGCCGCGCTGTTCGGCGGCTATACCTATCTGGCCGCGCCGCCTTCGATCCAGGTCAAGGCGGAAGGAGCCGCCTTCTCCGAAGGCAAGCTGGTCATGGCCAAGCCCCAGCTCAGCGGCTTCACCCGCGACAACCTGCCTTATTCGATGACCGCTGACCGTGCCGTGCAGGATCCGGCCAATCAGGGCGTCGTCGAATTGCTCGGCATCGACGCCAACCTGCCGATCTCAGCCGAAAACATTGCCAAGGTCGACGCTGTCCGCGGCGTCTACGACCGCGAGGGCAATACGCTCAATCTGACCGAGCAAGTAATCGTAAAGACCAGCGACGGTATGGTCGCCAAGCTCAAATCGGCGTATCTCGACATGGGCAGTGGCGCGATGAAGTCTGACGAAGCGGTCGAAATAAGCCTTGACGGTTCGAAGATCACGTCCGATTCGATGTCCATGCTCGATAACGGCAAGGTTGTCGTGTTCGAGAAAAAGGTACGCGTGGACATCGATCCCGCGCGGATGAAGGCGGCGCAGAATGGCAGCGGAGGCGGGAGTGCGGCAAATTAGGTCTTGGCGGTCATTGGCCGCGTTAACATGCGCGGGCGTGATGCTGTGCACCGCCGGAGCTTTTGCGCAGGACAGCCAGAGCAGGCTTTCCGGCCTCAAGCTCTCGGGTGACCAGCCGATCCAGATCGAGAGCGACAAGCTCGAGGTCCGCGAATCGGAAAATCTCGCGATCTTCACCGGCAATGTCAGCGTTACCCAGGGCCCGACTGTCATGAAGTCGGGCAAGATGACGGTCTATTACGCCAAGGATGGCGGTTCGGCCGCCACCGGCTCGGCCAACATCGACAGGCTCGAAGTCGACGACAAGGTCTATGTGAAGTCGGACAAGCAGGTGGCCACCGGCGACCGCGGTACCTTCGACATGAAGACCGAGGTGCTGGTGATGTCCGGCAAGGAAGTCGTGCTTTCCGAAGGCGACAACGTTCTGGTTGGCTGCAAGCTCACCGTGCAGATGAAGACCGGCCTTGCCCAGGTCGACGGCTGCAACAAGGGCACCAAAGGCAATGGTCGCGTCATGATGTCGATCACACCGGGTTCGCAGAAGAAATAAATGACTGAGGCATCCTCGCTGTTGTCGCGTCTGAAGCCGGGCTCGGCGCAAAAACTTGCCGCGCCCGCAACAACAGGCAGTGCCAAGAACGGCAAGTTCAAGGGCACGCTGATCGCCAAGGGGCTGACCAAGAGCTACAAGGGCCGGCAGGTGGTCTCGGGCGTGACGCTCGGCGTCCGCGCCGGCGAAGCTGTCGGCCTGCTTGGTCCCAACGGCGCCGGCAAGACGACCTGCTTCTACATGGTGACGGGGCTGGTTCCCGTCGACCAGGGCACGATCGAGATCGACGGCTTTGACGTCACGGCGATGCCGATGTATCGCCGCGCCCGCCTCGGCATCGGCTATCTGCCGCAGGAAGCCTCGATCTTCCGTGGCCTTTCTGTCGAAAACAACATCCGCGCGATTCTCGAAGTGGTCGAAAAGAGCCGCAAGGAGCGCGAGAAGTCGCTCGATGCCCTGCTCGAGGAATTCCACATCAGCCATCTCCGGAAGTCGCCGGCAATCGCCCTTTCGGGCGGCGAGCGTCGTCGCCTCGAAATTGCGCGTGCGCTGGCCAGCCGGCCCAACTACATGCTGCTGGACGAGCCCTTTGCCGGCATCGACCCGATCGCCGTCGCCGATATCCAGCAGCTCGTCCGGCACCTCACCAAGCGCGGCATCGGCGTCCTGATCACTGACCACAATGTCCGCGAGACGCTGGGCCTGATCGACCGTGCCTACATCATCCATGCCGGCGAGGTCTTGACCCACGGCCGCGCTGACGAGGTCGTCGCCAATCCCGATGTCCGCCGCCTCTATCTTGGCGAGGGCTTCACGCTGTAGGCTGCTTGCCGGGGCGCAACGTGCCGGCGAAATGCGCAGCCTTCATTCGCGATTGCCGGGCAATGCGCCGGCAATCGCGATGCCAAACCCCCAATCTGCTTGACATGCAAAAGCCGGGCCAGTTTTATCGCGACTGGCGAGCGCGCCGATTTTCGGCAGCACATGACAGGGATTGGACCACTTCAAGCAATGGCGCTGTCGGCGAAACTACAGCTACGGCAGTCGCAATCGCTGGTGATGACGCCACAGCTGATGCAGTCGATAAGGCTGCTGCAGTTCACCCACACCGAGCTTGAACGTTTCATCGACGACGAGATCGAACGCAACCCGCTGCTCGAACGCGCCGAGGCGCCTGACGACGCGCCGACCGATCAGTTCCCGAAGATCGAGACACAAAGCGAGGCAAACCCCGCCACTGGCGAGGACTGGTTCGAAGGTGAGGCCGGCTGGAGCTCGCAGGCCATCTCCGAGAAACTCGACACCTCGCTCGAAAACCTGTTTCCCGACGATCCCGGCGCCGTCGAGCGTATGGGCCCCGACCTTGCCATGCAATGGAAGTCGGCATCCTCCGGCTCCGCTTCGGGCGGTGGCTCCGAAGGTTTCGACATGGAGGACATGGCGGCAGCTGCCGTCACCCTCCGTGACCATGTCGGCGAGCAGATATCCTTCGCCTTCACCGAACCTGCGGAGCGGCTGGTTGCATCCGAATTGACCGATTGGCTCGACGAGGCGGGCTATTTCCGTGGCGAGGCCGACGAGATCGCAGCGCGCTTCGGCGTCGATGAGGCCTTCGTGCTGAGAGTGCTCAGCGGCTGCCAGGGTTTCGACCCGGCCGGCCTGTTTGCCCGCGATCTGGCCGAATGCCTGCGGGTCCAGCTCATTCGCCGCGACCGGCTCGATCCGGCGATGGCGGCACTGATCGACAATCTGGACCTTCTAGCCAAACGCGATTTCCACAGCCTGAAGCGCATCTGTGGTGTCGATGAGGAGGATCTGCTTGCCATGCTGGCCGAGATCCGCGCGCTCGATCCCAGGCCCGGTGGGGCCTTTGCCGGCGGCTCTACCGACACCATCGTGCCCGACGTCGAGGTGCGCCAGGCCGCCGACGGTAGTTGGGCGGTGGAACTCAATCCCGATACGCTGCCGCGCGTGCTGGTCGACCAGGTCTATTTCGCCCAGGTCACAGGCCGCACCAGGGATCCGGCCGAGCGCAATTTCCTCAGCGAATGCCTGCAGAACGCCAACTGGCTGACCCGTAGCCTCGACCAGCGCGCCAAGACCATCCTCAAGGTCGCCTCGGAGATCGTGCGCCAGCAGGATGCCTTCCTGGTTCACGGCGTACGCCATCTCAGGCCGCTCAACCTGCGCACCGTAGCTGATGCCATCGGCATGCACGAATCGACGGTCAGCCGCGTCACCGCCAACAAATACATGCTGACCACGCGCGGCGTGTTCGAACTGCGCTATTTCTTCACCGCCTCGATCGCCTCTGCTGAGGGCGGCGACGCGCATTCGTCCGAGGCCGTACGCGACCGCATTCGCCAGATGATCGAGGAAGAGCAGGCCTCCGACGTGCTGTCCGACGATGCCATTGTGGATATCCTCAGGAAAAGTGGCGTCGACATCGCCCGGCGTACTGTCGCCAAATACCGTGAAGGCATGAACATCGCCTCGTCGGTGCAGCGTCGGCGCGAAAAACGCGCCATGGCCGGTGCCGCCAGCTAGGCCGAAAGGCGCAGAATTGCGGGCATTCTGGCGCTTGATTGACAATCCTTAATGAAGTGTCTAGAAGCCCGCCCGCATGAAGAGGGCTAAGCCCACCAAGGAAAGATGCGGCACAGGATGGCTTGCGACACGAGCCAGAGGCTGCCGGTGGGTGGCCCAAGATCAGCCGACAAGTTCGGACTTAAAATTGGTGCGACAAGCGAGCCAACGCTTGTTTGCATCTGCCACGGGTATAAACTCGGACTGGTTTGAAGTCTGAACAGAAAAGGTCAGTTTTCAGATGAGCCTGCGCATATCAGGAAAACACATGGACGTCGGCGATGCGTTTCGTACGCGCATTGAGGGACGTATCGGCGAAGCGATCGACAAGTATTTCGATCGCGGCTTCTCCGGGCACGTCAACGTCGTGAAGTCCGGCTCGCGCTACACCGCCGATTGTGTGGTGCGGCTCGATTCGGGCATGTCGTTGCAAGCGACCGGTGAGGCACAGGAACCGACTGCCGCGTTCGAAGCGGCAGCCGACAAGCTCGAGACTCGCCTGAGGCGCTACAAGCGTCGGCTGAAGTCGCACAATCTGGGCGCCGGCAACGGTGAATTGACCGATGTCGCCTATTCGGTGGTCGCAGCACTCGTCGACGACGACGAGGATGTGCCGGAAGATTTCGCGCCCGCCATCGTTGCCGAGTCGACGATGGTTCTGAAGACGATGTCGGTGGCATCAGCCGTCATCGAACTCGACACCAAGGATAGCCCTGTTGTGGTCTTCCGCAATGCTGGCAATGAGCACCTCAACATCGTCTACCGCCGGTCTGATGGCAACATCGGCTGGATAGATCCCTCGACCGCAAAGGTCGCCCAGGGATAGTAGCCGCCACCGCATGTGGGGTTTTGGGGCAATGCGGCGGTGAGCACAGCAAGGGAATTTCAGCATGGATCTGAGTGATCTGATCGAGGCTCCGGCAATCATGCCGGCCTTGAAGGCGAATTCGAAGAAGCAGCTTCTGCAACTTCTCGCCGAAAGGGCCGCATCGATTTCCGGTATCCCCGAGCGGGAGGTGTTCGACACCATCCTTCAGCGCGAGCGTCTCGGCTCGACGGGTGTCGGCAATGGCATCGCCATCCCGCATGGAAAGCTCGCAGGCGTCAAGCGGATCACCGGCGTCTTTGCGCGCCTGGAAACGCCCGTCGACTTCGAAGCACTAGATGACCAGCCGGTCGATCTCGTCTTCCTGCTCCTGGCCCCTGAAGGGGCCGGGGCCGATCATCTCAAGGCGCTGTCGCGCATCGCACGTGTGCTGCGCGACGCCGACACGGTGGCCAAGATTCGCGGCACGCGAGATGCATCGGCGATCCACGCATTGCTGTCGGAAACACCGGCGTCGCACGCCGCCTGATTTCGATTTCGCGGAAAAAAGCTTGGGAAGGGCCGCATGTTGCGGCCCTTGTCCATTCCGCCACCCTGTCGCCGGCTCGGAGCGGCGCTCGAAGGTCAGTGGATGGCAACGGTTGTCAGATCGTTTTCCATCGCACCCGCAAGCGCACGGTCACGGGCATCGGACAACAGGATCGGTTCGCCGGTGGCGGCAAACAGCGCCCAAAGCTCGAGGCCGGGATCGATTTCGGTAAGGCCGGGGAAACGGCCGCGCAGATCGTCGCTGGATACCTTCCTGAGATAGGCGACGGAGCCTTCACCGAGATGGGCGAGTTCGCCCGTGGTCATCGTATGTCTCTGGGCAGTATTGGGCATTGTAGCCTCCTTCTAGCCAGGATGCCGTCTCGGCCATCCCGCATGAGAGCCATCGGCAGTGCTTAGTCTGCTACCGATATGTTTATTTTCCGTACCAGTCTTTCGGCTTCCGGCCGGTCCAGATCGACCGACAGCAGACCGTTCTTCAGATCGGCCGCGATCACCCGCATCCCGTCGGCCAGAACGAAGCAGCGTTGAAACTGCCGTGAGGCGATGCCGCGATGCAGGAACTCACGCTCCTTGTCGTCGCTCTGTCGGCCACGCACGATGAGCTGGTTTTCCTCGACGGTGACTTCGAGATCGTTTTCGGCGAAACCGGCCACCGCAAGTGTGATCCGCAGCCTTTCGCCCCGTTCCTCGGCATCCCTGATGCGTTCGATATTGTAGGGCGGGTAGCTGTCGCCCGACTTGGCAAGGCGCTCGAGCGTCTTTTCCATCGTGTCGAAGCCCAAGAGAAGCGGGCTCGAGAAGGGCGTCATACGGCTCATGTTACAGCTTGTCCTCCGAGAGCGACATAATGCGGAAAAACCCGGATGGCATTTTCCCGTCTGTTGTTGATATGGTCCGCGCCGTCGGCAACTTCAAGACTGCAGAAAACTGCCCAACAAGGAAAGAAAATGCCCGTACCGCGCAAGATAATCATCGACACTGACCCCGGTCAGGACGATGCCGTCGCCATTCTGTTGGCGCTGGGGAGCTCCGAGCTCGAAATTCTGGGAATCACCGCTGTCGCCGGCAACGTGCCGCTGAAGCTGACCGAAAATAATGCCCGCAAGATCTGCGAGCTGGCAGGTCGTCCCGACATAAAGGTCTATTCCGGCGCCATCCGGCCGCTGATGCGCGAACTGGTCACCGCCGAGGAAGTGCATGGCAAGACCGGCCTGAACGGCCCAGATCTGCCCGAACCCACGATGAAGCTCCAGGAGCAGCATGCTGTCGACTACCTCGTCGAGACGCTGATGCGCGAGGAAGCCGGCACCGTCACGCTGTGCCCGCTCGGTCCGCTGACCAACGTCGCGCTCGCTCTCATCCGCGAGCCCAGGATCGCCCCGCGCATCAAGGAGATCGTTCTGATGGGCGGCGGCTTCTTCGAAGGCGGCAACGTCACGCCGTCGGCCGAGTTCAACATCTATGTCGATCCGCATGCGGCCGATGTGGTGTTTCGCTCGGGCGTGCCGATCGTCATGATGCCGCTCGACGTCACCCACAAGGCGCTCACCACCACCAAGCGCATCGAGGCCTTCCGCAAGCTCGGCACCAAGGTCGGCCTTGCGACTGCCCAGATGCTGGAATTCTTCGAGCGCTACGATGAAGGCAAGTACGGCACCGACGGCGGCCCGCTGCACGATCCGTGCGTCATTGCTTACCTTCTCAAGCCGGAACTGTTCCAGGGCCGTCACTGCAACGTGACCGTCGAGACGGCTTCCGAGCTGACGATGGGCATGACGGTTGTCGACTGGTGGGGCGTCACCAAGCGCCCGAAGAACGCCATCGTCATGCGCGACATCGACCATGACGGCTTCTTCGGCCTGCTGGTCGAGCGTCTCGGCCGGCTCTGAGGTTTTCCGTCTCCCCGTACGCGGGGAGACGCCTTCCCTTTAGTTCCGCGTTAGTTCAGCTGATAATCAGCCTTCCCATTCTCATAGTTTATGCGCCGAAGCATCACGGTCGAACCGCGCCTGCGGATTTGCCAATCCTGCAGAAAAACCAGCCGGTCTCCGACCATCACACCGTAACGATAGCTGGTTCCATGCACGCCTCGGCCTGTGCTCGTTGCGACGACTTCGACGGTCCCGACCACGAAATCGATCGACACCACTGGGCTTGAGTTCCAAGCCAGCTGCAAGATGGGTTGGAAAGCGAAAGCCACGCACATCGCGACCAAAATTGCCGCAACAAGATACTTCGCGGCAGGCGCCAAACATGTCTTCAGCATCGCGCGAGCCCCCACTTGTGATGACATGGGGCGCGCGCGCTATACTTCAATAATCTGATAGGATGGTGTCGTACTTCATTTCGCCCGTGAAAACGCCAGCCAGACACCGCCGCCGATAAGGAACGTGCCCGATATGCGCGTCATCAGCTTGACGCGCTTCGCCGACAGGAACTTGCCGGCGCGGCCGGCGGCAATCGCGTAAGCCGAGTCGGACATGGCGGCGAAGACCATCGCGGTGACACCCATGATGACGATCTGTTGGGCGTAGTTGGCGGTCGGGTCGATGAACTGCGGGATGAAGGCACCGAAGAAGATCAGCGTCTTGGGATTGCTGATCGCAACAAGGAAACCCTGCAGGAAAAAGCCGCCGCGCGGCCGTTTGGGCATGCCGTCGGCGGCAAGCTCTCCGCCCGAGCGGAACATCTGGATGCCGAGCCAGATCAGATAGGCCGCGCCCAGCAGCCGAACCCATTCGAACCAGTGGCCCATCGCCTCGATCATCTGGTTGAGGCCGATGCCGACGATAGCGATCATCATGGCGACGCCGATCTGCGTACCGGCGGCATTGGCAAGGCCGGCCCGCGTGCCGTGCCTGATGCTGGAGGCGATGATCAGCGTGACGGTCGGTCCCGGTATAAGCACGATGACGATGCAGGCGACGACATAGGCGGCGTAGAGTTCGAGCGACATTTTCCGTTCCTCCGGGGGTCGCCCGACAATAAGCACGCAGAGTTTTTGCGTGTCCAGAGGGTAGAGTTCAACCCTTGAGTGCTGCGTCCACCTCGGCGGCCAGCGGGATGGCCGGCTGGGCGCCCGGCTTCAGGCAGGCGAGCGAGCCTGCGGCGGCGGCACGGCGAAGCGCGTCCTCTAGGTCGAGGCCCGCCGACAGGCCGGCAGCGAGATAACCGCAGAAGGTGTCGCCTGCACCAACCGTGTCGACGGGGGTGATCTTGAGCGCGTCGACATGGACGAGGTCGTCGCCCCTGGCGGCCAGGACGCCGTCGCTGCCGAGCGTGACGATGACGGCGGCGCCTGTGCTGCGGGCGAATTCGCTCATCCGCGCCCGCCGCTCTCCGGCAGGCAGCGAAAGCGCCTCGGCATAGAGGTCGAACTCGGTTTCGTTGGCAACGACATAGTCGGCCTTGCCGACGAAACTTGCTGCCTCGGCGCGGAAGGGGGCTGTGTTCAGCATGGTCACGGCGCCCGCCTTGCGTGCCGCGTCGAGTGCCGCATCCACAGTCGCAAGCGGGATTTCATGCTGCAAGAGCACGATGTCGCCCTTCTTGAACTGGGCTTTGGTCAGGTCGCCCGGCACCACCGAGCCATTGGCGCCCGGCACCACCGCGATCATGTTCTCGCCGTCACCGCCAACCAGGATCAACGCGATGCCGGTGGCTGCCTGGATCTCGGCCACGCCGGAAAGGTCGACGCCATCGGACTTGAGATAGGCGACAGCCTCGCCGGCGAAGGCATCCTTGCCAACGGCACCGACCATGCGCACCTCTGCGCCCGCGCGTGCCGCAGCAAGCGCCTGGTTGGCGCCCTTGCCGCCGGGCGCCGACTTGAAGTCGCTGCCGGGCACGGTCTCGCCCGGGCCGGGAAGGCGGCCTACGGTTGCGATGAGGTCGAGGTTGATGGATCCGACAACGATGATCACGGCAGTCTCCTGAAAATTCAGCCGGAAACTACATTGTGTCGCGGTCGCATGCCAGACGGTTCCCCCGTCATTCGCAGCGGAAGACCACCTGGGCCTGGTAGGTGCCGGCCGGGAAGATGCCGGTCGACTTGGTGGCTGTCAGGTTCACTGGGACGATCCTGGTTCCATTCGACACCCGGGTGATCGTGCTGCCGCCATAAGTCACACTGTCCACCGTGTAGGTGGAGGCGAAGGTCACGTTGGCATCGCCGCCGCTCGGGGCCGACAGGAAGTTGACGGGAGCGGGCGCCGACAGGCCGTAGCAGTCGAGCAGGTTCAGGATCGAGCACAGTAGCGAACTGGTCGTCACAGTCACCGAGGCGGCCGATCCGCCGGCCTGGCTCGAGCCGAAGACGTTGATCGTCGGATTGGGCGACAGCGTACCCGTTGTCTGGACGTTGATGGTGCAGGTGCCGATGATCGCTGCCTGCGCGGGCACAGTGGCCAGCCAAAAGCTTGCAATGCAGAAGGCCGAAGCGATGTGGCGCATTGTCACTGCGCCGTCTGTTTTGCTGCCGGGGTCTTGCCATCGGTCCAGCCGCTATCTGCCCAACCGGCCTTGGAATGCTGCACCGAGCCGGTGACGTCGCCTCCGCCTGGTGCCCCCAGCCCCATCTTGAGCAGCTTCAGCTCCATCTGCAGCCGCGCCACTTCGAGCTCATAAAGTTTGGAGCAGTCGAGCCGTTTCGGCGTGCGCCCGATCGGGATGACGACGCGGCCATAGGTGGCGATGTCGTTGTTCTCGCGGTTGTTGCCCTGGATCACGCCGACATCGAGATAGGCGCCGCTGCCCGATACGGCCGAACGGCAGGTCGTGCCATCCGCGGCGCGCACCTCATCCTGGCCTTGCGGCAATGTCACGCCCGGCAAAGAGAAACCGCTCTGGTTCTGGTTGAGATTGTAGACGTCCTCTGCCCAGGACGCGCAAGGCGTCAATGCGGCGAGGCTCGTGAGCGTCAGAAACGCCGCTGTCCGAGGAATTTTCCGCATATTTGAGCCTTGATCTGCGTCTGTTCATTTGGAAATGGCACACTTTCCGTACAGATACGCACTTTACGCTCATTGTTGCCGTCGAACGGCACGACCACGAGGACCGGTCGCGACGCCTCTGCCCCCAGCATGAAACTGTCGGGCGCTATCTTGGCGTCGACCGGCTGGAAGTTCTGGTCGTAGACCCGGACATCGATCCGGATCTTCTTGTTGTAGGGGTTGGATGGAAACACCCGCACAGCGAAGGCGTCGGTGAAACTCGTCACTTCGCCGCGCATCGGCGACATAGACTGTGCGGATGCGGGGCTGGCCGCCAGAGCCATTCCGAGGAATGGAATTGCCAGACTGCGTAACATCAAGCTCTCCCTGTCGTTCTTGTCTAGCCTACTGGCAAGTGACCGTGACTGTGGCCGAGTAGTTGCCGGCGGCGAAGATGTCGGAGCCGGTCTTGGTGCCGGTCAGGTGGACGGTGACAGTGTCGACGCCAGGCGTCGACAGATTGGAGGAGGCCCCTGTTTCCGCAACCGTATGGGCGCCCGCCACCGAATAGGTCGGCGCCCAGGTGATCGGGGTGACATCGGCCGGCGGCACGGTGATTGCAGTTGGCGCGCCAATGCTGATCGCAACATTGCCCGTTGTGGTGGCCGTGATGGTGCCGGCCACGCCGCCGGCATTGTGCGAGCTCAACGATTGCAGGCCTGGGCTCACTGTCATCGTGCCGCTGCCATTGGTGACGACCAGCGTGCAGATTGCCGCGACAGTGCCGTTGAAGGTTACGTTGCCGGTGGCCGCGAGCGCCGGCTGGGCAATCGAGCAGGCCGCTACGGCAATCCCTGCAGTGAGAATGCAGTATTTCATTATGCTCTCCGGGACCGCGAAAAATGCATCTGTCCTGGAGGTGACGGTGATCCAGTATGGTTAATTTGATATTAACGCCAAACTCTGCCCAAAAGTTCGTTTGTATGCATATAATTTATTCTACATGATTTCGAGATTTTCGACACGGCGTCAATCTCGTTTGCTGTGTTGAATTAAAGTATATTTTTGAAATTGTTTTATAGAAGCAGATTATTTTCTCGAAATAAGCGGCCATGCCGTCAAGTATCTGTGCGTCACGTTTGAGCCAGCCGTGAGGTGAATATGGTCCACAGCAGCAAGAATATGCTCGTCGACTAAGCATGGCGAGATTTTGCCGCAGTCTCCCTTCAAACAATATGATCGATGGCTGATATAATCTCGCCATGGCGCGCAGCACAAGCATACGAGCTTATGCGGCGTCCGGCCCGCGGTTGAAACAACAGCAGCGGGCGCCAGTCAGCCAGGTGCAACCAACCAATGAAGATTAGTGACCCGGCGGAGTAGATGGAGCTTGAAAAGGGCCGCCTGGAACGCGATGCGTTCGTCACCGCCGGAGGCGGGCCGCCATCATTTGCAGATCGGTGCTACTGCTTGGAGCCGCCACTGGGTTGCCTTGACGCTTCGATCAGGTCCGCCTGGCGGACGAGGCCTTCTGCGATTTTCCGTGCCTGGTGCGGCTTTATCAGGAGTTCCACACTCTCAGCCGTGGCCTCTCCACGACGAACCCGCTCAATGTGCTCCTGGGAGGTCACATACTCAAGACGAACAATAAGGTTCCCCGGCTCCAGCGCGTTGATGTGCACGTTGATCAGGTTCGGTGTTTTGGTCGTATTTTCAAATTTTGCAGGCATGGGCGTTCCTTCCGAATCTGCGGATCATGCCGCTCCACCAACCAATAGTCCATCAGCCGCCTCAACGCACTTCTCGCCAACGAGCGCGATCGACCGTGGCCGGAGATGAAACCCGAAGCCGGCGCAAGGGGCAGGTCTTTTCCATCCGGGCATCATCGTGTAGATTAAAAAGTCAATAAATTCAAATATTTGATCGGTAGTGTCAGGAAAATTGAACCATGCGGCCGCGCCATCTGCTGCTCGCCTTGAGCATCGTTCTGATCTGGGGCGTCAACTTCGCCATCATCAAGATCGGCCTCAAGCAGGTGTCGCCATTGGCGCTCGGTGTCGCGCGCTTCTTTCTCGCCGCCTTCCCATGGGTGTTTTTCATCAAGCGTCCGAACGTGCCGCTGTCGATGATTGCCGCCTACGGCTTTCTGACCTTTGCGCTGCAGTTCGGCTTCCTGTTCACCGGAATGAAGATCGGCATGAGCGCCGGACTGTCGTCGCTAATCCTTCAGCTGCAGGTGTTCTTCACCATCGCCTTGTCGATGCTCCTGCTCGGCGAGCGGCCGACACCTTGGCAACTGGCTGGAGCTGCGCTGGCGTTCAGCGGCGTTGGGCTGGTTGGGCTGCATATCGGTGGCGACGTGACCATGGCCGGATTGTTGCTGCTGATCGCGGCTGCTGCTGCCTGGGGCGGCGGCAACGTCGTTTCCAAGCAGATTTCGCAGCGTGCCGCCATGGCACCCAACGTGCTCGGCCTCGTCGTCTGGGGCAGCCTGTTTGCCTTGCCGCCGCTGCTGGCCGTGGCGCTGATTCTCGACCCGGAGCATTTCGTGAGCAGCTTCACCGAGCTGGACTGGGCCTCGGCCGGCTCGATCGCCTACATCGTCTATCTCTCGACGCTGTTCGGCTTTGCCGCCTGGAGCGGGCTGCTGGCGCGCTATCCTGTCTCGACGGTGGCGCCCTTCACCTTGCTGGTGCCGGTTTTCGGTTTTCTCGGTTCGGCGGTGTTGCTTGGCGAGCCGCTGCAAGACTGGAAACTTGTCGCGTCCAGTCTCGTGATCGCGGGCTTGTGCATCAACCTGTTCGGGCCACGGCTGTTTTCGCGTCCGCAGCGGTCAGTTGTCCCGCCTCCCAACCCAGAATAGCCCGTTTGCGCGTCAGGCCCCAGTGATAACCGGTCAGCGCGCCTGACTTTCCAAGTGCCCGGTGGCAGGGAACCACAAACGACAGGGGGTTGGCGCCCACCGCCGCACCGACCGCCCGGCTTGCCTTGGGCGAGCCGACTTCCGAGGCGATTGCCGAATAGCTGCAGGCCCGGCCCATCGGGATCTTGAGCAGCGCTTCCCACACGCGCACCTGGAAGTCGGAGCCGATCATGACCACGCGCAAGGGCTGGTCCTGGCGCCAGCGGGCCGGGTCGAAGATGTGCGCGGCATAAGGTGCGGTCGCACCCATGTCCTCGACATAGGTGGCATTCGGCCAGCGGCCTGACATGTCGGCAAAGGCGGCGCGCTCTTCTCCGGCGTCGTTGAACGACAGGCCGGCGAGACCGCGGTCGGTGACCATGACGAGCGCCACGCCGAAGGGCGAAATGTGGAAGCCGTAGCGGATCGTGAGGCCTGCGCCACGCGTCTTGTAGTCCCCCGGCGACATCGCTTCATGGGTGACGAACAGGTCGTGCAGGCGGCCCGGTCCCGACATGCCGACTTCGAACGAGGTTTCGAGCAGCGGCAGACCGTCATCGAGCAGCTTCCGGGCGTGGTCGAGTGTCACCGCCTGCAGGAAGGCTTTCGGCGACAGGCCGGCCCAGCGGCTGAACAGCTTCTGCAGGCTTGTCGGCGTTTCGCCGACCGCGGAGGCCAGCGCCTCAAGCGAAGGCTGGTCGCGATAGTCGAGGCTGATCTTCTCGATCACCCGGCGCACAGTCTCGTATTCCGAGCCGGTCGGGGTAATGTCGTGCTGCAATGTGGCAATGGGCTTCATCTGCGTCTGGGCGTTCATGGCTTGATCTCCTTGGACGCCAATATCGCGTTGGCCGTGGGTATTTCCCACCCGATTCCTGCTCATCTGCTCCTTGCGGTTGCAAGAGCCCGCGAAAACGCAGTGGCAAAGCTCTCGCGATCGTCGGGATTGAGGAAACTGCCGATCGCGACGCTTTTTTCACGCGTCTCGACGGCCATGTCGGTGATGCCGATCTCGTCATGACGTGAAACTTGGAATCGTGCCCAGAACGGATTGAAGTGATATTGCTCCGATTTGCCTGAAGGGGCGGTCTTCACGATGTCCAGGCTGGTGCGGGAGACGCTGACTTCCTCGCGGGCACGGGCGGCGCGATAGTTGAGCCGGAAGGCGACATATAGGGCTGCAATATCGAGGCCGAGGAAACCGAAGATCGGCCAGGCACCGTGGCTCAGGAGGATGGCGCCGATGACGATCCAGCCGGAGGTAAGCGTACCCATCAGGATCAGAAAGCCGGTGCGCCCGAGCGAGCGGTGCGGCAACAGAAGAGCTTTGAAGAAGGGCTCGTCGGCAACAAAACTGGCGTTTGTCTCGCTCATGACGACTAATTATAGAGAGGCGATGAAAAACCCCAAGCCCAAAGATAAGCCAAAGGCCTCGCCCAATGGTCGCATGTCGACCACTGGCGCCAAGCCACGTGCCAAGCGCCGCCGTTCGCTCTACTCGGCGGCAGAAGTAAGCGAGATCTTTCGCCGCTTTTCGGTCCAGCGGCCTGAGCCCAAGGGCGAGCTCGAGCACGTCAATGCGTTCACGCTGCTGGTAGCCGTGGTGTTGTCGGCGCAGGCGACCGACGCCGGCGTTAACAAGGCGACGCGCACGCTGTTTGCCATCGCCGATACGCCCGAGAAGATGTTGGCGCTGGGTGAGGAGAGCGTCGGCCAGCACATCCGCACCATCGGCTTGTGGCGCAACAAGGCCAAGAACGTGATCGCCCTGTCCGAGGCGCTGATCCGCGACCATGGCGGCGAGGTGCCCGACGACCGCGACCAGCTCGTCGAACTGCCCGGCGTCGGCCGCAAGACCGCCAATGTCGTCCTCAACATGGCCTTCGGCCAACACACCATGGCCGTCGACACCCATATCCTGCGCATCGGCAACCGTATCGGGCTGGCACCTGGCAAAACACCCGAGCAGGTCGAAGATACGCTGGTGAAGATCATCCCCGATGAATTCATGCGTCATGCCCATCACTGGCTGATCCTGCATGGCCGTTATGTCTGCAAGGCGCGCAAGCCCGATTGCTGGCGTTGCGTCATCGCCGACATTTGCAAGTCTCCGGAAAAGTCGACGAGCGAACCGGCGCCGCTGGTGCCTCTCGACGACATCGATCCGATCGAGGTCGCGGAAGCGGCGGCTCAGTAGCCGCGCGCCATAGCTGCGGCAAGGATCGGAATGAGAGCGAAAACGGCGATCTCGGCCTTGAGGAAACTGCGCACCCTGGCGATCTCGGCGTCCGGAACGACGTAAGCCTCGCCACCGCCGGCCCCGCGCCAGCGCGCGATGCGGATCGTAGGTGCGATGGACAGCAGCCCGACTGCCGCGAAAGCCACCATCTTGGCCCAGAAGGTCGGGTTGTAGATATAGAACTCCCAGCCCTTCAGCCCGAAATAGACACGCGACGCGCCGATGAGCACCAGCAGTGCTGCCAGTCCACCATAGACCGCGTCGATGCGTCCGAGCAGTGCGAGATTGCGCCGGCCGAGTCCGGGGCGAACCAGTATCACCTCGGCAGCGAGCACGCCCGCAAGGGTGAATGCCAGAAGGTGGTGAATGATGGTCAGGATAATGTCAGTCATCAGTGCCTCGTGATGCGACTCGCCGCGGCACCCTAGCAACGGACCCAGGGCAAGCATATGACGAGGCAAATGTCAGCTGTCTGTCACTTGTCGAATTGACGACGAGACTGAGGAAATACACGTTTCGACCATGGCGCTGACGCGACAGATCAATCCGATGACTGACTGGGTCCGCGGCGAACTTGTTTCACGTGGTCTGACCGAGGCATATGAGGCGCGGCCCGACTACCAGCGCAACGACTATCTCGGCTGGATCAGCCAGGCCAAACTCGAAACGACGCGCCGCAAACGGCTGGACAAGATGCTCGTCGAACTCGCGCGCGGCAGCGTCTGCATGCGGATGGTCTGGAGCGGCTAGAGCAAGGTCCCGAAAGCGGGCATGACACATAGAAGTCAGCGCGCTGGCGGACAGCGTTGCCATGTTCTGGCCTGCTGACTGCCCGATCATCTGTGCTAGACCGGCGTCCATCGTTCACGGAGCATCTCGATGGCCGCCTTTTCCCTTGCCGACATTCCCGTCATCGAGACCGAGCGCACCATCCTGCGGCCGCATCGCATCGACGACTTCGATGCCTATGCCGCGATGTGGGCCGATCCGGTCGTTACCCGCTTCATCGCCAAGCCGCGGACGCGAGAGGAAAGCTGGCAGCGCTTCCTGCGCCACGCCGGCTCCTGGTCGCTGATCGGTTATGGATTCTGGGCCGTCGAGGAAAAGGCCAGCGGCCGCTTCATCGGCGAGTGCGGCTTCCATGACCTGAAGCGGGAAATCGTCCCTTCGATCGAAGGCATTCCCGAGGCTGGCTGGGGTTTTGCCGCCGACATGCATGGCAAGGGCATTGCGAGCGAGACAGTTGGCGCTTTCGTGCGCTGGGCCGACAGCCGATTTGCCGGCCACACAGTCTGCATCATCGATCCGGCCAACGGCGCGTCGCTGCGTGTCGCCGAGAAGAACGGCTACCGCGAGACTGGTCGAACTACCTATCACGGTGAACCGACCATCCTACTCGAACGTCGAGGCTGAAGTTCGGGAGAGGGCGTCAGCCGCCGAACGCGGTCGACAGGATCGGCTTGGCGGCGCCAATCCGTTCCCAGCTTCTGCCGTTGCCTTGCGCCTGGCGGGCGAAATAGCTGTAGGGCGTGCTCGACCAGTCGCGAACCGAGCTGGTCAGGTTGTCGAGGATCAGATCGCCTTCGCTGGTGCGCACGGTCAGGACCGTGTGACCCTGGCCACGATAGCGCGCCACGGTCAGCAGCAACGCCGAGGCCGGCCAGCCGCGCTTCAGCAATTCGCGCTTCTTCAGGATCGCGAAATCCTCGCAATCGCCTGATGAAACCGGCACGCGCCAGTCATCGCCGATATCGTTGCGTTCCTTGATGCGCGAATTGACGGCGCGGTTGATCTGCTTGAGTTCGGACTTGAGGTCGGCGTGCAAGGCAACAACCTTGCTGCCGCCGGATGTGCTGCACAGGCCCGGCTCACGGCCGCAGAACGAGGCGAATGCAGGCGGCGCAAAAGCCTTACCCTTGGTCTCCATGGTCGTTCCGGCCTGGGCAGCAAGCGTAGAGGCAAACGACGCCGATAGCGCGATCAGCGCGACGATACTTTTCACAGTGGTAGTCCCCGATGCGTAGAAAAAGGATGACGTGTGTCGGTTAATGAGCGGTTGCTAAAATGACGATTGGTCGCAAACGAGGCAGCGCCCCTAACAAATTGTAAATCGAACACATAAGAGTTGAGACATTGTCCCACCGGCCGGTCGCAGGGGCGGCGAACCGAGGCACTCGGCGGGACGTTCCCCGACGAAAAAACTGCAACTCAGCCTGTCGAGGCGTTGACATCGCCTTGGCTGTTTTGCAGAGTGAAACCGGTTTCACTCTTGGGAACGTGCCGCTTGAAGTTCGATCTGTCGATCCTCGCCAAGCATATCCCCTTCCTGCTGGATGGGGCGTGGTTGACATTGCAGGCCTGCGCTCTTGCCGTTGTCGGTTCGCTGGTGCTGGGCCTCGTCGTCGGCGCGATGCGAACGTCGGCCTCGCCGCTGCTCAACCGGCTGGCTGCCGTCTATATCGACATTTTCCGCAACATCCCGTTCATCGTGCAGCTGTTCTTCTTCTATTTCGGCCTGCCCGAGATCGGCATTTACATCGACGCCTTCACGACCGGCGTCGTCGCGCTGTCGATCGCCGGCGGCGCTTTCACTTCTGACGTCATCCGCTCGGGCATCCTGGCAATCGACCCGGGCGTCATCGAGGCAGCGCAGGTCAGCGGTCTCAGGAAGACAACCATCTTCCGTAAGATCATTCTGCCGATTGCCCTGCGCGCCTCGGTGAGGCCATTAGGCTCGGTCTTCATCAACCTGATCCTGACCTCGTCGATCCTGTCGACAATCACGCTCAACGAGCTGACCGGCTCGGCCAAGATCGTGGCCTCGAACACCTTCCGCCCGTTCGAGGTCTACTTCGTCCTGCTCGTCGCTTACGCCGCACTGACCTATTCCGTGTCGATCCTGATCGGCATGCTGCACCGCTACCTCAACCGTCACCAGGAAGAGGGAGCTGTCTGATGCGCTACGGGGATTTCACACCGTTCGACATCATCCTGCTGCTGCAGGGCCTCGGCGTTTCGCTGGCATTGTTCGTTTCGACCACCCTGATCGGCCTCGTCATCGGGACGGCTTGGGCGGTGGTCCGCTTCTACCGCGTGCCGGTGCTGATGCAACTCGTCACCTTCATTGCCGAGCTGCTGAAAAATTCGCCTGTGCTGGTACAGCTGTTCCTGGTGTTCTTCGGCCTGCCGGCTTTCCTCAAGATCAACGTCACGCCGACCGAAGCCGCCGTCATCACGCTGTCCGGTAACAGTGCCGCCTTCATCTATGTCATCGCCGTCTCGGCCATCGAGTCCGTTGGTCGCGACCAGATAGAGGCTGCGCGTGTCTTCGGCCTGACGCGCTGGCAGATCCTGCGCCGGGTGATTGCGCCGCAGGCAACCGCCTTCGCCATCGGGCCGCTGACGGGCCTGCTGGTCAACCAGTTGCAGGTCACCTCGCTGATCTCGGTCATCGGCGTGATGGACCTGACCAAGGTAGGCAACATCCTCAACCTGCGCACGCTGAAGCCGTTCATCGTCTGGACCGCCGTAGGCTTGCTCTACTACCTCACCGCCAAGCTGGTGACCTATGCCGGCGCGCGCTTCGAGAAGCGGCTTCGCGCCCATACCGCCTGGAAGGGTCTGTAAATGATCAGCATCACCGGCCTGCGCAAAGCCTTCGGCGCCGCCACTGTCCTCAACGGCATCGACCTTGAGATCCGCCAGGGCGAGGTCGTCTCGGTGCTCGGCTCGTCCGGCTCGGGCAAGTCGACGCTGATCCGCTGCATCAATGGCCTGGAGAAGATCGACGCCGGCAAGATCACGGTCGACGGCTTCGACGTCTCGAAGCCGCGTGAGCTGAGCGAGGCGCGCAAGCGCTCCGGCACTGTGTTCCAGCTGTTCAACCTCTACCCGCACATGACGGCGGTGCAGAACGTGGCGCTTGCCCCGGTCGAAGTGCTGAAGGTGCCGCGCAAGCAGGCTGAGGCAGAGGCGCGCGAGCTGCTGCACTCCGTCGGGCTAACCGAGCGCGCCGACGCCTATCCCTCGCAGCTGTCAGGCGGCCAGCGCCAGCGCGTCGGCATCTGCCGGGCGCTCGCCATGAAGCCGAGCTACCTGCTGCTCGACGAGGTGACGAGCGCGCTCGACCCCGAGATGACGTCCGAAGTTCTGTCGATCCTGGCCAAGCTCGCCAAGGGCGGCACGACGATGGTGTTCGTCACCCACGAGATCGAGTTCGCGCGCTCCATCTCGTCGCGCATCGCCTTCCTCGACAAGGGCCAGCTCATCGCCGACCTGCCGACCGAAGACTTCTTCTCCGCCACGGGCATGGCCCTGCCCCGCGTGGCCCAGTTCCTCTCCAAGATGCGTAAAGACTGAAATGATCCTGCTTGCCAATTCCGAGGCCTGGCCCGGTTTCTCCAAGAGCGTCGAACTCCTGAAACGTGGCAGCCACGGCATAGATGCCATGGTCGCCGGCATCAGCGAAGTCGAGCGCGAGGTCAAGGTCCGCTCGGTCGGCTTCGGCGGCTGGCCGAACATGCTTGGCCGTATGGAGTTCGACGCCGGCGTCATGGACGGCACGACGCGCGAAGTGGGCTCGGTCGGTGCGGTACCCGACACCATTCCGGTCGCCGCACTTGCCCACGAAGTGATGAAACGCCTGCCGCATGTCATGCTGACCGGCGACGGCGCCCGCCGTTTCGCCACCGAGATCGGCTTTGGCGTCGACCAGACGCTCTTCGAAGACAGCAAGCGCGTCTGGTGGCAGCGGCTCGAAAAGGAATTGTCGCCTGAAGAGCTGGCGAAGTTCCCGGACATCGCGCTCGCGCCGCTGAGCCGCACCATCACCGATCCCGAGCGTGTGCGCGACACCACCGTGTTCCTTTCCAAGGACAGCCTCGGCGGGCTCAACGTCGTGACCTCGACGTCCGGTTGGGCCTGGAAATATCCCGGCCGTCTCGGCGACTCGCCGATCCCCGGCGCCGGCTTCTATGCCGACAGCCGCTTTGGTGCTGCCGCCTGCACGCACACTGGCGAGATGACCATGCGCTGCGGCACCGCCCGCACCATCGTGCTGGCGATGCGCCTTGGCCATTCGCTGGAGCAGGCCATCGCGCTCGCCATCGAAGAGCTCCGCGAGCTGAAAAGTGGCTTCCTTGCCGGCGTCGTCATCCACGCGCTTGATGCCAAGGGCAATCACAAGGTCGTCAGCCTGAATTGCGAAGAGCAGATCAAATACTGGTTCTGGGACACCGACCTGCCTGAACCGGAGCATCGCTTCGCCGAACCGTTCACATCCTAACAACCCGAGGGAGAGGGAAAATGAAGAACCTGATCACGAAACTGGCCGGCATGGCGCTGGCCGTGGGGCTCGCCGCCACCGGCGCTGCCCAGGCCGGCAAGATCGACGAGATCCGCGAGCGCGGCACCGTGCGCATCGGCGTGTCGCTTGGCGGCGAGCCGATCGGCTTCCGCGATGCCCAGAACAACCCTGTCGGTTATGACGTCGACGTCGCCACCCAGCTCGCCGAAAAGCTCGGCGTGCCGGTCGAGTTCGTCGACGTCTCGGGCGACGCCCGCATCTCGATGCTGGTTTCCGGCCAGATCGACATCGCCGTTGCCAATACCTCGGCAACGCTCGAGCGCGCCAAGTCTGTCGATTTCTCGATCCCCTACAACCGCGCGGGCCTGCGCATCATCGTCCAGAAGGACGCCGGCATCACCTCGCTCGAAGACCTCGCCGGCAAGAAGATCGTCGTCGGCCGTGGCTCGACCGGCGAGACCTTCATCAAGAACGCAGCACCTGAGGCCGAGCTCGTCTACACCGACAACTTCTCGCCTGAAGGCGTGCTGCTGTTGCAGCAGAAGCGCGTCGATGCTGCGATCGAAGACTCCTCGCTGCTCGACTACCTCGCCACCAAGAACGAGAACCTGGTGACGCTGCCGGGCCTGCACTCGAACGACCCGATCGGCATCGCTGTTGCCAAGGGCGACGAGGGCTTCGTTCGCTGGATCGACATGTTCGTGTCCGACTACATCCAGAGCGGCGCCTACGAGACCAACTACAAGAAGTGGTGGGGCGAAACCGCAAACCCGCCGGCACTGACCCCGCTCTGGTAATTGCTACCAACTGCGCCCCTCTCCCTGTGGGGAGGGGTAGGCGGTGCGTTCTGCGAGCCCGCAGGATGCACCACCAGTGCCTACGACGTCGCGCGCGGCACGAAGAAGGTCGGCACCGTCACCTCGGCACCGCCGTTGTCAAACTGCTCGGGCGTCGCAAGAAAGCGCAGGATTTCGCCGACATAGGTCTTCTTGTCGTAGCCGATCGACGAGATCGGATAGGCTTCGAAATCGGTCAGCGACAGATTGTCGAAGCCGTAGAGCCGGAACCGCTCGGGCCTGTTACCCGGAAAGGCATCACGGTGAACATCCATGATCCCCATGGCCATCGCATCGGAGGTGCAGAACACCGCGTCGGTCGTAGGCCATTCGGGCGATAACGCGACGCTGCGGCCGCTCTGGTAGGAGTAGTCGCCGCGCAGTTCTGCAACCAGTCTGATGTCGCGCTTCGCCATCTCGGCCTTGTAGTTGGCAATGCGCTGCTGTTCGACCGGCGAAGACACACGGCCGGTCACAAGTGCTGCTGTCGCCACCCCCTTGCTGGCGGCGTCGGCGACAGCTCCCGCTATGCCGGTCGCCTCATCGGGCACGACTGAAGGAGACGAGCCGTCATGCATGCCGTTGAGCATCAGAACGTCGTCGCTGCGGAACATCTTGCGCACGCTTTCGGCGTCGGCGAAGTCGGAAAACACCAGTGCGGCATCGACATGATAGGCGACGCCGTTGCGCAGGAACTCCTCGATGCGTTCGACGGAGCCGACGCGCAGGAAGATCACCTGCTTGCCGATCGACTGGATGTCGCTGATCAACAAGTCGAACAGGTCGAGGTCGGAGAAGTCGTGGATGTGGTTGACGATGACGGCGATCAGGTTGACCGTCTTGGTAGTCAGGCTGCGCGCCAGAAGATTGGGCTTGAAGCCGAGCTTGTCTGCTGCTTCAAGCACACGCGCGCGCTTGTCGGCGGAGACGGGTCGAATTTCGCTCGACAGCGCCCGCGAGGCGATCGCGCGCGACACGCCGGCAAGCTCGGCGACATCGGCGATGGTCGGCGAGGTGCGTCGTTTGCGCGAACTGTCCATAAGTGCCTTTGCGAGTTGTCGTCTTGAAATTCGGGCGCCGTGGCCAGACGTCCCGCAGCAATCATCTACCCGGGAACTTATTTCATGCTTACCTGCTTCGACATTGGTGGTTCAACGATAAAAAGCGCCCGGGCGCTGTCGGCCGGCAAAATCGAGATCATCGACCGGGTCAAAACGCCGCTTGATGATTTCAGCGCCTTCGCCGCCGTCATCGCCGAGCGTGTGGCGATGGACCGCGATCGCACCCGGGGCGTATCCATTTCGATAGCCGGCGTCGTCGATCCTGCCTCCGGCAGCCTGAAATGCGCCAACATCCCTTGCATTGACGGGCGCATCATTGCCGCCGATCTCCAATCCAGGGTCGGCCTGCCGGTTTGGATCGCAAACGATGCCGATTGTTTTGCCATGGCCGAGGCGACTGAAGGGGCAGGGCGCGGCCATCGCAACGTCTTCGGCATCATCCTGGGAACAGGCGTCGGCGGCGGCCTGGTCATCGACGGGCGCCTGGTCACCGGTGCTGGCGGCTATGCCGGCGAGTGGGGCCACGGCCAGGCGCTCGCGACAAGGGTCGGCACGCCGCCGGTCGACATCCCGCATTTCGTCTGCGGCTGCGGCCAGGTCGGCTGCGTCGACACGATCGGCGGCGCGCGCGGGGTCGAGAAGCTGCATCATTTCCTTTGTGGTGAAGCGCTGTCGAGCACCGACGTCATCGACCGTTGGCGCGAAGGCGAGCAGAAGGCGCGCCGCACGATGGAGGTCTATCTTGAACTCGTCGGCGTGCCGTTGGCGCTGACCATGAACATTATCGGCGCCTCAGTCGTTCCCGTCGGTGGCGGCCTGTCCAACGTGCCCGAATTGATCGAGCGGCTCGACAATCAGGTGCGCAGCCGCACGCTGCGGCGCTCGCAAAGCCCGCTGCTGGTCAAGGCAGCCTTGACCACCGAGCCGGGCCTCATCGGCGCGTCAGCCGTCGGATACCAGGAACTCGCTCATGTCTGAGAAGATCCACCTCGAAGTCTGCGTCGACAGCCCGCAAAGCCTGGCCGCGGCGATTGAAGGCGGCGCCGACCGCATCGAGCTCTGTGCTGCGCTCGAAACTGGTGGCCTGACCCCGTCGCACGGGCTGATGGCCCTTGCCGCCAGGGCGCCGATCCCGGTCTATGCGATGATCCGCACGCGCCCCGGCGACTTCGTCTTCGACGACGCGGATGTCGTAACCTTGCTGGCCGACATCGACGCCGTACGTGCCGCAGGTCTGGCAGGCGTCGTGCTCGGCGCCAACAGGCGGGATGGCGCGCTGGATCACGAGGTGCTTTCGCGCCTGGCGGGCCACGCCAAGGGGCTCGGCATGACCCTGCATCGCGCCTTCGATCTTGCCGGGCCTGACTTCAGTGAGGCGGTGGAGTTCGCCGTCGAACTCGGCTTCGAGCGCATCCTTACCTCGGGAGGCGAAACCACTGCGCTGAAGGGGCTCGACGCGCTGGCCGCGTGCTTCGACCACGCGCGGGACCGTATCGTCATCATGCCGGGTTCGGGCGTCAATCTCGAGACTGTCGGTGCAATCAAGGCGCGGCTGACGCTGCGCGAGATTCACTCCTCCTGCTCGGTGGTATCAGACGCGCCGGCCGGCAAGGCACTGGAACTCGGCTTTGTCGCGCCGCGGCCAAAGCACACCGACGCAGGTATCGTGCGCAAGATGAAAGCGGCGCTGGCCTGAAGTCCGGCAAAAGTGCGTAGCGGTTTTCCGTCCGGAGTTGCGTGAGATGGTCTAGGCTCAGGCCTTCTCGCCCAGTTCCTTGGACGAGACTTCGTAGAGCACCTTTTCGGTCTGGGCATCGACGCCGACGAGGCTGACCTCGTGGCCCCAGAGCCGCTGGATGTAGCGCATCGTCTCGTTGCGGGTTTCCTCGACCAGCGTAGCCCCATTGTGCACCGTGTGCTTGAGGCGCAGCTTGCGGTCGCCCTTGAGGTCGGCATCCACCGCCTGGATGTCGGGCTGGGTCATGCCGACATCGTAGCTGTTGGCGAGGCTCGAGCGCACGCGTTCGTAGCCGCGCTCGTCATGAATCGCCGTCACCTCGTAATAGGGATCCGAGGATTCTTCCTGCAGCGAAAAAAGCCGCATGTCGCGGATCAGCGCCGGGCTCAGGAACTGCCGGATGAAGGATTCGTCGCGGTGTGTCGCCCAGGCGTCGAGCAGGGTGCCGCACCAGTCGCCGTTACCGGCGAAGTCGGGAAACCAGTCGCGGTCCTCAGCCGTCGGCTCGGTGCAGATGCGCTGGATGTCCCGCATCATGTTGAAGCCCAGCGTGTAGGGATTGAGCCCGCCATAGCGCGGGTCGTCGAAATGGGGCTGGAACACCACGTTGGAGTGGTTCTGCAGCACCTCCAGCATCGTGCCTTCGCTGATCTGGCCCTTGTCGTAGAGGCTGTTCATGATGGTGTAGTGGACGAAGGTGGCGCAGCCCTCGTTCATCACCTTGGTCTGCCGCTGCGGGTAGAAATACTGCGCGATGACGCGGACGATACGCAGGATCTCGCGCTGCCAGGCTTTGAGCACCGGACTGTATTTTTCCAGGAAGTAGAGCAGGTTTTCCTCGGGATACTCGATCGCCGATTGCCGTTCCGACATGTCGGTTTCGACCTCGCGCGGCGCCTCGGCTTCGGCGGCTTGCGGCAGGGTGCGCCACAGGTCGCTGAAGGTGCGCTCCTCATGCTCCAGCCGCTCGCGGATGCGCGCCCGCTCGCGCTCGACCGACAGGCGCGGACGGCGGCGATAGCGGAACACCGCCTGTGGCATCAGCGCGTGCGCAGCGTCGAGTACAGCCTCGACGGCACCCGGGCCGTAGCGTTCCTCGCAGCGGGCGATGAAGCTCTTGGCGAACTCCATATAGGCGAGGATTGCGCCGGCGTCGGTCCATTGTTGGAACAGGTAGTTGTTCTTGAAGAAGTGGTTATGGCCGAACGACGCATGCGCGATGACAAGCGTCTGAAGCGCCATGGTGTTCTCTTCCATGAGATAGGTGATGCAGGGATTGGAATTGATCACCAGCTCATAGGCGAGCCCCATCCGTCCCTTGCGGTAGAGATTGGACTCGTGGACGAAATGCTTGCCGAAGGACCAGTGCTGGTACATCAGCGGCATGCCGATCGAGGAATAGGCATCGAGCATCTGCTCCGACGAGATGACCTCGATCTGGTTGGGGTAGAAATCGAGGCGAAGTTCGTTGACCGCGATCTCGCGGATCGCGTCATAGGCGCGCGACAGGTCGTCAAAGTTCCAGTCGGAACTGGTGAACAGAAGCGGCAACGTTTTCGAACGTTTTTCCAACTTGCATCCTCATCCGCGTTTTGCCGGGGCTGGCGCTTTGGCGAACAACTCATGAAAGACGGGATAGATGTCGGACGGCTTGGCGATGCGCGTCATCTCGAAATTCGGCCACTCGGCGCTGACTTCGCGATAGGCATTCCACAGCGACGTGCCGTTGTCGGCGTGGCGGAACATCTCGCTTTCGCGCTCGTCTATGATCTCGACATAGGCGTAGTACTGGCAAAGCCGCATCAGCGTGCTGTCGAGCATCGACACGCACTTTTCCGAATCGTTGGGGATGTTGTCGCCGTCGGAAGCCTGCGCGGCGTAGATGTTCCACTCCTTGGCGGGATAGCGTTCACGGATCACGCGCAGCATCTCGTCGAGTGCTGTGGAGACCACCGTGCCGCCGCTCTGGGTGCTGTAGAAGAAAGTGTCCTCGTCGACCTCCGAAGCTTCATGCGTGTGGCGGATGAAGACGATGTCAGTCTTGGCGTAGCGCCGCTTGAGGAACAGGTGCAGCAAAACGAAGAAGCGCTTGGCAAGATCTTTCTCACGCTCACCCATGGAGCCCGAGACGTCCATCAGGCAGAACATCACGGCGTTGGCATTGGGCACCGGCTGCGGCTCGAACCGGTTGAAGCGGATGTCGATGGGGTCGATATAGGGAATCAGCTTTCGCCGCCGCGCGAGTGTTGCGATCTCCTCGCGCAAGGCCGCGATGCGTTGCAGGATGGCGGCGCTCGGCCGCCTCTCACCCTCCAGCTTTGCGAGCTCCGCCGCGAGCGCGTCAATCTCGGCTTGCTTCGGTCGTCGCAGCGCGATGCGCCGGCCAAAGCTGTTGAACATCGTACGTCCGACGCTGATGCTTGTCGGGTTGCCGCTCATCGTGAAGCCGGCCCGGCGCGGCCGGAACGTCACCACTTCCTTGAGGTTGAGCTTGACCAGATCGGGCAGCTCGAGGTCTTCGAAGAACAGGTCGAGCGCTTCTTCGCGCGACAGCACGAACTGGAAATCGTCCTCGCCCTCTCCAGATGACGAAGGGTCCGAGCCCTTGCCGCTGCCTGCCGCCGGGCGTGGAATACGGTCGCCGGTGCCGAAGGTCTTGTTGCCGGGAAGGACCTCCTCCCGGCGGCCCGAATGCGGTGCGCGTTGGAACGTCGGCTCCCCAATCCCCTTGCGCGGGATCGGGATGACCTGGTCTTCCCCCACCGCATCGATCTTGCCGGACCTGACCCGTTCGTTGATCGCTCGTTTCAACTCATCTCGGGCGCGCCTCAAAAAACGCTGCCTGTTGCCAAGGCTCTTGTCCTTGGGGTTGAGGCGCCGATCTATGAAGTTCGGCATGTGGTCCCCACTCGCTTCCGGTCAGCCTGCCTTGTTGACCCGCATGTACCAATCGACAAGTCGCCTGACCTGACGCTGCGTGTAGCCGCGCTCTGTCATGCGCTCGACGAATTCGGCATGCTGTTTCTCGGTGGTGCTGTCGCGCTTGGCGCCGAAGCTGATCACCGGCAGCAGGTCCTCGACCTGGCCGAACATCCGCTTCTCGATCACCTCGCGCAGCTTCTCGTAGCTCGTCCACGACGGGTTGCGGCCATTGTTCTTGGCGCGCGCCCTCAGCGTGAACTTCACCACCTCGTTGCGGAAGTCCTTGGGGTTGGCGATGCCGGCCGGCTTCTCGATCTGCGACAGTTCCGAGTCGAGAATGCCGCGGTTGAGAATCTGGCCGGTGTCGGGGTCCTTGTAATCCTGATCCTCGATCCAGGCGTCGGCGTAGGCGATGTAACGGTCGAACAGGTTCTGGCCGTATTCGCTGTAGGATTCGAGATAGGCCTTCTGGATCTCGTGGCCGATGAACTCGGCGTAGCGAGACGCGATTTCCGACTTGATGAAATCGAGATAGGAGGATTCGATCTCGCCTGGGAACTGCTCGCGCTTGATCGCCTGTTCGAGCACATACATCAGATGTACCGGATCGGCGGCGATCTCCTTGGTGTCGTAGTTGAAGGTCTCCGACAGCACCTTGAAGGCAAAGCGCGTGCTGACGCCGTTCATGCCTTCGTCTACGCCGGCAGCGTCGCGATACTCCTGCATCGACTTGGCCTTGGGGTCGACATCCTTCAGGTTCTCGCCGTCATAGACGCGCATCTTGGTGTAGAGCGGAGAGTTCTCGTGTTCGGAGAGCCGCGTCGATACGGTGAAGCGGCTCAAAATGTCGAGCACCTCGGGTGCGCATGGATTGCTCACCAGTTCACTTTCGCGCAGCAGCTTCTCGTAGATCTGACGCTCTTCGGTGACACGCAGGCAGTAGGGCACCTTGACCACCAGGATGCGGTCGAGGAACGCCTCGTTGTTCCTGTTGCTCTTGAATTGCAGCCATTCGGACTCGTTGGAGTGCGCCAGCACGATGCCCTGGTAGGGGAAGGCGCCGAAGCTCTCGGTGCCGTTGTAATTTCCCTCCTGGGTCGCGGTCAAAAGCGGGTGGAGCACCTTGATCGGCGCCTTGAACATCTCGACGAATTCGAGCAGCCCCTGCGTCGTCCGGTTGAGCCCGCCGCTGTAGGAATAGGCGTCGGGGTCGGCCTGGCTGAAATTTTCGAGCTTGCGGATGTCGACCTTGCCGACAAGCGCTGACACGTCCTGGTTGTTTTCGTCGCCTGGCTCGGTCTTGGCGATGCCGATCTGGCGCAGCCGCGACGGCATCAGCTTGACGACGGAGAATTTCGAGACGTCGCCGCCGATTTCTTCGAGCCGCTTGGCCGCCCATGGCGAAATCAGACCGGTTAGCCGGCGCCGGGCGATGCCATATTTGTCTTCGAGCAGGTCGGCCATGCGTTCGGGATGGAACAGGCCGAGGGGTGATTCGAAAATCGGGCTGAGCTGGCCGCCGACTTTGAGCGTATAGATCGGCCGCTCTTCCATCAGCTTCTTCAGCCGCTCGGCGAGCGACGACTTGCCGCCGCCGACGGGGCCGAGCAGATAGAGGATCTGCTTGCGTTCCTCGAGCCCTTGCGCGGCATAGCGGAAGTAGCCGACGATTCGCTCGATCGTGTCTTCCATGCCGTAGAACTCGGCAAACGCCGGATAAATCTTGATTGTTCGGTTGGCGAAGATGCGCCCCATCCGGGGATCTGCGCTGGTGTCGATGAGCGTGGGGGCGCCGATGGCGTCGACCATTCGCTCGGCCGCAGTCGCGTACATCGCAGGCTGGTCGCGGCAGGCGAGCAGGTATTGCTGTAGGCTCATCTCCTCGGTGGTCTGACTGCTGTAAATCTCCGAGAAGAGATTGAAGACGTCGGATTCACGTGTTTGCATGGCACCCTCACAATGCCGAAGTCGGTAGGGAGTGTAACACCACTTCGACCTTTTGCCTTCCTCTCAACTTCCCTGAACAGGCAAAGTTCCGCACAGAATGTCGTGATCGAAGATTTAGTTTGCATGCGTCTGATTGTGTTGCGAGGCAGGCTTCGATCTGCCTGGGCCGGGGGCCGATTCTGCGGGCACCCTTGCAGGCCTTCGTCTCAACTTTCGGCTGCACGGGATACAGTCTCTCGAACACACGAGTGCTCGGCGAGACAAGTTTCGCATCGGTGTCCGCGACGATTTTTCCGGATCAAAAAGTTGCCCGTGCATGGCCCGGTACTCGACGCTCCGGCCGCCATCCGGCTATGAACGCTGACCGCGCTCGCGGAACGTTTTTGCAGGGAAGGATCGCCGTCATGAAGGCACGCATCAAATGGGTTGAGGATCGCACCTTCGTCGGTCAGTCCGGCAGCGGGCACAAGATCGTGCTCGGTACCTCCAAGGAACCGGGCGGCCAGACGCCGGGCCCGAGCCCGATGGAACTGATGCTGATCGGTGCCGGCGGCTGCTCGGCTTATGACGTCGTCCACATCCTGGAAAAGGGCCGGGAGGCGATCGAGGACTGCTCCGTCGAGCTCGATGCCGACCGCGCCGACACCGACCCCAAGGTGTTCACCCGCATCCACATGCATTTTGTCGTCAAGGGCCGTGGCCTGGCGCCGGCCAAGGTCGAGCGCGCCGTCAATCTGTCGATCGAGAAATACTGCTCGGCGTCGGCGATGCTCGCCAAGTCCGCCGTCATCACCCACGACTTCGAGGTCGTCGACACCTCGGCGCCGACCAGCGCCGACTGATCCGCACCGACGGGGCGCGGCGATGGCTGCCGCGTTTTGTCCAGAATCGATCCAGAATCGCTATCGAGCAAATGCGCGATTGCAGGGCAATTGCGCATTTCTGAAAACCCTGCGAAACTGCCTCGGCAGATTGAAGAGGCGTGACGCATGAGTTCCCGGAGCGAAAACCCAAGGCTCGACGAGGCCGCCCGCGCCGGCTGGCTCTATTATGTCGCCGGCAACACCCAGGACCAGATCGCAACCAAGCTCGGCGTCTCGCGCCAGACAGCGCAGCGGCTGGTGTCGCTCGCCATGTCGGAAGGTCTGATCAAGGTCAGGGTCGACCACCCGATCGCCAACTGCCTCGATCTCGCCGCCAAGCTCCGCTCGCGCTTTGCGCTCGACCTCGTCGAGGTCACCCCAAGCGATCCGGATTCGTCGTCGACGACGATCGGCATCGCCCAGGCCGCGGCGGCCGAGATCGAAAAATGGTTGCGTTCGCCCGAGCCGATCGTCATGGCAATCGGGACTGGCCGCACGCTGAAGGCGGCTATCGAGCAACTGTCGCCGATGGAGTGCCCGCAGCACAAGGTGGTTTCACTCACCGGCAACATCTCGCCGGACGGTTCGGCTGCCTTCTACAACGTCATCTTCACCATGGCCGACACCATCAAGGCGCGCAGTTTTCCAATGCCTTTGCCGGCAATCGCCTCGTCATCCGAAGAGCGCCGCATGCTGCACGGCCAGCCCCTGATCCAGCCGACACTGGCGCTCGCCGCCCAGGCCGACGTCACTTTCGTCGGCGTCGGTGACATGGGCCCGCAGGCGCCACTCTACGAGGACGGCTTCATCACCGAAGCGGAACTCAAGGCGCTGCAGAAGGCCGGTGCCGTCGGTGAGATCGTCGGCTGGGCTTTCGACCGCGACGGCAAGCTGATCGACGGCATCACCAATGACCGCGTCGCCTCGGCGCCGCTGCCGTCGCGCGAGCGCTCGCTGGTGGTGGCGCTGGCCATGGGCGAGCGCAAGCTGCCCGGCATCCTCGCCGCTGTCACCCGTCGCCTCGTCAACGGCCTGATCACCGACGAGCGCACCGCAGCCGCCCTGCTCGCCGGCTAATCTCACCCTTTCCGAAACGCCAGGTCGCCGCGTCTTCGCGTGGCGCGCCGTCGCACGCAATTTCCCAGCATCTGCGCCTGCAAGCCGCCGCCAGACAGGTGGCTGCATTGCCATGTCCAGATTCGTGCTTGACATAAATCACATCGGATGAATAATTGCCCACAGCAAAGGCAAATGCTCACTTTGGCTTTTGGGAGGAATTCGATGAAACTGAACACGCTCTTCCTGGGCTTGTGCGGAGCGAGCGCGCTTGCGTTTGCCGCTCATGCCGAGACCATCACCATCGCCACTGTCAACAATGGCGACATGGTCCGCATGCAGAAGCTGACGGACGACTTCACCGCCAAAAATCCTGATATCCAGCTCGAATGGGTCACGCTCGAAGAGAACGTGCTGCGCGAGCGCGTCACTACCGACATCGCCACCAAGGGTGGCCAGTACGACGTGATGACCATCGGCACCTATGAAGTTCCGATCTGGGCCAAGCAGCAGTGGCTCTTGCCGCTCGACAACCTTGGTGCCGACTACGACGCCGCCGACATCATCCCGGCCATCGCCGGTGGCCTTTCGGTTGATGGCAAGCTCTATGCCGCGCCCTTCTATGGCGAGAGCTCGTTCGTCATGTACCGCAAGGACCTGATGGAGAAGGCTGGGCTTACCATGCCCGATGCGCCGACCTGGGATTTCATCGCTGACGCGGCGCGCAAGATGACCGACCGCGCCGCCGACATCAACGGCATCTGCCTGCGCGGCAAGGCCGGCTGGGGCGAGAACATGGCCTTCCTGACAGCCATGTCCAACTCCTTCGGCGCGCGCTGGTTCGATGAGAAATGGCAGCCGCAGTTCGACCAGCCCGAATGGAAGAAGACACTCCAGTTCTATGTCGATCTGATGAAGGACGCCGGCCCGTCCGGTGCCTCCTCCAACGGCTTCAACGAGAACCTGGCGCTGTTCCAGCAGGGCAAGTGCGGCATGTGGATCGACGCCACCGTCGCTGCCTCCTTCGTCTCCAATCCGAAGGATTCGACGGTCGCCGACAAGGTCGGCTATGCGCTCGCTCCCGACACCGGCCTCGGCAAGCGCGGCAACTGGCTGTGGGCATGGTCGCTCGGCATTCCGGCGGGCACGCAGAAGGCCGAGGCGGCGCAGAAGTTCGTCTCATGGGCGACCGGCAAGGGCTATCTCGACCTCGTCGCCTCGAAGGAAGGCTGGGCCAACGTTCCGCCCGGCACGCGCACCTCACTCTACAACAACCCCGAGTACCAGAAGGCTGCGCCCTTCGCCAAGATGACGCTCGACTCGATCAACTCGGCCGATCCGACCAAGCCCACCGTCAAGCCGGTGCCTTATGTCGGCGTCCAGTTCGTCGCCATTCCCGAGTTCCAGGGGCTGGGCACGACTGTCGGCCAGCTGTTCTCGGCGGCACTCGCAGGCCAGTCGAGCGTCGATGACGCGCTTGCCGGTGCACAGACCGCAGCAGTCCGTGAGATGACCCGCGCCGGTTACATCAAATAGGCAGATCCTCCCTGCCTGGCCGTCCGGTCTCCCAGTCCGGACGGCCCCTTTCGGTGACCTGAAACCTCATCCGTCCGAACCGGGGTGATCGCCATGGCTACTCGACAGACCAGCTCGCTGGCGCGCCTGATGATGGCGCCCTCGGTGATCCTCCTATTCATCTGGATGATCGTGCCGCTGGCGATGACCCTGTGGTTCTCGTTCCAGAACTACAATCTGCTCAATCCCGCCAATGTCAGCTTCGCCGGCCTGTTCAACTACAAGTTCTTCTACACCGATCCGGCCTTCTTCCAGTCGATCTGGAACACGCTGGTGCTGGTGGTCGGGGTGTTGTTGATCACCGTCGTTGGCGGCATCGCGCTGGCGCTGTTGCTCGACCAGCCGATGTTCGGCCAGGGCATCGTCCGCATCCTCGTGATCTCGCCCTTCTTCGTCATGCCGCCGGTGGCCGCGCTGGTGTGGAAGAACATGATCATGCATCCCGGCTATGGCGTGTTCGCCGACATCGCCAAGTTCTTCGGCGCCCAGCCGGTCGACTGGTTTGCGCAATTTCCGCTGTTTTCGATCATCATCATCGTCGCCTGGCAATGGCTGCCATTCGCGACGCTCATCCTGTTGACCGCGCTGCAATCGCTCGACGGCGAGCAGAAGGAAGCCGCCGAGATGGACGGTGCGGGTTTTGTCAGCCGCTTCATCTATCTGACGATCCCGCATATCTCGCGCGCCGTAACGGTGGTCATCCTGATCCAGACAATCTTCCTGCTCGGCGTCTATGCCGAGATCCTCGTCACCACCAATGGCGGCCCGGGCTACGCCTCCACCAACCTGCCGTTCCTGATCTACCGGACGGCATTGCTCGGCTACGACGTCGGCGGCGCTTCGGCCGGCGGCATCATCGCAGTCATCCTTGCCAACATCGTCGCCTTCTTCCTGATGCGCGCGGTCGGCAAGAACCTGGACAAGTGAGGAGGAACCGATGGCCCGCGCAGTCTCGACACGACGCAAGATCGGCTTCACCGTTGCAGCCTGGGCGGTTGCCCTGCTGATCTTCTTCCCGATCCTCTACACCATCATCACCAGCTTCAAGTCGGAGACCGAGGCGATCGCCGGCTTCAGCCTGGTGCCTTCGGGCACGCTGGAGAGCTACGCCGAGGTGCAGGCGCAGAGCAACTATTTCAAGTTCTTCCTGAACTCGGTGATCATCGCCGTCGGCTCGACGATCCTGGCGCTGCTGGTGGCGATACCTGCGGCTTGGTCGATGGCCTTCTCGCCGACCAAGCGCACCAAGGACATTTTGATGTGGATGCTCTCCACCAAGATGATGCCGGCGGTCGCCGTACTGGTGCCGATCTACCTGATCTTTCGCGACGCCAACCTGCTCGACACCCGCATCGGGCTGACCGTCATGCTGATGCTGATCAACCTACCGATCGTGGTGTGGATGCTCTACACCTACTTCCGCGAGATCCCCGGCGAGATCCTTGAGGCGGCACGCATGGACGGCGCCACGCTGTGGGGCGAGATCGTCCATGTGCTGACGCCGATGGCGGTGCCCGGCATCGCCTCGACCATGCTGCTCAACATCATCCTGGCGTGGAACGAGGCATTCTGGACGATCCGCCTGACCACCACCAATGCCGCACCGCTGACTGCCTTCATCGCCTCCTTCTCCAGTCCGCAGGGGCTGTTCTGGGCGAAGCTGTCGGCGGCGTCGACGCTCGCCATCGCTCCGATCCTGATCATGGGCTGGTTTTCCCAGCGCCAGCTCGTCCGCGGCCTGACTTTCGGCGCCGTGAAGTAGTCGACCCCGCGGGAGGAAACCATGGGAAACATCACGCTCAAGAAAGTGTCGAAGTCCTTCGGCGCAACGACAATCATCCCGGAGATCGATCTCCAGATCGAGGACGGCGAGTTCGTCGTCTTCGTCGGCCCGTCGGGTTGCGGCAAGTCGACCTTGCTCCGGCTGATCGCCGGACTGGAAGACACCTCCGCCGGCACGATCAGCATCGACGGCCGTGACGTTACCGGCGAGGCGCCGGCCAAGCGCCGGCTGGCGATGGTGTTCCAGTCCTACGCGCTCTATCCGCACATGACCGTCTACAAGAACATCGCCTTCCCGCTGAAGATGGCCGGCGAGGACGCCGCTGTCATCGACAAGAAGGTCAAGGACGCGGCGCGCGTGCTGAACCTGACCAACTATCTCGAGCGCCGGCCCGGCCAGCTTTCGGGTGGCCAGCGCCAGCGCGTCGCCATCGGCCGCGCCATCGTGCGCCAGCCCTCGGCCTTCCTGTTCGACGAGCCTCTGTCGAACCTCGACGCTGCGCTGCGCGGCACGATGCGGCTGGAGATCAGCGAGCTGCACCACCAGCTCAAGACGACGATGATCTACGTCACCCACGACCAGGTCGAGGCGATGACCATGGCCGACAAGATCGTGGTGCTGAACGCCGGCAACATCGAACAGGTCGGCTCGCCGATGGAGCTCTACAAGACGCCGAAGAACCTGTTCGTCGCCGGCTTCATCGGCTCGCCCAAGATGAACCTGATCAACGGCGCCGTCGCTGCCAAGCATGGCGCGACGACGATCGGCGTGCGGCCCGAGCACCTGGGCATCTCGACGACCGCCGGCGAATGGAAGGCGACCGTCGGCGTTGCCGAACATCTCGGCTCCGACACCTTCCTGCATGTCCAGGCCGGCGATGTCGGCACACTCACGGTACGGGCCGACGGAGAAGTCGGCGTGCGCCACGGCGAGACTGTCTACCTGACGCCGAGCCCGAACAAGATCCATCGCTTCGGCGCCGACGGGAGGGCCATGTGAGCGGCAGGCTGGAGGGCAAGTCGGCGCTGATAACCGGTGCCGCGCGCGGCATCGGCAGGGCGTTCGCCGAGGCCTACATCCGCGAAGGGGCAGTGGTTGCCATCGGCGACATCAATCTCGACGCCGCGATGAAGGCGGCTGCCGAAATCGGCCCGTCGGCCTATGCCGTCAGCCTTGACGTCACCAACCAGAGCTCGATCGAGGCGGCGATCAAGGTCGTGGAGCAGAAGACCGGCGGGCTCGACATCCTGGTCAACAACGCCGCCCTGTTCGATCTCGCGCCGATCGTCGAGATTTCCAGGGCGAGTTATGACCGGCTGTTGTCGGTCAATGTCGCCGGCACCTTGTTCACCTTGCAGGCCGCCGCCCGCTCGATGATCGCGCGTGGCAAGGGCGGCAAGATCATCAACATGGCGAGCCAGGCCGGGCGTCGTGGCGAAGCGCTCGTGGCCGTCTATTGCGCCACCAAGGCGGCCGTCATCAGCCTGACCCAGTCGGCCGGGCTCGACCTGATCAAGCATGGCATCAACGTCAATGCCATCGCCCCCGGCGTGGTCGAGGGCGAGCATTGGGAACATGTCGACGAGCTGTTCGCCCGCTACGAGAACCGGCCCCGCGGCGAGAAGAAGCGCCTTGTCGGCGAAGCCGTTCCCTTTGGCCGCATGGGCGCCGCCGAGGATCTCCTCGGCATGGCGATCTTCCTCGCCGGGCCTGAGAGCCAATACGTCGTCGCCCAGACCTACAACGTCGATGGCGGCAACTGGATGAGTTGAATTCAGCGCTCCTCTCCCCGTTCACGGGAGAGGATGCCGGCAGGCAGGTGAGGGGCAGCGAGAACCTTCGAGATTTCGCTCTGCTCTTCATCCGGCCCTTCGGGCCACTTTCTCCCCGTAAACGGGGCGAAGGGATCGGAGGCGCTTGCGCCGAACAAGAGAAGGCGTCGAACCATGACCGTGAAGCTCTCCCTCGCCACGCTGCCGAATTTGCCTGCCAAGGTCGCGCGCCCGACATACGACCGCGCGTCGCTTAAGGCAGGCATCGTTCATTTCGGTGTCGGCAATTTCCATCGCTCGCACCAGGCGATCTATCTCGACGAGCTGTTCAACACCGGCACCGGCCACGATTGGGCAATCGTCGGCGCCGGCGTGTTCGAGGGCGAAAAAATCGGACAGGCGAAGCTCGCCGGGCAGGATTGGCTGACCACCGTCGTCGAGCAGGACAGTGGCCACATGAGCGCCCGTGTTACCTCGGTCATGGTCGACTTCATGACGCCCGGCGATGCTGCCACCATCATCGAGCGCCTCGCCGACCCGGCGATCCGCATCGTTTCGCTGACGATCACCGAAGGCGGTTACTTCATCGATCCGGCGTCCGGCCTATTCAACCCGACCCATCCCGACATCGTCGCAGATGCCCAGAACATCGCTGCACCCAAGACCGTGTTCGGCATCATCCTTGCCGGCCTTCGCCGCCGGCGCCAGGACGGCATCGTGCCCTTTACCGTCATGTCTTGTGACAACATCCCCCATAATGGCGGGGTGACAGCCGATGCGGTGATCGGCCTGGCGCGGCTGGCCGACGAAAGCCTTGCCGACTGGGTTCGCGACAATGTCGCCTTCCCCAACAGCATGGTCGACCGCATCACGCCCGCAACCACCGACCGCGAACGCGGCATTCTCGCCAGTGACTTCGGCGTCGAGGACAGCTGGCCGGTGTTCTGCGAACCGTTCAAGCAATGGGTGATGGAGGACCGCTTCACCGACGGGCGGCCGGCGCTGGAAAAAGTAGGCGTCCAGTTCGTCGATGACGTCGCCCCGTTCGAGTTGATGAAGATCCGCATCCTCAATGGCGGCCACGCGACGATCGCCTATCCGGCCGGGCTTATGGACATCCATTTCGTCCACGAGGCGATGGAAAATCCGCTGGTGCGCGCTTTCCTGGCCAAGCTCGAGCGCGACGAGATCATGCCGACGGTGCCGCCGGTGCCCGGCGTCGTGCTGGAGGAATATTGCCAGCTCATCGAGCGCCGCTTCTCCAATCCGAAAATTGGCGACACCGTCCGCCGCCTGTGCCTCGACGGCTCCAACCGGCAGCCGAAATTCATCATCCCGACCATCTCCGATCGCCTGAAGACGGGCGCCGGCATATCGGGGCTGGCACTCGAATCCGCGCTGTGGTGCCGCTACTGCTTCGGCGTGACCGAATCTGGTGCCATTATCGAGCCTAACGACCCGAGTTGGGACCGCCTGCAACGAACAGCGCAGGCGGCGAAGAATGCGCCTGCGACCTGGCTTGCGATGGAGGACATCTATGGCGATGTCGGCAAATCCGCAGCCTTCGCGGCTGCCTTTGGCGACAGCCTCGACATGCTCTGGCAGTTGGGCACGCAGGAGACATTGACGCGCTATCTCGGCGATCGCCTCTGAACCGAATCCGGGGCGTCCCTGCCCGCTGGAATTGGCCATGGCGCGCATATAGACTGCGCGTCATGGTGTTGATCTCCACGTCCTTGCCTCATCTGAAATCGCCGCCGGAAGGCTCTGGCTGCCGCGCAATCGCGCCTTTTGGGGCGTCGTCGTTCTGATGGCGGCCTATCTATGTGCGGTCGATGTCGGTACCGGCAGCGCGCGCGCCGGCATCTTCGATGCCGCAGGCAAGCTGCTCGGGCGCGCTGAACATCCCATTGTCATGAACCGCTCGCCATCGGGCCATTGCGAGCATGACTCCGAGCAGATCTGGTCGGCTGTCTGCGACGCTGTGCACGGAGCCCGCAAGGCTGCCGGCGTCGACCCGGCTGAAATTGTCGGCATCAGCTTCGATGCGACATGCTCGACGGTGTTCAGGGGCAGGGCGGGCGAGCAGGTTGGTATTTCGAGCAATGGCGAGCAGCGTTGGGACACCATCGTCTGGCTCGATCATCGCGCCCTTGCCGAGGCCGACGAATGCACCGAGACCCGCCATGACGTGCTCGGTTATGCCGGTGGGGTGATGTCGCCGGAGATGGCGACGCCCAAGCTGATGTGGGTCAAGCGTCACTTGCCGCAGAGCTGGGCGCGAACCGGGCAGCTTTTCGACCTTGCCGATTTTCTCAGCCACAAGGCCTGCGGCTCGTTCGCCCGCTCGCAATGCACGCTGACCGCCAAATGGACCTATCTCGCCCATCAGCGCGAGGCCTGGCGCCACGACTTCTTTTCTGCCGTCGGCCTTGCCGACATCTTCGAACATGCCGCCTTGCCCGAGCGCGCCAGCCCGGTCGGCGCCGACCTCGGTCCGCTCACGCCTATCGCCGCCGCGGCGCTCGGCCTGACCACGGCCTGCCGCGTCGGGGCGGGCATGATCGACGCCTTCGCCGGCGCCATAGGCGTCATCGGCGGCCTGTCCGGCATCGAGCGCCATCTCGCGTTGATTGCCGGCACCTCGAGTTGTGTCATGGCGATGTCGCCCGAGCCGCGCGCCTTTGCCGGTGTCTGGGGGCCGTATTTCGGCGCCGCATTGCCCGGCCTGTGGCTGAGCGAAGGCGGCCAGTCGGCGACGGGTGCGCTGCTCGACCACGTCATTCGCTGGCACGGCGCCGGCGGCGAACCCGACGCTGCGCAGCACCTGCGCATCACCGAGCGCATCATGGACCTGCGCGCCGTCGAGGGCCTCGACCTCGCCGGTCGCCTTCATGTGCTGCCCGACTTCCACGGCAACCGCTCGCCGCTTGCCGACCCGCATGCGCTCGGCGTGATCAGCGGGCTGACGCTCGATTCATCCTTCGACAGCTTGTGTCGGCTCTACTGGCGTACCGCGGTCGCCATCGCGCTCGGCCTGCGCCATGTGCTCGACGCGCTCAATGCCAATGGCTACGGCATCGACACGCTGCATGTCACCGGCGGCCACACCCGCAATCCGCTGCTGATGGAACTCTATGCCGACGCCACCGGCTGCACCGTTGTCGAGCCGCTGGGCGGCGATGCCGTGCTGTTGGGCACGGCGATGGCGGCAGCTGCCGCGGCCGGGCTCTATCCAAGCCTCACCGGGGCTTGTACGGCGATGCGCCAGGACGGCCGCGCGCGCCAACCGAACCCCTTGGCCCGGCAACGCTTCGATCGCGACTACCGCGTGTTCCTCGAAATGCACCGCCAGCGCAAGGCACTCGATGACATCGGCTGAGCCGCTCACCATATCCCCTGTTGATTCAGCCGAGGGGAATAGTGGTGCAGGCAACTCCAAGAACTGACGTGGACGAGGCTCCGACCGCCGCGGCCCTGGTCGTTGTCGACGTCCAGAATGCGTTCGTGTCTGGCGTCGAGGCGGTACCGGGCCATGCGCGGCTTCTGGCAGCAGTGGCGACGTTGCTCAAGAATGCGCGAGCGTCGGGCGTGCCCGTCATCTTCATCCAGAACGACGGCCCGGTAGGCGCCGTCGACGAGCCGGATACGTCAGGCTGGCAGCTGCATTTCTCGCCGCTCCCTGGCGAGCATGTCGTGCGCAAGCAGGTCGATGATGGCTTCGATGGCACCGACCTAAACGACTTGCTGGTGGCAGCCGGCGTGGAGACCGTCGCCATCTGCGGCATGCTGTCGGAGATGTGCCTGGCGGCGACGGCCCGAACCGCGATGGCGATCGGCTATGGCGTGATCCTGCCGCATGACGGCCATGCCACTAACGACGTGCCGCCTGGTCCGGGCGGCTCTGAAGGCGTTCCGGCGCACCTCGCCGCGCGTGCGGCCGAATGGTCGTTGGGCGACGAGGTGACGATCGTGGCTTCGGCGGGCGACGTCAAATTTGCCCGCCACCAAGCGGGCTAACTGCCCGGCCATTCAATCCGTTTGGTCGTCTTCTGCAGCTTGCTGCTCGCGCCGCCTGGTATCATCGTCCGACTTCTTGTGCTGCGCGGCTGCTGTCCTGCGGATGAAATCAAACCGGTTCTCTTCGGCATCTGCCGGCTTCGGCGGCGTGCCGGTCTTGCTTGTAAACTTGATCATGGGCGAAATCCTATTCTGCTGAAGCCGAGGAGCCCGCCGGGAAATGTCCTGGCGGCGGCAGCACTAGTCTTTCGGGAAGAAAATCAGGCTGAGTTTGACAACAGATTGCGAAAAGTCCGCGCCGGTGTCTCCGGCACGGACGTAGGAAGATACGCCAGATATCAGGCTGCGAGCGCGGTGGCGCAGCCGATGGAGGCGCGGCGGTCGGGGGAGGTTTCGCCCGGCATGGTGGCCCAGCCGCCGGTCTCGACGAACTTCTGCCTGTCATAACCGACCGACTTGGCCTTCAGTTCGACCAGCTTTGCCGCTGCGTCGGGTGCCGCATTGAACCGCTCGACGCAGATGGTCGAGGCGAGCTGACCGCGCGCCACGTCGCCGGCCGTCTGCGCAAGTGTCTGCGAAGTGCCGCCGGTGACCCAGCCGCCCCAGCTGAAGCCGACGATCATCGTGGCGACGGCGGTGCCGACGCATGTCCAGACAAGCGTTGATTTGGACGGCTGGTAGCTTTCCCAACGTGCGGCGAGGGACTGCTTCTGGTTGCTCTGCATAGCCATGGAAACGTTCCTTGTTGATAGTGGGAAGTCACCATCCAGCCGCATCGCGGCCAGATGGTTCAGGTGTCGCTTAGTAACCCATGCCGGCTGGGCTGCCGCCGTTGGAGGCTTCCTTCGCCGGACTGTCGGCGATCATGGCCTCGGCGGTGATCAGCAGGGCGGCGACCGAGCCTGCATCCTGCAGGGCCGTGCGAACGACCTTGGCGGGATCGACGATGCCGGCCTTGATCATGTCGACATAGGCTTCTGTCTGCGCATTGAAGCCCAGATTGGCATCCTTGCTTTCCATCAGCTTCCCGACGACGACGGAGCCTTCGACGCCGGCGTTGTCGGCGATCTGCCGGATCGGCGCCTCGAGCGCCTTCAGCACGATCGAAATGCCGGCGGTAACGTCGGCGTTCGCTCCGGTGAGCGTATCAAGCGCTGCCTTGGCGCGCAGCAGGGCCACGCCGCCACCGGCGACGATGCCTTCTTCGACGGCAGCACGCGTGGCGTTCAGCGCATCGTCGATGCGATCCTTCTTTTCCTTCACCTCGGTCTCGGTTGCCCCGCCGACGCGGATGACGGCGACCCCACCAGCGAGCTTCGCCAGGCGTTCCTGCAGCTTCTCCTTGTCGTAGTCGGAGGTGGTTTCCTCGATCTGCATCTTCAGCTGTGCGATCCGGGCTGCAATACCGTCCTTGCCGCCGGAGCCATCGATGATGGTTGTCGTGTCCTTGTCGATGAGCACGCGCTTGGCCCGGCCGAGCATCTCGATGGTGACGTTCTCGAGCTTGATACCGAGATCCTCCGAGATCATCTGGCCGGCGGTCAGGACCGCAATGTCTTCCAGCATCGACTTGCGGCGATCGCCGAAGCCGGGTGCCTTGACGGCGGCGACCTTCAGGCCGCCACGCAGCTTGTTGACGACGAGCGTGGCCAAGGCCTCGCCTTCGACATCTTCGGAGATGATGAGCAGCGGCCTGCCGCTCTGGACCACCGCTTCGAGGATTGGCAGCAGGGCCTGCAGATTGCCGAGTTTCTTCTCGTGGATGAGGATGTAGGGGTCTTCCAGTTCGGCACGCATCTTGTCGGCATTGGTGACAAAGTAGGGGCTGAGGTAACCGCGGTCGAACTGCATGCCTTCGACGACGTCGAGTTCGGTCTCGGCGGTCTTTGCTTCCTCTACGGTGATGACGCCCTCATTGCCGACCTTGTCCATGGCCTTGGCGATCATGGCGCCGACAGAGGCATCGCCATTGGCGGCGATGGTGCCGACCTGGGCGATCTCGTCCGAAGACTTGACCTTCTTGGCGCGCGCCTGGATGTCCTTGACCACGGCAGCCACGGCAAGATCGATGCCGCGCTTGAGGTCCATCGGGTTCATGCCGGCGGCTACCAGCTTGGCGCCTTCGCGGAGGATGGATGCAGCCAGCACCGTTGCCGTCGTTGTGCCATCGCCGGCGAGGTCGTTGGTCTTCGAGGCCACTTCCCGCACCATCTGCGCGCCCATGTTCTCGAACTTGTCGGAAAGCTCGATCTCCTTGGCGACGGTGACGCCGTCCTTGGTGATGCGCGGCGCGCCATAGGCGCGGTCGATGATGACATTGCGGCCTTTAGGGCCGAGCGTCACCTTGACGGCGTTGTTGAGCAGCTCGACGCCGCGCAACATCCGGTCGCGGGCATCGGTCGAAAATTTGATTTCCTTGGCAGACATGACTTTTCGTCCAATTCGTTCTTGAGGTCGCAGAGCCGGATCAGGCGGCCTTGTTCGCCGCTTCGCTCGTGTCGACGATGCCCATGATGTCGGCCTCCTTCATGATCAGGAGATCCGCGCCGTCGATCTTGACCTCCGTGCCCGACCATTTGCCGAACAGCACGATGTCGCCGGCCCTTACGTCGAGCGGGATCAGCTTGCCACCTTCGTCGCGCGAGCCGGGGCCGACAGCGACGACTTCGCCCTGCTGGGGCTTTTCCTTGGCATTGTCGGGAATGATGATGCCGCCCTTGGATTTGATATCGCCTTCGGCGCGCCGAATGACGACGCGGTCGTGAAGTGGTCGGAATTTCATGAATGTTCTTTCTGCAGCCGGCGCATAGGGGACCGCATCACCTATGTACGCCCTTTGGCACTCGAATGACAGGAGTGCCAAAAATTATTCGCTATGCACGAGAGTATTCAAAAATAACAGGCGCCAGTGGCGGCTCAAAGTTTGACTCAGTGACAAAATAGGCAAGAAATTTGAATTCTGGGCGGAGAAACCTTATTTAAGGCGCAGTGGAATTTTTATTTTCCGCGCACGAAGAGGATTCAGATATTGGATGTAGTCATGGAAAATTTTCTGGAAAAAGCGCAGTCCCGTTCGATCGAGGCACAGAAGAAGGCAGCGGAGCGCAACAGCGCCATGGCCGATTATCAGTCAGAAGCAAAAGCCCGGGCCATCAAGACAGCAAAGTTACGGGAATTGCGCTTGGCCAAGGACGAGGCTGACCGCGCTGCCGAGGCGCTGAAACCCGTGGAAGCGAAGAAGAAGCGCGTGGCGCGCGCTGCAAAGTAGCAACCGGCATCTCCTGACTGCCAATCCTGCCTGGAGCGTCAGCCCATGTGTACGCACCTGGGCGTCGTGCTTTCCGAAAAACGACTCCGATTTTCGGGCTGATGAGCGAGGCAGGATGCCAGTCGGTCGATGTACGATCGAGAATGCCGGCCTTGCTGTCAGCTAGCCTATTGTTTTGTAGAACATCCCTCCCCATATGGGGACCATCGGCACTCCGCCGGGAGCGAAACGCTCATCGAGATACGATGGTGGGTTTTGCCGCGGAATGCTGCATTTGCCCTGATTGACAGCTGGCCGACCACGAATGTACCGGCGGCATGCAAGTCTCAGGAGCCAGAGGGAAGCGGGCCTATGCCCGCTTTTTCCTTTTCTGGAGCGCTTTTCCCGACTGTTGTGCCCGCCTCAAGTGCCTGGTCTGGCGTCGGCTTTCGGCTGCAGCCGAAACAGCGCCCGGGCAATTCCCCTGACCTTGTCCCGGTCCACTTGCGACGCGTCGTTGGGCATCAGCGTCGTCACCTTGTCGATGCCGAGATCCTTGAGCTGGAACGGCGTGCCGTGGCCGAATTCGAGATGTCCGCGTCCGATGATGCCGATCACCAGAGGCGGACTGTCGGTCGCCTGCATCCTGGCGATGTTGCAGGCAAACGCCCGATCCCATGTCTGCTGCGCCCTGACGAACCGGTCGAAGTCCGGCGCTTGGGGCGAAGTCACCTTGCGCCTAGGCGACCCGCCGCCGGTGATGTCAAACAGATATTGCCGGTAGGCCGGCGTGGCACTCGCCGAAGGCGTGAGCCCGTCACGCTCGTCGACAGGAACGGCGTCCCAGCCTTCCTTGCCGACCCGCGTCACCAGTTCGCGGTAGCAATTGAGCGCCAGCATCGGCACGCCAAACTCGCGGCAGAAATGGAAGATCGGCAGGTAGAGCTCGGCCGGGAACCCCCTGACCTTGCCCCATTCGGCAGCCTTCAGAAATTCATCCCGCTCGAGGCTGCCTGCGACCCATTGGTCGAGCACCGGCTGCAACCGGCGCGGAAACATCTCGAAGCCGATGGCGATGTCGTTGCGCAACGTCCGCATCGCCGTGCAGACCTGCAACTGCCACCGATGGATGTCGTAGCGGTCGTGCGTTTCGCCGAGCAGCAGCACGTTGCTCTGCGCAACCTCCCGCATCAGCGTGGGATGATCGAGCAGCGCTCCGCTGTCGGGGTCGAGCCAACTGGCGACAGGGTGGTTCCAAGTCTTGGTCATGGCGTCACCCGAAGCTCGCCGGCGCGCCGCTGACGGTGAGCCCCGTCTCGGCGCCGTCAGCGGCCAGGGCGACAAAGCGCAGCTGATCGGTGCCGTCTTCGCGGCGCCAGCCGCCGACCGAACCGCCCTTGAGATGAAGATGGAAGTCCGGCCGCATGACGTTGACGTAGCCCATGACGGGCTTGACCGCCGGCATGTCGCCTTCCCAGGCCTGCCAGAAGGACGTACGGCTGAACTCGATCCTGACGCGGCCGCCGCTGCGCTCGGCAGCCGCGAACGGCGCGAGACCGGCATCGTCGGCGTCGAGCTCCTTGCGCTCGTCCAGGCCGTTGCCTTTGCGCTCTTCGACAGGAAGATCGGTGCCCTGCGGGAAAGCCGCAAGCACGGCGTCGAACGGGTCGAGCCCCTCGAAGCCGGTGACGTTGGCGATGCTCTCACCGTCGGCGCCACGCAGTTCGATACGCGGATAGGATTTCTCACGCATCACCGACGTGCGGTCGACGATGACGGTGGCGATCGCCGCCAGCTCGATGCGGGAGTCGTGCTCGGCGCCTTCGCAAACCAGCCAGCCATCCTCGATGCGAACCTTCTCGACCGATCCGATACGTTCGTGGGTGGCGCCCCGGCGTTCCGAATTGATCATAACCCGGCCGATGGCCGGCAGCCGCGCAAGCAGGGCGGCGGGTGTGACGTCGAGGCGTTCGCGTTTGTGGGGCGTGCGGGCGGTCATGGGTATTTCCTATGCGAATTGCAGGACTGGATTTTCGTTTGCCGCTTCGTCTTTCGGCTCGAGATCGATGACACGCAGGGTCCCCAGTGCCTTGGGGGTGCCGTGCGAAACGATGACGAATGTCGTTGCCGGCAGATGCGTCTTGAGCACCGCGAAGAGCTCAGCCTCGGCAGCCTCGTCGAGCGCGCTTGTCGCTTCGTCGAGGAACAGCCAATCCGGCTTGAGCACCAGTGCGCGGGCCAACGCCAAGCGTTGCAGTTCGCCACCGGAGAGGCCCGACAGCACCAGCGGATGGCCTTGCGCTGCATCTTCGAGCCGCAGGATGACGCTGTCGCCGAAGCCGACGGCCTCGATGGCGCGGCGCAGATCCTGCGGGGCAAAGGCCTCTGCCGGCGCGGGATAAGCGACCGCACCGAAGACGTCGCCCTGAGGGAAATAGGTATTCTGCGACAGGAACAACTTGCTTGCCGAAGGCATCTTGATGCATCCATCGCCATGATCCCAGCCGCCGGCCATCGCCTTCAGCAGCGTGGTCTTGCCGAGCCCCGACTGGCCGCGCAGCCACACTGTCTCGCCAGCGCGAATATCGAGGCGCGCTATCGACAGCAGCGCGCGGCCCTGGGGTGTCCTGAGCTTCAGATCACGGAGATGGAGGCCGTCTGACGACGCCTCGACGACGATGCCGGAAGGCCGGCCGCGTACAGCCTCGGTTGCGGCAAGGAAGCCGTCGAGACGGGACGAGGCGGCGACGAGATTCGACAGCGGCTTGTAGGAGAAGATGAACCACGACAGCGTGGTGACCACATTAGAAAACGCCATGGCGATCTGCATCAGGCCGCCAAGCGCGATGCTGCCGGCGAGGAAGCCGGGCAGGGCAACGAACAGCGGAATGCGCAGCACGGTGTGCTGGTAGGGGAAGGTGAAGCAGCCGAGCAGGAACTCGCGACCGGCGAGCTTGCGCCAGTTCTGCGTGATGCCGTCGAAGCGGCGGTCGAGCCCGGCGCGCTCGACATTCTCGCCGCCAATCAGCGCGATCTCGTCCGCCGACTGGCGGATGCGCGCCATGGCGAAGCGGAAGTCGCCCTCGCGCTTCTGCTGCGTGTAGAACAGCGACTTCAGCGGCCGACCGAGCAGATGCGTCAGCCCGCTCGACAGCGCGACATAGATGAACGCAGCCCAGACCATGTAGCGCGGGATCGAGACGTCGAAACCGAACAGCGAGAAGTTGAGCGCGAAGGTCGACAGCCCCCACAGCAGTGCGAGAAAGGAGAAGATACCGACGATCCTGGTGATCAGCTCGATGCCTTCGTCGAGGATGCCCTTGACGAACAGGCCGCAATCGTCGGCGATGCGCTGGTCGGGATTGTCGACCTCGCGCGGGCAGTCGCCCTGGGTCAGCCGCCAATAGGCGCGGTCGGCGAACCACGAGCCGAGTGCTGCCTCGGTCAGCGACTTGCGCCACCTGATATGCAACATTTTCTGCAGGTAATCTGCCGTCAGTGAGCGCACCGAATTGGCCGCGACGATGCCTGCAAAAATCCAGATCTGCCAGACCGCGGCCTTGGCGTCGACCTTCTCCAGCGCGCCGTAGAATTCCGAGGTCCAGCTCACCAGCCGGATGGTAAAGTAGATGCCAGCCAGCTGCAGCGCGATGACTGCGGTGAGGTAGACGAGGCTCGTCTTGCCGCCCTTGCCGGCAATGCAGAGCTTGAGCAGGCGAACGAACTGCCTGAGGACGTTGGTCACCGCGAGCACCTTTCATGCAGGAAGCAGGGCTTGATGCCCTGCGTCGGATCGCTGTCGATCTGGCTCAGAAGCGCACCGTCGCGCCGAGCTTGAAGGTGCGACCTGGAGCCACCTGCATTTCCGGATTGTTGGCGTTGGCCACCGGCCCCGAGATCACGTTGGTGACGCCAGTGAGAGTATTGGGGAAATAGCGGCGGTCGAAGATGTTCTGGATGCCGAAGTCGACATCGACATTTTCGGTCGGCTTCCAGCGGGCATAGGCGTCGAACACCGCATAGCCGCCCGGCTTGAAGGCGTTGGGGTCGGCGCGTTCGGTGACGCGATGGGCGAAGGTCGCGACGAGCTCGGTTTCGAGGTTCCAGTCGGGGATGAGGTAACGCCCGCCCAGCACCGCGGTCAGCGGTACCGCACCGTCGAAGGCCGTTTCCGCTGCACCCGCTGAAATCCGCTGCGTGCCCTTTTGGTAGGAGATCGAGGCATGGAGGAAGAGGTTGTCGTAGACCTCGTATTCGCCGCCGAACTCGATGCCCCAGACCTTCACGTCCTCGACATTGTCCGAGGTGTATCGCTCGGTTGGGCCAGGGACGGGCTGGAGCGAGCGGATGAAATCCTTGTAGTCGGCATAGAAGCCGGTGAGGCTGAAGTAGCCCTTGTCGAGCTCCCCGCGCACGCCCACCTCGTAGCTGCGGACGAATTCTGGCTTCAAATTCGGATTGGGGATCACCTCGACCAGCCCGGTGGAACCGATCGACAGCGACGACACGAACAGCTGCTGCGACGTCGGCATCTTGAAGCCCTCGCCATAGCCGGCATAGAGCGAATAGGTGTCGTTCAGCTCATACATCGCGCTGATCCGCTTGATCAGCCTGGTCTCGTCGATCTTCTTGGGCTGGAAGCCGGGCAGAGGAACGTAGTCTTTGTCGCCGGTCGGATCGATCGAATAGTGCGCCAGGCGGGCGCCGGGCGTGATGGTCAGCCGGTCGTCGAGCAGCTTGATCTCGTCCTGCAGGTAGAGGTCGGCGCGCACGGTGTCGACTTCGGGGAAATTGAAACCCTGGTTGTTGGCGGTGGTCGAGGTGCCGGTCGTCAGGTTGTTGGTGATGTTGTAGCCGGAATAGCTGCTGTTGGTCAGGTCACCGTCGAAGCCATAGGTCAGCTTGTGCGAAAGACCTCCCAGTTCAAAGGACGAATTGGCCTGAACGTCCGCCTCGAGGAAATCCTCGCCATAGTTGCGGACCTGGATGTTCTGCTGGCGACGGGTTGGGTAGGTGCGCAGCTGATTGCTGTAGGTGTCGCGCTTCTGCGGTGAATAGGAGATCTGCCACTTGATCTCGTCGAGCCAGGGCGCGTCGACCTTCCAGTTATGCGAGATGGCAAGCCTGTAGCGCTCCATCTCCAGCTCGCGCTGCCAGCTGGTGTTGGCATAGCCGCCGAGTGCCGCGCTCGAATCGTACATCTGCTGGATCGTCGTGTTGCGGTTGAACCACTCGCCGGTCAGCTTGACCTCGTGATCCTGGGTCGGGTTCCACTGCAGCTTCATCAGGCCGTTGAAGGCGTCGGTGTCGGCTGGAAACGCCTTGTTGCACGGCCAGATCGCTTGGCGTGGGCAGCCCCACTGGCCGCCATCGGCGCGGCTGTTGCTGAAATCGCCTTCCGACGCCCCGAGATGACCGAAACTGCCGAGGAACTTGAAGTCGCCGGATTCAGCGGCCGCACTGACCTGCTTGCGGAATGAATCGTCGTAGCTGTCATAGGCGGTCTTCATCTCCACCGCCCATGGCTTCGAGCCGTTGAGAAGATCGTCGGGGTCGAGCGTGCGGAAGGCGACGGCGCCACCCAGCGCATCGGCGCCCTGGAGCACCGAGTTCGGGCCGCGCACGATCTCGGCGCTGCGCATGTTGAACGGGTCGACGAAGTCGCGGCTGCCGTCGATGATCTGCTCCTGGATGCGGCTGCCGTCGACGGTCATCTGGACGCGGTTGCCGCCCATGGCGCGAATGTTGAAGCCGGTGAGCTGGCCGAACGGATTGGTCAGCGATGTCGTGCGTGAGACGGTGACGCCTGGCTCGTAGCGAACCATATCCTGAATGTCGCGGACGACATGGCGCTGCAGCGTTTCGCGGTCGATGACCGAGACCGACATCGGAATGTCGAGCACCTTGCCGGTGGTGCGCGCCGAGGTGACGACGAGCCTGTCGAGCACGATGCGCTCTTCATTGCTCAGCAGCGGCTTGGCTTCCTCTGCCTTCTTGGCCGGCGGCGGCGTGGTTGCCGTCTGGGCGCTGGCAATGCCCGCCGATTGCAGCAACAGCAGCGAAACGCCGGCCAGAAGTATTTGGGACCGCGAACCGCGGCCGGTGTGAACGTTAGACATGACAGCCCCCTTGAAAAATCTGGAAAAGCTGGCTGTCCGCGAACGAAGGGCTGGCGCAAGTTAATATGAGTCTATGACTCAAGATTATTGATGGCTGTATAATGGGCCCTGCGGTGTGTGCAAGCCGGGGGATGCGCAGCGCGACACCTGGTCTCACCCGGAACGGACACATTCCGGCGTCGCCCAGCTACCGCTTGCGAGGATTTGGAAGACTTGTTTCGCGCGTCGTTCCGCGTGGTGGGTGATTTTCGCCGAAGCGGTTCATGAAAATATGACTGTTATTGTCATATTATTTGACAGGAAAGCGCGAATGACCTAGCGAACCCGTCCCTGTTGTTCGAGCGGCGTCGGGTGGGCAATGAAATTTCGAGAGAAACTGAACGCCTTGCGCAAGATACCGCTCGGCGACTGGCGGATACTGATGCGGATCATGGGCATCTACCGCCGAAAATTTTTTCTTGCCATTGCGCTTTCGCTGGCCGGAATCGTCCTTTCGGTGACGGTTCCGATCCTTTCGCAGAAGATCGTCGATAGCGTCATGGTCGGCAAGGACGGTTGGGCAGCGACCCAGTTCGCCGCCATCGCCATCGTGGCGGCGGTTATCAGGCACATGACCTCACGCTGGCACAACTCGCTGATCAATGATGTGGACGCAAGGTTCACCGCCCGACTGTCGAGACGCATCTACTTCCGCCTCATGCGCATCCCCTATGAGAGTTCGGCATCCGCGGGCGGCAGCACGATCAACCTGCTCAACGAATCCCAGCGTGTCGCCAGCTTCATGCTGAGCGCCGCGCCGAATTTCTTCCTCACCATTTTGGGTGCTGCCGTCTCGTTCGCCGTGGCGCTGTACTACGACTATCTCATCTGCCTGCTCGCCTTTGTCGTTGCCCTGATCTTCGCCGTCTTTGCCCGTAAGACCAATGCCCAGCTGGGCGAGGCGAGCCGCAGCTCGTTTCGCCTCAACGGCGCCCTGCAGGGGGCAACCGCTGAAACGGTAGGCAACATCCGCGGCATCAAGTCGAATGCGGTGGAGCGCTTCTTCATCGGGCGCTGGTCCGCGAAGTCGGCCCAAGCCATCAAGGCGCGCTGGCGCATCCTCGACCTCTCACACTCCTATTCGTTCACGCTTGGGCTGCTGAGCGAGATCCTGACGCTGCTCGTCGTCCTCGTCGGCTGCTGGCGCATCCTACGCGGCGATCTCACGATCGGTGGCCTGCTTGCGCTGCAGCTGCTCGTCACCCGGGCGACCATGCCGATGCTGACCAGTGCCGGCATTCTGATCCAGTTCCATTCGGTGAGCGTCACCGTCTCTGCCCTCGCGGCTTTCCTCAAGCGCCAGCCGGAGCGCGCCGTCGTTGCCCCGGCGCTGCGTGCTGCCGATTTCGGCCCGATCACGGTCGAGGATCTGACCTTCCGCTATCCCGAGGCGACGGCTGCGGCACTCAACGGTGTCAGCCTGGTGCTGCCGGCGACCGGCGTCGTCGCGATCGTTGGCCGCAATGGTTCCGGCAAGTCCAGCCTGCTGCGCGTGCTTTTGGGACTAGAGCGCGATTATGCCGGCAAGGTGGCGATCGGCGGCCTCGACGTCCGCGCCTACAATCCGCGCTGGCTGCGCGGCCGCATCGGTGTTGTCGACCAGGAGACGTCGCTGTTTTCGGGTACCATCCGCGAGAACCTTCAGGCGTCGCTGCCGCGCCCGCTTCGCGACGACGAGATCGACAAGGCGCTGGCGTTTTCCTCCGCCGACAAGTTCACCGCCGGCCTGCCCAAAGGTATCGACACCGAACTGGTGCAGGCAGGGCAGAACCTGTCCGGCGGCCAGCGCCAGCGCCTGGCGATTTCGCGCGCCGTGCTGCGCGATCCGCACATCGCCGTCTTCGACGAACCGACCTCGGCGCTCGACGCCGAATCGGCGATGGCGCTCGAGCGTGAGCTGTTGGCCTTCGGCCGCGACCGCCTCGTCATCATCGTCACGCATCATCTCTTTTCGGCGCGTTCGGCCGACATGATCGTCGTGCTCGACGATAGCAGGATCGTCGGCACGGGCAGCCATGAGGCTCTCACTGCCGAATGCCCGGTCTATCAGGCGCTGTGGCGCGACTACGTCAGGGATTGATCGGACGCCGGCGTTGACCTGTCGACGAGGTGGAAATGATCCATCCACCTGTTGACATGACACCGGGCGGTCATACTACATGTAGACATCGTGGTCTTCCGAGTTGATTCCAGCTCGGGAGCTAAGAGGGAAGCCGGTGAGCGATTTCGCAATGCCGGCGCTGCCCCCGCAACTGTAAGCAGTGAGTTGCTGTCGCGTAGTGCCACTGGTGCCAATGGGCGCTGGGAAGGCCAGACAGCGGCAATGACCTGTGAGCCAGGAGACCTGCCGCGATCGATTCTGAACGTCCACGGGCGGGGTGTCCGGTGGTGCGCTTGCGTTCTGCCGGCTTGCGCCGGTCGAAATTCGGCACGCGTCCGCTCGAGGCCCTTCGCCCCCCAAACCATCGGGGAAGATGATGCCGGCGACTTCTACCATTCTATCAAGCGGAACCGACAGGATTCTGTCCGCCCTCAGCCACGGTTCCGAGACCGCGTCCGAGCCTGGCTACCGTGTCATCCGGCGCAACGGCTCGGTGACGCCGTTCGACGCGACCAAGATCACTGTGGCGCTGACCAAGGCGTTTCTCGCCGCCGAGGGTTCGGTGGCTGCAGGTTCGCGCCGCGTCCACGACCTCGTCGAGGAGCTGGCCGGGCAAGTGTTGGCCGCACTGACGCGCCGGGCCGACACGGGCCGCATCTTCCACATCGAAGAAATCCAGGACCAGGTCGAACTGGCGCTGATGCGCTCCGAGCACCACAAGGTCGCCCGCGCCTATGTACTTTACCGAGAGGAACGTGCACGCGAACGCGCTGCCGCCAAGGTCGCGTCGGTCGAAGTCGCCGCACCGGCGCTCCAGGTCAAGGCCGATGACGGCAGCCTGGCGCCGCTGGATGAGAGGCGTCTGGCCCGTATCGTCGATGAGGCCTGCGCCGGACTAGAGGCGGTCTCGGCGGATGCCATCCTGGCCGAGACGAGGCGCAATCTCTATGACGGCATCACCGTGGACGAGCTTTCGCTGGCGCCGATCCTGTCCGCGCGTACGCTTGTCGAAACCGAGCCGAACTACGCCTTCGTCAGCGCGCGGCTGTTGCTGGACCGGCTGCGGCGTGAGGCACTGAGCTTCGTCTCCGGCAGGCCCGAGCAGGCCACCCAGGCCGAAATGACCGCGCGTTATGCCACCTATTTTTCCGCCTTCATCGCCACCGGCATCAAGGCTGAATTGATCGACCCCGAACTTGGCCGTTTCGACCTTGCCAGGCTGAGTGCCGCGCTAAAACCCGAGCGCGATCTGCAGTTCCAGTATCTTGGTCTGCAGACGCTTTATGATCGCTACTTCCTGCACAGCAGGGGCAAGCGTTTCGAACTGCCGCAGGCCTTCTTCATGCGGGTGGCGATGGGCCTGGCAGGCCGCGAGATCGACCGCGAGAGCCGCGCAATCGAGTTCTATGACCTGTTGTCGTCCTTCGATTTCATGGCCTCGACGCCGACTTTGTTCAACTCCGGCACGCTACGCCCGCAATTGTCGTCCTGTTTCCTCACCACCGTCGCCGACGATCTCGACGGCATCTTCAAGGCGGTGAAGGACAATGCGCTGCTCGCCAAATATTCCGGTGGGCTCGGCAATGACTGGACCCCGGTGCGTGGCCTCGGCGCCCACATCAAGGGCACCAATGGCGAGAGCCAGGGTGTGGTGCCGTTCCTGAAGGTGGCCAACGACACGGCGATCGCCGTCAATCAGGGTGGCAAACGCAAGGGTGCTGTCTGCGCCTATCTCGAGACCTGGCATGTCGACATCGAGGAATTCCTTGACCTCAGGAAGAACACCGGCGACGACCGCCGCCGCACCCACGACATGAACACCGCCAACTGGGTGCCGGACCTGTTCATGGAGCGGGTCGAGGCCGATGGCGAATGGACGCTGTTTTCGCCCGATGAAACGCCCGACCTGCACGATCTCTATGGCACGGCCTTCAAGGCGGCCTACGAAGCCTACGAGGCAAAGGCTCTGGCCGGTGGCATCAAGGTGTTCCGCAAGGTCCGGGCGCTCGACCTGTGGCGCAGGATGCTGACGATGCTGTTTGAAACCGGGCATCCCTGGATCACCTTCAAGGATCCCTGCAATATCCGCTCGCCGCAGAGCCACATCGGCGTCGTGCATTCGTCGAACCTGTGCACCGAAATCGCCCTCAACACCTCGAAGGACGAAGTGGCAGTCTGCAATCTCGGCTCGGTCAATCTCGCCAATCACATCGGCGCTGAAGGTCTCGACCTCGACCGTCTGGCTCGCACCGTAAAGACGGCGATGCGCATGCTCGACAATGTCATCGACATCAATTTCTACACCATTCCCGAAGCCAGGCGCTCGAACCTGCAGCATCGCCCGGTCGGCCTCGGCATGATGGGTTTCCAGGATGCCTTGCAGGTGCTGAAGATCCCCTATGCCTCCGATCAGGCGGTGGCCTTCGCCGACGCCAGCATGGAGGCGATCTCCTACAACGCGATCTCGGCATCCTGCGACCTCGCCGCCGAGCGCGGCCGTTATCCGAGCTTCGACGGTTCGCTGTGGTCGAAGGGCATCCTGCCGATCGATTCCATCGACCTGCTGGCCAAGGCGCGCCCCGGCGTCGACATGGACCGGGGCTCGACGCTCGACTGGGATGCCTTGCGCAAGCGCGTCAGCAAGACCGGCATGCGCAACTCCAACACCATGGCGATCGCGCCGACGGCAACCATCTCCAACATCTGCGGCGTGGCGCAGTCGATCGAGCCGGCCTACCAGAACCTGTTCGTCAAATCGAACATGTCCGGCGACTTCACCGTGGTCAACGCAGCACTGGTGCATGAGCTCAAGGCGCGCGGCCTGTGGGACGAGGTCATGGTCTCCGACCTCAAATATTTCGACGGCTCGATCGGCCAGATCGACCGCATCCCCGACGATCTCAAGGCGCTGTTCGCCACTGCTTTCGAGATCGACAGTGCCTGGCTGATCGAGGCGGCGTCGCGCCGGCAGAAGTGGATCGACCAGGCCCAGTCGCTCAATCTCTACATCGCCAATCCGAGCGGCAAGAAGCTCGACGCGCTCTATCGTCTGGCCTGGAACAAGGGCTTGAAGACGACCTACTACCTGCGCTCGCGCTCGGCCTCTCATGTCGAGAAATCGACGCTGAAGGGCACCGACGGCAGACTGAATTCGGTGTCCGCCGTCACCATGACAGCGTCCGCGCCAATCGTCGTCAACGCCGATGCTGCCTGGGGCAAAGCCTGCGCCATCGACGATCCCGAATGCGAAGCCTGCCAGTAGACATCATCGAAAGCCGTCAACGCGGGCGCCGTAGCGCCGAGGGCGCAGAACAAATCAAGGAAAACGAAAATGCTCGACTGGTCCGAACCGAAGTCCACACCCATCGTCCCGCCACTTGCCGGTGCACCTGTCGCCGACGCCACCGGGCTCGGCGCGATCGAGCGCGGCGGCGGCCGCGTCCGCGTCGACGACAAGCGCATGATCAATGCGCGTGCCGACGTCAACCAGCTTCTGCCGCTCAAATACCGCTGGGCCTGGGAGAAGTATCTCGCCGGCTGCAACAATCACTGGATGCCGACCGAAGTGTCGATGCAGGCCGACATCGCCTTGTGGAAGTCGAAAGACGGGCTGACCGACGACGAAAGGCGCATGATCAAGCGCAATCTCGGTTTCTTCGCCGCTTCGGAGAGCCTGGTTGCCAACAACATCGTGCTGGCGATCTACCGCCATCTGACCAATCCTGAATGCCGGCAATATCTGCTGCGCCAGGCCTTCGAGGAGGCGGTCCACACCCACACCTTCCAGTACATCGTCGAGAGCCTCAGCCTGGACGAGGGCGAACTGTTCAACATGTACCGCGAGGTGCCGTCGATCACCGACAAGGCGGCGTGGGCGCTGAAGCACACCCAGCATCTCGACGATCCGGATTTCCGCACCGGCACGCCCGAGACCGACCAGGCCTTCATGCGCGACCTCGTCGCCTTCTACGTCATCTTCGAGGGCATGTGGTTCTACACCGGCTTTGCCCAGATCCTGTCGCTCGGCCGGCGCAACAAGATGGTCGGCATCGCCGAGCAGTATCAGTACATCCTGCGCGACGAGTCGATCCATCTCAACTTCGGCATCGATGTCATCAACCAGATCAAGCACGAGAACCCGCATCTGTGGACGGCGGCGTTCCGGGACGAGATCCGCGGCATGATCCGCACGGCGGCCGAGCTCGAGGCCTCGTATGGCCGTGATACGATGCCGCGCGGTTTCCTTGGGCTCAATGCAGCGCTTTGCGAAACCTACATGCACTTCATCGCCAACCGGCGCTGCGCCCAGCTCGGCTTGCAGCCGGTCTTCGCCGAGGTCGAGAATCCGTTCCCATGGATGTCGGAGGCGATGGACCTCAAGAAGGAGAAGAACTTCTTCGAGACCCGTGTCATCGAATACCAGAATGGCGGAGCGCTGGCATGGGACTGAACTGGAACCGCGCCACCGTCGCGCCGGTCATGCCCGAACCCGAACAGGTGTTCCTGGCATGTGATCGCCCAACCTGAGGACGGCAATCTACGCGAGGCGGCGTCGCGGCAGGCCAATCGCCTGGCCGAGTATGGCGGTGGGCATCCGGGGCCGCGCCAGCTCAGGCAATTGTTCCTCGACCTCGCCGCCGAGCTTGGCCGTGGCACTGCCGGCGGCAGGGCCATGTCGTCATGAAGCGAAAAATACTTGTCATCGGCATCGGCGCCGGCAATCCCGACTATGTCACCATCCAGGCGGTCGATGCGCTCAACCGTGTCAACGTCTTTTTCGTCCCCGACAAGGGTATCGAGAAGGACGGGCTGGCGCGTGTCAGGCGCGAGATCTGCGAACGCTTCATCCGCGACCAGAGCTACCGCACCGTCGGGTTCGACGTGCCTCGCCGCAGGCCGGCGATGGAGGATTATGGCGCTGCCGTCTCGGCTTGGCACGATGCGGTCGAGGACGTCTACCAACAGCTGCTGATGGAAGAACTTGAAGAGGATGAGTGCGGCGCCTTCCTCGTCTGGGGCGATCCGACGCTTTACGACAGCACCATGCGCATTCTCGACCGGTTGCAGGCCAAAGGCGGCTTCGAGCTCGAATATGATGTCATCCCCGGAATATCGAGCGTCCAGGCGCTCGCCGCCCAGCACAAAGTCGCGCTCAACAAGATCGGCCAGTCCATCGCCATCACCACCGGCCGCAAGCTAACTGAGGGCTTTCCCAACAATGCCGACAGCGTCGTCGTCATGCTCGACGGAGAAGGCGCTTTCGACCGCCTCGATGGCGATCTCGACATCTGGTGGGGCGCTTATGTCGGCACATCAGACGAGATTCTGGTGTCGGGCAAGCTGCGCGAGGTTGTCGGCGACATCGAGCGCATCCGCGCCCAGGCACGCGCAGACAAAGGCTGGATCATGGATACCTACCTGCTGAAGCGCCCGGACTAGCTGCGGCGGCGCCGTCCGCGGCGGCAAATGCGTGCTCGACATATTGACATAAAGATGTCTTTATGTGACCTGACGGCTTTGTCGCCGAAAGGATGAAAAGTGTCGCAAAACGCCACCTCGCTCGACGCCCTGTTTGGGTCGGTTGCCGCCAAGCCCGACGGCTCGGAGGTGCTTGCGGCGCTGAAAGCTGCGGCGCGCGAACGCATCCTGATCCTCGATGGCGCGATGGGCACGCAGATCCAGGGCCTGGGCTTCAACGAGGACCATTTCCGCGGCGATAAGTTCACCGGTTGCGCCTGCCATCAGCAGGGCAACAACGACCTTCTGATCCTGTCGCAGCCCAAGGCGATCGAGGAGATCCACTACAAATACGCCATCGCCGGCGCCGACATCATCGAGACCAACACCTTTTCGTCGACCTCCATCGCCCAGGCCGACTACGGCATGGAGGACATGGTCTACGAGCTCAACCGCGATGGTGCGCGGCTGGTCCGCCGCGCCGCAATCCGCGCCCAGCAGGAGGACGGCAAGCGTCGTTTCGTTGCAGGAGCACTCGGGCCGACCAACCGCACCGCCTCGATCTCGCCAGACGTCAACAATCCCGGCTATCGCGCTGTCACCTTCGACGACTTGCGCATCGCCTACGGCGAACAGCTGCGCGGCCTGATCGACGGTGGCGCCGACATCATCCTGATCGAGACCATCTTCGACACGCTCAACGCCAAGGCGGCGATCTTTGCCTGCGACGAGATATTCATCGAAAAGGGCGTGCGCCTGCCGGTGATGATTTCGGGCACCATCACCGACCTGTCCGGCCGCACCCTGTCGGGCCAGACGCCGTCCGCTTTCTGGAACTCCATCCGCCATGCCGACCCGTTCACGGTCGGGCTCAACTGCGCGCTTGGCGCTGCCGCCATGCGCCCGCATCTGGCCGAGCTGTCCGATGTCGCCGAGACCTTCATCTGCGCCTATCCCAATGCCGGCCTGCCCAACGCCTTCGGCCAGTATGACGAGAGCCCCGAATTCATGGCCGCCCAGGTCGAGGAGTTCGCACGCGAAGGCTTCATCAACATCGTCGGTGGTTGCTGTGGCTCGACACCCGAGCATATCCGCGCCATCGCGCAGGCTGTTGCCAAGTATCCGCCGCGCCAGGTGCCGGAACTCAAGCCGCAGATGCGCCTGTCGGGTCTCGAGCCGTTCACGCTCACCGACGAGATTCCTTTCGTCAATGTCGGCGAACGCACCAACGTCACCGGCTCGGCCAAGTTCCGCAAACTGGTGACTGCCGGCGACTACGCCGCCGCCCTTGATGTCGCCCGCGACCAGGTCGTCAACGGCGCCCAGATCATCGACATCAACATGGATGAGGGCCTGATCGACTCGAAGAAGGCGATGGTCGAATATCTCAACCTGATCGCCGCCGAGCCTGACATTGCGCGTGTGCCTGTCATGATCGACAGCTCGAAATGGGAGGTGATCGAGGCCGGGCTGAAATGCGTCCAGGGCAAGCCGATCGTCAACTCGATCTCGATGAAGGAAGGCGAAGAGGCCTTCCTGCATCACGCCAGGCTCTGCCGCGCCTATGGTGCCGCCGTCGTCGTCATGGCATTCGACGAGCAGGGCCAGGCTGACACCAAGGCGCGCAAGGTCGAGATCTGCACCCGCGCCTACAAGCTTTTGACCGAGCAGGCCGGCTTCGCGCCCGAAGACATCATCTTCGATCCCAACATCTTCGCCGTCGCCACCGGCATCGAGGAGCACGACAATTACGGCGTCGACTTCATCGAGGCGACGCGGGAGATCACCGAGACCCTGCCGCATGTCCATATCTCGGGCGGCGTGTCGAACCTGTCGTTCTCGTTCCGCGGCAATGAGCCGGTGCGCGAGGCCATGCATGCCGTGTTCCTCTACCACTGCATCCAGGTCGGCATGGACATGGGCATCGTCAATGCCGGCCAGCTCGCCGTCTACGAATCGATCGACCCGGAGCTGCGCGAGGCCTGCGAGGACGTTGTGCTCAACCGCGCGCCCAAGGCCGGCGGCACCGCCACCGAGCGGTTGCTGGAACTGGCGGAACGCTACAAGGGCACCGCTGGCAAGGAAGCCAAGGAACGCGATCTCGCCTGGCGTGATTGGCCGGTCGAACAGCGCATCAGCCACGCGCTGGTCAATGGCATTACCGAGTTCATCGATGCCGACACCGACGAGGCGCGGCTGAGGGCGGAGCGCCCGCTGCATGTCATCGAGGGCCCGCTGATGGCCGGCATGAACGTCGTTGGCGACCTGTTCGGCGCTGGCAAGATGTTCCTGCCGCAGGTGGTCAAGTCGGCCCGCGTCATGAAGCAGGCCGTTGCAGGTCTCCTGCCGCACATGGAGGCGGAGAAGCTCGCCAACGCCGCCAATGGCATCGACAATGGCGAACGCCAGACCGCCGGCAAGATCCTGATGGCGACGGTCAAAGGCGACGTCCACGATATCGGCAAGAACATCGTCGGTGTCGTGCTCGCCTGCAACAATTACGAGATCATCGACCTCGGCGTCATGGTGCCGGCAACCAAGATCCTGCAGGTCGCCAGGGACGAAAAGGTCGACATCATCGGCCTTTCCGGCCTGATCACGCCGTCGCTCGACGAGATGGCGCATGTCGCTGCCGAAATGGAGCGCGAAGGTTTCGACATTCCGTTGCTCATCGGTGGTGCCACCACCAGCCGCGTCCATACGGCGGTGAAGATCCATCCGCGCTATTCGAGCGGCCAGACCGTCTACGTCACCGACGCCAGCCGTGCGGTCGGCGTGGTGTCCAATCTGTTGTCGTCGGAGGCCAAGGGCGGCTACGTCGAAACCATTCAGGCTGAATACCAGAAGGTCGCCGACGCCCATCACCGCTCGGAGGCCGACAAGCAACGCCTGCCGCTGGCCAAGGCGCGTGCCAATGCGCACAAGGTCGACTGGGTGTCCTACACGCCGCCGAAGCCGTCCTTCCTCGGCACCAGGGTTTTCGAAGGCTGGGATCTGGCCGAGCTTGCCCGCTATATCGACTGGACGCCGTTCTTCCAGACCTGGGAGCTCAAGGGCCGTTACCCCAAGATCCTCGATGACGAGAAGCAAGGTGCCGCGGCCCGCCAGCTGTTCGAGGACGCGCAGGCGATGCTGAAGAAGATCATCGACGAGAAGTGGTTCGCGCCCAAGGCCGTCATTGGCTTCTGGCCGGCTCATTCAGTCGGCGACGACGTCAGGCTGTTCACCGACGAGGCGCGTAAAAAGGAACTTGGCACCTTCTTCACCCTGCGCCAGCAACTGACCAAGCGCGACGGCAAGGCCAATGTCGCACTGGCCGATTTCATCGCTCCGCTCGACAGCGGCAAGCCGGACTATCTCGGCGGCTTTGTGGTGACCGCCGGCATCGAGGAAGTGGCGATCGCCGAACGCTTCGAACGTGCCAACGACGATTATTCCTCGATCATGGTCAAGGCGCTGGCCGACCGCTTCGCCGAGGCTTTTGCCGAGCGCATGCACGAGAAGGTGCGCAAGGAGTTCTGGGGTTACGCACCCGATGAAAGCCTGGCGCCGGATGAGCTGATCGGCGAGCCCTATCGTGGCATCCGCCCGGCGCCGGGCTATCCGGCCCAGCCCGACCATACCGAAAAGGTGACGCTGTTCCGCCTGCTCGACGCTGAGAAAAACGCCAGTGTCAGCCTGACCGAGAGCATGGCGATGTGGCCGGGCTCCTCGGTCTCGGGCATCTATCTGGCGCATCCCGAGAGCTACTATTTCGGCGTCGCCAAGATCGAGCGCGACCAGGTCGAGGACTATGCCCGGCGCAAGGACATGACCATCGCCGAAGTCGAACGCTGGCTCGGGCCGATCCTCAACTACATACCGGCCTCATACGCCCAGGCGGCCGAATAGCAACACAATGATATCACAGGGGCTCTGTCGCCTTTGCGCTGAGCCGGTGTCGTTTTCGTGCTCGTGTCCGGCCAGCTTTCCGTGGTCTGATCAGACATGTTCAAGGTGCTGCTTCGCGTGAGACGAAGCAGAGAATTGGGAAGCCGGTTAGATGCCGGCGCTGCCCCCGCAACGGTGGCGGAGTTTGTTGTTTCGACGGGAGACCACTGGGCCTGAAGGCCTGGGAAGGTGTCGAGACAGTCCGAAGGGACAGCTCCGGAGCCCGGAAACCAGCCTTGAACCTGAAACAACTCGACTGATCGCGGTGGGCGGTCAAGAGGCGGATCGTTGCTGCGCGGACCCTACGTCCGCCGGGCAGTCGTTCTTCCCGACATCACCACCAGTTCAGTCCTTGGCATGAGGACAGGACATGGACACGAAGAACGAAATGCTGAGGCTGCTGCGCGGACGCCGCGACGGGTTCAGCCTGGAACAGCCCTTCTACACCGACCAGGATTTCTACCGGGTCGACATGGAGCTGATCTGGTATCGCGACTGGCTGTTTGTCGGGCATGACTGCGAACTGGCCAAGCCGGGCAGCTTCTTCACCGTCCAGATCGGCGACTATCCCGTCGTGCTTGTCCGCGACCAGAAGGGCGAGCTTCGTGCCTTCCACAATTCCTGCCGCCATCGCGGCAGCCGTGTCTGCGCGACGGAAAAGGGCACGGCGGCCAAGCTTGTCTGTCCCTACCACCAGTGGACCTATGAGCTCGACGGCCGGCTGCTGTTCGCGCGCCAGATGGCGGAAGGCTTCGACAAGAGCCAGTTTGGCCTGAAGCCGGTCGCTTGCGAAACCGTCGGCGGCTACATCTTCATCTGCCTTGCCGACGAGCCGGCCGACTTTGCGCCGATGCGGTCTTTGGTCGAGCCCTATCTTCTGCCGCACCGGTTGCGCGAGGCCAAGGTCGCGTTTGAAAGCACCATCATCGAGAAGGGCAACTGGAAGCTGGTCTGGGAAAACAACCGCGAGTGCTATCATTGCGCCGCAAACCATCCCGAGCTGTGCAAGACTTTCCCCGAGGCGCCAACTGTCACCGGCGTCAACGGCGCCGAGAGCGATCCCGAAATGCTGGCGCACTGGGCCAAGTGCGAGGCGGTGGGGCTGCCGAGCAAGTTCCGTATCGACGCCGCCGGCCAATACCGGGCGACGCGCGCCCCGTTGCTGCGAGATGCGGTGAGCTACACCATATCAGGCAAGCGCGCCGTGCAACGAAATCTCTCCGACAGCGTCTCGGCCGACAGGATCGGCACGCTTCTGCTCTATCACTATCCGACCACCTGGAACCATGTGCTCGGCGACCACGCCGTCACCTTCCGCGTGCTGCCGATCAGCGCCACCGAAACGGCAGTCACCACCAAGTGGCTGGTTCACAAGGATGCCGTCGAGGGCGTCGACTACGACCTCGCCGAACTGACCCATGTCTGGACCGAGACCAACGATCAGGACCGCCGCATCGTCGAGGAAAATGCCTTCGGCATCAAATCGCCGGCCTACGAGCCCGGGCCCTATTCGGTCGAGCACGAGGGCGGGGTCATGCAGTTCATCGAATGGTACGCCAATTTCATCGAGCCGCGGCTGGCCGATGACGGCAAGCCGGCATTGCGCAACGTCGCCTGAGCAGGAGGAGGCATGAACGCGATGTCCGATCTCGGCCTTTACCGCAACCTCGACGAGATGGTGCCCTGGAACGACAGGCTTCAGGTTCTGGAGGTCATCGGCGTCACCGACGAGGCCCCCGACGTCAAGACCTTCACCTTCCGCTCCGACAACCAGACCTGGTTCCGCTACAAGCCCGGCCAGTTCGTGACGCTCGAGCTGCCCGTCGACCCGGTGCCTGTCATGCGCACCTACACGCTGTCGTCCAGCCCGTCGCGGCCGTTCTCCATCGCCGTCACCGTCAAGGCGCAGGCGGGCAGTGTCGGCACGCGCTGGATGTTCGACCAGCTCAAGCCGGGCGTCCGGATCAAGGCATACGGTCCATCAGGCGATTTTTCGCTGCACCAGCATCCGGCCGCCAAATATCTGTTCGTCTCGGCGGGCTCCGGCATCACGCCGATGATGTCGATGCTGCGCTGGCTCAACGACTGCGCGCCCTGGACGGACGTCTCTTTCGTCAATTGTGCGCGGCGTCCCGAAGAGATCATCTTCCGCAAGGAGCTTGAACTTCTCGGCACCCATATGCCCGGCCTGTCGCTCGGCTTCATGATCGAAGAACGGTCGAGCCGCGAGGGCTGGTTCGGCCATATGGGGCGCATCGATGCGGTGCGCCTGCCGCTGCTGTCACCCGATTTCCGCGAGCGCGAGGTGTTCTGCTGCGGCCCCGATCCTTTCATGCGCGCCGTGCGCGGCATGCTGGAAGCTTCGGGCTTCGACATGGCCCGCTACCATCAGGAGAGCTTCGCCGCACCAATCGTCGAGGAGGTCCCGGCACCTTTCGCAGCTCCGGGCGAGGGCGGGTCCGAGGCAGCAGCCGTCATCCCGGTCCGCTTTTCGCTGTCGGACATCGACGCCCACTGCCTGGCCGGCCAGACCGTGCTGCAGACGGCGCGGGCCTCGGGCGTGCGCATCCCGGCGGCGTGTGAGTTCGGCCTGTGTGGCACCTGCAAGGTCAGGAAACTCTCCGGCGAGGTCGAGATGAGCCACAATGGCGGCATCCTCGATCACGAGATCGAAGACGGCTTCATCCTCGCCTGCTGCTCGAAGCCGCTGTCGGCCATCGAGGTCGAAGCATAGCGCGCAGTGCCGTCAGCGGTGATGCAGCACCAGCGGCGCGCCACCGACGTCGATGACGTTCATGTCGTAGCCGAAAACCTGGGCGAGCACGTCCGGCCGCAACACCGCCGCCGGCGGTCCGTCGGCGATAATGCGCCCGTCCTTCATCGCCACGATCCTGTCGGCATAGACGGCGGCGTGGTTGATGTCGTGCAGCACCACGATGACTGTGCGCCTGTCGCTGTCCGCTGCCGTGCGCAGGTCACGCATCAACTGGCGGGCAGACAACATGTCGAGATTGTTCAGCGGCTCGTCGAGCAGCATGTAGTCGGTGCCCTGGCAGAAGGCCATGGCGACCATGGCGCGCTGGCGCTGGCCGCCTGAAAGATTGTCGAGGAAGCGGTCGGCGAGGTCCGTCAGGCCGAACTGCTGGAGCGCTGCCTCGATCAGCTTCAGGTCGTTTGCATCGATGCGGCCACGCTGGTGCGGAAAGCGGCCGAAGCCGACAAGTTCGCGCACCTTGAGCCGGCTTGCCACCGCCGGGTCCTGGCGCAGGATGGCGAGGGTCTTGGCCAGCCTGCGGCTAGGTGTCGTGTCCACCGGCAGGCCGTCGACCGATATGGACCCGCTCTGCAGCGGCTGCAGCCGGGCGATCAGCGACAAGAGGCTCGACTTGCCGGCGCCGTTCGGCCCGACGAGCGCCGTCACCCCGCCCTTCGGCATGGTCAGCGATACATCCTGCAGGATCTGCGTGTCGCCGAGGCGGAGCGAAACGTTGTTGATCTCGATCATCGTTTGCTCGTTGTGATCAGCATAACCAGGAACACCAGGCCCCCCACGAATTCGATGACGACGCCGAGCGTCGCAGCACCGCCCAGCACGTGCTGCAGCATCATCTGGCCGCCGAGCAGAACGATGATTGCCGTCAGCATCGCCGCCGGCAGCAGCAGGCGGTGGCGCCGGCTGTTGACGATGCGCTCGGCGAGCGCCACGACCAGGAGCCCGAAGAACGTCACCGGCCCGACCAAAGCCGTTGATACCGCAACCAGCGCCGCCACCAGCAGCAGCAGACCGGCCAGCGCCTTGGACCAGTCGACGCCGAGTCCGGTGGCGCTGTCAGCGCCAAGGGCAACGATGTCGAGCGTATGACGCAGGCGCCAGATGATGACGGCCGCAATGGTTGTCACCATAAGGCCGACGATGACGAGGTCTGGCCGTACGGTATTGAAATCGGCGAAGCTCGACCCCTGGACGACGGCGAATTCGTTCGGGTCGATCAGCCGCGCGATCAGCATGGCAAGGCTGCGGAACAGCACGCCGAGTACCACGCCAGTCAACAGCAACAACCCGACGTCGAAACGCCGGCGCAGCATCGGCAAAAACAGCAACAGCGCCATGACCATCATCAGGCCGGCTTCGCCGGCGAATTTCAGGCGCGGGTCGAGCGCGACGTAGCCAACGCTGCCGAGCGTCAGCACAAGCGCCATCTGACCAAACAAATAGAGCGCATCGAGCCCCATGATCTGCGGCGTCAGCACCCTGTTCGCCGTCACCGTCTGGAACACTACGGTCGAGATCGCGATGGCCACGCCGACCTGGATCAGCGTCACCAGCCGCACCGCGCGCAGTTCGAGCGCGAAGCCGACATTGCCACGCAATCCGACGGTCATGAAGGCGATTGCCACGACCAGGGCCAGGGCCGCCAGTATCAGGAGACGTTTGTCAGGCACGCTGGGTCCGCCCGAACAGGATCCACAGGAACAAGCCCGAACCGACGACCCCGAGCACGGTGCCGACAGGGATTTCGTAGGGATAGCGGATGACGCGTCCGATGATATCGCAGGCGAGCAGCAGCACCGCACCTGTCATCGCCACCCAGGGCAGGGCGCTTTTCAAATTGTCGCCCATCAGGCGGGACACGAGATTGGGCACCACCAGTCCGACAAACGGGATCATGCCGACGACGACGACGGCCAGCGACGAGATCACCGCCACCATGACCAGGCCGAGTTGGACGATGCGCTGGTAGTCGAGTCCGAGACCGACGCTGACCTCTCGACCCATCGAGGCGATCGTCAGCCGATCGGCGACCCACCATGCCAGCGCCACCATGCCGGCAAGAATCCACAGCAGTTCATAGCGGCCGCGCAGCACGCCGGAGAATTCGCCGTTGGTCCAGATATCGACATATTGCAGCAGATCGGTCTGCCAGGCGATGAAGGTCACTGCCGCCCCGATGACCCCGCCATAGACGAGGCCGAACAGCGGGATGAGGAACGGCTGCGTCGGCGGCAGCCGATGCGCGATGGTGAGGAAAATCGATGTTCCGGCAAGCGCGGTCACGCTGGCGCCAAGCGTCTTCATGGCGATCGAGGCGGTCGGAAAAAGCAACGTCACTGCCAGCACACCAAGGGCGGCACTTTGGCCGGTGCCCGTGGTGATCGGCTCGACGAACCGGTTGCGCACCAGGACCTGCAGCACCAGGCCGGCAATCGCCAGGCCAGCACCCGTCAGCACCACGGCCACCGTTCTCGGCAGGCGGCTGACCAGCAGAAGCTGCAAGGCGCCGGCATCGGTGAGCACGCTGCCCATGGGCAGGTCGTCGACGCCGATGCCGAGGCTGAGCGCGAACAGCCCCACGAGGCTGGTGGCGACCACCAGCCGCGTACTGGGCATTGCCGCTGACATTACTTCGCCTTGGTGAAGGCTTGTTCGATGGTCTTGAGCACGCGCTGCGTCGACTGCACGCCACCGGCGGCGATGTAGACGTCGGGCGACGGCAGGAAGATCACCTGGCCCTTTTTCCACGCGGTCGTCTGCGCCACCAGTTCGTTGTCGAGCGTCGCCTTGGCACCTTGATCGCCCGAGCCGATGGCAGCTGCGCGGTCGAGTACCAGCAGCCAGTCGGGATTGGCCTTGCTGATGAATTCGAACGAGATCGCTTCGCCATGCGTCGCCGCTTCGACGTCGGCAACGGCCGGCTCGAGGTCGAGCGTCGTATGCACCCAGCCGAAGCGCGAACCGGGACCGTAGGCAGTGATCTTGGGGCCGTTGGTCATCAGGATCAGCGCCTTGCCCTTCCCCTTGACCGCCTGCCTTGCGGCTTCGACGGCGGCGTCCAGTTCCTTGGCGGCGGCGGCGGCTTCGTCCTGCTTGGCGAACAGTTCGCCATAGGCGGCGAGGCGCGTCTTGGCCTGGGCTACGAGGTCGTCGCCATCCATGGTCATGTCGATGGTCGGGGCAACACGCGACGTTGCCTCGACCTGCGTCGAGGAGCGGCCGCCGACGATCACCAGGTCGGGGGCAAGTTCATTCAGCGCTTCGAGGTTCGGTTCGAACAGTGTGCCGACGACGGTGGCGCCCTTGGCGACGTCTGCGAGTTCCGGCACGAACAGCTTGTCGGGAATGCCGGCCGGCTGGATGCCGAGGCGGTTCAGCGTGTCGATCGCGGCGATGTCAAAGACGGCGACCTTGGCCGGAACCTTGTCGATGGTCTTGGGGCCGGTCGCGGTGGTGATCTCGACGGCGAAGGCGGGTGCCGTGGCTATAGCCAGTGCCGCCGCAAGATTGGCCAGCAGCCGAACAATCTTCATCTTTTGTCTCCGTCCTCGTCGATTTGCGTCGGTTGCTTAAAACCTTCGCAATATACTCTTCTTTGGTGCATATCAGAAGCTGCCGGTGCGCAGCAAGACTTCGTCGCGGCCCTTCAAGCGCTTTATTGCTTGCCGGTCGCTGCGCAGCACGTTGAAGCAATCATTGCCGAACCATTCGAGCGAAGCCTCGACATCGGGGTCGCAGCGAAGCTCGGCGAGGAAACGCCGGTAGTCGACCTTGCCGTCGAACAGCGGCGTCATGCCTTCGCGGCTTCCGGCCGCGGCATAGACGTTTGCCGGCTCGAACACCCGGAGGTCGGCGCGCGAGCGTACGTTCTTGAGATGGTAGTGGCGGATATGCGGGCGCATCGCGGCATGGGCGGCAACCGGGTCGTCGCCGCCTTCCCAGACATGCAGCGTATCGAAATTGAGCTTGAACGCGGGATGGTCGACCTCCGCAACGAGCCTGAGCGTCGAGGCGCCGCAGTCGGCCAGCGTGCCGGGATGCGTCTCGGCCAGGAGGTCCAGCTCGAAGTCCGCGGCGATCTCGGAAATCTCGCGCAGCCGCGCCGTGATGATGCGCCTGGCGTCGACCGGCGTGTCGCGGCTGCCGCGGCTGCCGGCGAAAGTGCGGATCTTGCCGGCCCGCCAGTGCCGGGCGAGACGGCACAGGTCGATGGTCTTGTTGCGCAACACTTCGGCATCGCCGTCGAGCGGCAGGTAGTCGCTGACCATCGGCACATAAAGCCCTTGCTCTGCCAGCCAGTCAGCCTCGCAATGTGGCTGGTAGGCCAGGTTGCGGGCATGCGCCCCCCAAAGCTCGATGCCCTGGAAGTCGTTGGCGCGCGCCCATCTGGCGATGTCTTCCAGCGACAGGAGGTGATGGCGAAAGGTGATGGTGCAGAGCGAGATCTTCATTCGGCTGCTCCGAGCAGTTCGGTGGGGGTTATGTGGGGGATGCCTTTGCTGGCGCACCAGGCCTGGAAGGCCTCGCCGAGCCTAGCCTTGATCCGCCGTTCGAACCCGTCCAGCGTGTCGAGCCGGCGCAGGACGTCGTCGACCAGGCTGCGGTCTTCGGTCTGGGCCAGCTTCATGACGGCGTAGTGCAGGGCCTTGAAGTCCTGGATCACGCGCTCGATCTCGTCGCACCAGTGGTCGAAATCGGCATTGGCCAGCTTCATCTCGCGCCAGAAGAAGGCGAAGCCGTGCTCATAGGCATATTTGCGGATCGAGATGACCGGCACCTCGCGCAGTGCCGCGCCGAGATCGGCGAGCTTCACACCATCCCGGCCTTCGAGATGAGCGGAAACGATGCGGCGCACGCCGTCGACCAGCGGATTGTGGTCAGGCTGGTAGCAGGCGAGGAAGAAGTCGCGCAGGTCGGATGCGGCGGGGACGTGCGCCTCCAGCCGGTCGAAGATGTAGCCGCCGCCGACGGTCGGCTGGCGGATCGCGTGGATGACCTTGTCGCGGGCGATCTGACCTTCCCAGCGGAAGTCGGGATCGTTGACCTGCCAGATCTTCGGATCGTCGGTCTTCTCGATCATCAGATAATGCGGGAAGGGGTTCTGGTTGAACTTGTTCTCCCGCTCCGGCAGGTGGAACAGGTCCAGCATCACCATCAGATATTCGCTGTCGCGTTTGCGCTCGAGCAGGTCGAGCATGACGACGATGTTCTGGTCCTTCGACCGTGCCGGGTCGTACCAACAATGCATGCCGACGCCGTAGAGCCGCTGGTACCAGGCGTGGAAGAAATCGTGGTTGATCGACTTGTCGTGATAGGCGAGCTGCCAGCGCTCGTTGATGGCGAAGCCGGCGTCCCAGACGCTGAAATAGAATGGCCGCTGGTCGATGCCGGAGCGCTTCAGCGCGTCGCAAACGCTGCTGACGAAGCAATGCACCTTGATGTCGATATAGTCCTCGCCATGCACGCCTTCACCGGCCGGCGCGGAGCGCTCTGCAGCGACACTCGCCTCGCCGGTGAACAGCTGCGCCAACTCGCGTACCGTCTCGATGTCCTGGCGGTTGATTGCTTCCTCCGGCGCGGACAGGCCGAACTCGAGCTCCAGGCTGAGGAAGATCTCGAGAATCAGCACCGAGTCGAGATAGAGGTCCTCGTTGAGCCGTGCATCGGGTCCGAAACGGTCGACATGGGCGTGCTTCATGTGATCGTGTAGCACTGTGCCGATCGCTTCGATCACCTGTTCGGTGTTCATCACGCGACCTCCCTCGCCACTGCCGTGAACTGGCCGGCGGCATGCTGTGCCGCCACTTCGCGCCGGCTGATCTTGCCGTTGGCCTGGCGTGGTATCGCGTCGACCTGGACGATCTCCATCGGCAACTGGTGGCTGGCGAGGTTCTGGGCGCACCATTGCCGCACGACGGGCCCCTCCAGCCGCTCGGTGGCGCTGAACAGCAGGCCGACCCGCTCGCCGGCCAGCGTATCGGCCTTGCGGAAAGCGACGGCGTCGGTGATGGCGGGCATAGACATCACCACGTCCTCGACCTCGCGCGGATAGACGTTGAGGCCGGAGACATTGATCGTGTCGTCGAGCCGGGAGACAAACACCAGCATGCCATCAGGCCTGTAGTAGCCGAGGTCGCGGGTAGCGACGGCGCCATTCGGGCCGCTGACGACAATTTCGGATGGCGCAACCGCGCTGTTGCTGCATCTGACCGCGTGATGGGGCAGCACGAAGCCCATGTCGGCGGCGTCGGTGACATCTGGATTGACGGCGATGCAGCCGGTTTCCGAGCAGCCATATTGCTGGAACAGATACGTCGTCCGTGCCCGGATGCGGGCGAACCACGGCTCAGGCAGCACCGTGCCCGAGGTCATCGCCGCATGGAGCTTCTCGCCCTCGGGCATCAGCCGGGCCAGCGTGTGCAGCACCGCCGGCGACGAATAGAGCAATGGCCGCTCGATACCGCGCAGGGTCCTGAGCAGGTATTTCGGATTGCCGGCATCGACGATGACGGGTGTGCGGCCGCGCTTCAGGGCGACGAGAATACCGCAGATCAGCCCGTAGGAATGCGTCGTCGGGCAAGCGATGACGGGCGTCATGTCTTCCGGCTTGCGGAAGGTCGTGACATAGCTTGCCACCTCGGCGTCGATCTCGGCCCAGCCGCGGGCGATGCATTTCGGCGCGCCCGTCGTGCCCGAGCTCATCTGCAGGAGCTGACCGGTGGCGCCGGGCACGGTTTCGCTCGACAGCGTCTCGGCGTCGAGGCTGTTGAAATAGAGCGCGTGGCAGCCCGCCGCGACGGCCAGGCGGCGTGCCGCGGCATGCGGCGTTGCCGGATGGATCGGGAAGACGCTGGCGCCGATGTTGCGGATGGCGAAGAACAGCGCCAGCCAGGCCACCGTGTCGCTGAAACAGACGGCATAGCGCCCGTTCGGGTCAAGTCCGGCCCGGTCGGCGCTCTGCGCCAACATCTGCTCGAACTTCTGTCGGTCATAGTACCTGTCGTCGATCTGGAACATCGATTTTCCTTCAGGTGTCGGGGGTGGAGAGGGGGTTGGGAACGGCGTGGCTCGAACGGCCGGTGTTCAGCTTGCGGGCGAGCAGGGCTTCAGCCGTCAATGTCGGCCGCCAGAGCGCGAGCTGGTCCTGGCGCGCGCCAAGCCCGTGGGTGGCAGCATAGTCGGTCAGCATCCGCCTGATGGCTGTCCAGAAGTCGGCTTCGCGCAGGCCGTAGAATGTCTGCAAAAGGTGCGAGACCTCGGCGAGATTGAAGACGAACAGCGCGTCCGTCACCAGTTCGCCGAGTGTCTCGACATCCTCCATCCAGTAGTACTGGTCGGGCAGCGCGTCCCGATAGGCCGGATCGAGGGCCAGGAAATCGGGCACCTTGTCCGGCTGGCTGAGGAATCCGGGCACATATTCGACGCTGTCGTGGAAGTCGCGCAGCACCAGCCGCCCCGGCCAGCCGTTGCGGTGGATAAGCACCATGTTCTGGCCATGCGCCTCGGTGGCGATGCCATGCCCGACAAGCAGGTGCCAGACCGGCAGGATGGCGACTTCAAGCAATTGTCCCAGCCAGTTGCGGAAGCCATGGCGGCGCACCCACGCGTCGATGAACGGGCGTCCGTCATGCTCGACAGCCATCAAAGCGTTGAACGGCACCGCCTGTTCGCCGTCGGCCAGAACCGAGGTGACGCTGCGTCGCCATATCGCCGCAAGCTGTCCAGCCAGCGGCCCATCGCGGTCGGCGATCATGCCGGCATATTCGTCGAGCACGACAAGCGGATATGCCGTCTCGAACAGCGGATCGCTGGCAACGATGTCGCCGAGCCAGCGCGAGATCACTGGTGCCGTGCACACTGAATGCGGCGCGATCGTTCGCAGCGACGACGAGTTGCTCATGTTCATCGACAGCTTGACGTTGGCCGCTTCGGGCCGGTCTGCGTTGAGCAGCGTTCGGATTGACTGGCTCGCCGTGTAGCGGTCGCCGGCAATGCCAGCGAAATGCGCGGTTCCGTCCGCAAACCATGGCGAAAGCAGCGTGTCCCGCAGCGACTGCCATTGCCATGGGTGCAGCGGCAGCAGGCCGTAGTCGTCCCAGGCAAGGCCAAGGTTGACACGCTCGCGGTCGAGCTGGGCGAAGACATTCTTGCCAAGCTCGGCGATCCAGAACGCGGCTTCGTCCGCCGGCAGGCGCTGGCTTACCTTGCTGCGCTTGACCAGCAGCCAGGCGAGTTGGAAGCTGTTGCCGGCTTCGGGGCCGAAATCGCGGTGATCGCTTTCGCTGAACCCCGTCCGCGCCTTGAAGCACGGGTGGTAGGCATGGCCCTCATGCAGCGCGCTTTCGAGCGCGGCGAAGCCGAGGTCGCGGCGCGACTCTTGCTGCAAATTGCGGTCGTTCCAGCTGCAATGCGCCACCGTGCTGTACAGTTCGCCCAGCAGCCGGCGCTTGTCCTCCACTGAGGCCGGCAGGCTCGCGACCAGCTCGTCGAGCGTTGCTGCTTGCCACGCCCCATCACGGCTCTCGCTCTCGATCGAGCCCGCCGAAAGGCGGATGCGGCCGAACGCGCCCTTCGCGCCATCGCAGCGAAACCGCTTGGCGCCTTGCGACCAGGTGAAGGTGAGCTGCGTGCCGTCGCCGGCAACCAGCGTGTCGAACAGCCCTTCATACAGCGCTGCCTCGACCAACTGCCTGGCCACGCGCTCGTCCGGACGGCCGGGCAGGTCAAGAGGCAAGGGCACTGCCATCTCCGTGATAGAGGCCCGCGATCGCGGCGAAGAGTGGATTGGGCTGGCGGGCGTAGAGCGAGCGCTCGTTGCTGGTCTGCAACTCGTCGACGTCGAACAGCCGCGTCATCAGATTGGCCTTGAACGCTAACGTCGGACGGTCGAGCACGCTGCGGACGAATTCGCGGCCGACGCCCGATGTCGTTCGTGACAGCACCTCCAGCCGGTCCCGCAGCATGTGCAGCAGAACCTCCTCGTCGATCAGGCCGTCATGTCCCATGCGGGCGATGACCGAGAAGATCTGGTTGACGATCAGATAGTAGGCGAAGCGGTCCTGGATATCGCGGTCGTCGTAATAGAGCGAGGCGATCTCCGCCGCCTCCGGTACATGCTGGCTGAGGCAGGCGCGATAGCGTTTCGACAGGTAGAAGCCTTGATTGTCGCGATAATAACCCGTGCTCGGATAGCCCTGGCTGATGTCGATCAGGCTGTTCTGCTGGTGCGCTTCGAGCGCCAGGCCGAAATCGTCATAGAGGCAGACCAGCGGGTCGAGCGCGCAGTCGAGATAGCGCTGGAACCAGTACTGGCAGACAAGCTCCTGATGTGTGCCGTCCCTGAGGCAGAGCCTGCGGATGATGCGTTCGAGCCGCGACTGTTCGCCTGGCAAAGGTTCGGCCGTGAGTGCTGCGATGGTGATCTTGCCGCGCCCCTTGCAGGCGAAGTACGGATTCTCGCGCAGGATTACCTCGAAGCCGCTTTCGGAGCGACCGGGCAGGTCGAGCGTGATGTAGGCCGGATCGGAAATGATTCTGAAGCGGCCGTCGTCGCCGCCGATGCCTGCCCGCTGCACGAGCTTGGCCATGGCGACGCCGGCCTCCAGCTCCTTGCGGCTGTTGACCCTGAGCGAGTTGGTGATTCGCACTGGCAGCGAGAATTTCAGCATCCACGGCAGGTCCTGGTTGTAGACCGTGCGTACGGAGGACGTAGCGGTGAATGCCGGGCCGGCCGGACCGACGAGGCGCAGCTTGCCCGATGCCTGCAGGTCGCGGATCCCGTCGTCGAGCAAGAGCGCTTCGCCCTGCAGCGGATGCATCGGCAGCAGCATCTCACCACGCCGGGTCTCGATCTCGTCCTGGCCTGCAAGCGACGCGACGATCTCGGGTGCCGATTGCCTGGCGGCCGACTTGTGGCTGACGAGGGACGCATCGACGGCGAAATAGACAAGCTGGAAATTGCCGCGCAGCTCAGGCGCGTAGCTCGGCTCCTGCCACCAGCTCATGCCTTGCCGGCTCTTCGGCGTCGGGTGCAGCGAATGGCCGAACACCAGCGACTGTTCGGCTGCGATGAAGCTGTCGTCGTCTTCGTCGACGCGATGCGCCTCGATGTAGCGCAGCGTCTGCTGGTAGCTCTGCAGCGCCCGCCCGAGCAGTTCGAGTTCGCAGCCGCGCATCGCATCGCCGCGCTCGTCATGCAGCTGCCTGTAGGCCTCCTGCAACAAAAGCTGGAGTGCGGCGAAGGGCTCGACATTGCGCCAGCCGCCTTCCGTCGCCCGGCGCTGCCAGACCTGTCCGAAGCGGTGCGGGCCGCAGAGCGAGTGCGACCGAAGCTCGGCGCGCAGCACCAGCTGCTGTGCTGCCAGAACCAGTTCGATGCAGTTGATCGGGTCTTCTGGTCCGACCCTGTGTTGGGTCACCCTGCCGGGCGAGATTTCGCGGACATAGCAGTTGGCGAAATTCTGGAACGTCGCGTGTTCGGCAACCTGCCGCTGCGTGAGCTTCATCTGTCGTCACCACATGGTTTGACCGATAGAGTCCCTTGCAGCAGCTAGGTATCTGACGGATTTTCTCGGGAACGTAGGCGCTGCCTGGCGCCTCAGGCACTCCACGCGATGCTGCGTTCCGGCTCGCGGAAGGCGAAGCGGACGAGGTGGTCGTCGATGACGGCCTTGGTCCGCGCCAACTGTTCGGCGTCGGGCGCATCCACCTCGATGGTCAGGGCGGTGGCATCGGCATTCATGACGGCATGGCCGAACGGGAAGTGGCATTCGCCATGTCCGCCGCCATGGCTCACCTCGACCTTGTGGGCAAAATGCTTGCACAGCTGGGTCAGATACTTCACGCCGTGCTCGGTCTCGAACCGTCCCGTCGATTGAAACATGCTCTCTCCGTCCGTGCTTCGGTTGAAATGGCCACGGACAACGCCCGTGGCCATCAGGGTCAGAACTTGGCCGTCGCGCTCAGCCGGAATGATCGGCCCGGCTCCAGCAACGGCTTCACGGTGACGAACTCCTGTCCATATGTGGCCCGGCCGGCATAGTTCTCGTCGAACAGGTTCTTCACCTCACCGCGGAAGGTCAGGTTCGGGTTCGACTCCGGCTGGTACTCGGCGAAGATGTTGACGACCTCGTGCCCCTTGAAAACATCGTCCTTGAGCGCGATCTCGACATCGCCGCCGAGCTTGACGCCCCAGTCGTCGAAACGGTGCACCGCCGAGAGCGTGATGATCTGGCCGACCGGCGTTACCAGGTAGGTGCCGAGGTCGGAATCGGCAGGCTTGCCGTCAATGGTGACGTCGATATTGGCGTATTTGACGCTGACATTGCCCGCACCCCAGTCGTAGCCGCCGGCGATGGTGAAGCCCTGGGAACGCACGTCATGGGTCTCGATGCCTCGCGGCACCTGGTAGCGGGCGGTGCGGGCATCGTAGATGTCGGTGCGGAAGATGCTGCCTTCCAGAGTGAAACCTTCATAGGTCGCGAGAAGGCCGGCCGTCAGATTGTCCGATGTCACCGGCTTCGGGCCGGCGCCATAGTTCCAGTTCGGATTGAAGATGAAGTTCTCGGCCAGCGGCACGCCGGCCCAGACATGCGAATATCCGGCCTTGGCAGTGAGGAATTCGGGAACGAGGTCATATTCGCCCGAGATGTTGCCGCTCAGACCGGCATTGGTCCATTCCTGTCCCGTCGTTCCCTCGAACCACTGGTTGTCGCCGCGTGCGCCGAATGACAGCCGCGTCCGCTCCCATGGCTCGAGACGAGCCTGAGCATAGATGCCGACATTGCTGGCGTGCTCGGTTGCCGGTTCGAACTTGTCTTCGAGATCGGCGGTGTCCTTGTAGAAGTCGAAGCCGGCGGTGATGCTGCCGATGTCGAGCGCGAAGCGGTTTTCCGCCTTGCCGTTGAAGCTCTCGGTCAGACCGATTGCGGTGTATGGCGCGGAAACTGCAGGCTTCGGATAGACGGTCGTTTCCACCTTGCTGCTGGTATAGGCGATCACCACCTTGGGGTCCCACCATCCCTCGGGGGACTCGTCGGTGTAGGTGAAGACTGTGCTGCGGCGATCGAGCTTGTAGTCGCGGATCAGCGGCTCCCAAGGCTTCGGATTGGGAACCAGTTCTCTCATATTGGCGCGGAACGGCCTCGGCGCATCGTCGCGCGACTGTTCGTGGCTGAGCTCGAAGCGGTGGCCGCTTTCGGCCTGGTAGGCGACTTTGCCGAGGCCGCTCAAAAGGTTGGCGCTGGTGCCGTCGACGATGCTGCCGTCGCCGGCGGTGTAGTTGTCGCCCTTGGCAAAGTTCAGATAGCCGAGGAACTCGAAGCCGTCCTTCATGCCATATGCGGCGAGACCGACAGTCGAGGTCTTGCTGTTGAAGTCGTAGGTGCCGGTGACCAGGCCGCCGAGGCTTTTGCCCGGCTCGAGCAGGTCGCGCGCGTCTTTGGTCTCGTAAGCGATCGAGCCGCCGAGCGCGCCGGGGCCGGCATCCGCCGGAGCCACGCCGGCGTCGACGCTGACGGCTTTCAGCAGCGAAGGGTCGATCAGGTTGGTCGCGTTGTGGTGGAAGACCTTGTTGTTCTGGCGCGCGCCATCGACGGTCACGGCAAGGTTGTTTTCCTCGATGCCCTGGACGTAGACCTTCTGCGATGTGGTGGTCGAGCCGCCGACGGCGACCTTGGGTTCGTTGGCGAACACTTCCTGCAGATCGGCAGGCGCCTTCTGCGCCAGATCCTCGGCTGTGATCTGCACATTGTTGACGCTGCCGCCGGAGCCCAGCGTGGTCACGTCGATGGTGTCGAGAACCACCGCGCCATTGGCCGAGACGCTAAGCCCGCCTGTAGCCGCGCTGGCGGAGGCCGACTGGACCGAAACCGTATTGGGCCCGGTAAAGCGGTAGTTGAGGCCACTGCCCGCGAGCAGGCGCTGCAGCGCCTGTTCCGGCGAAAAGTTACCCGAGACGGCAGGGGCGGCTGCCCCGCCGATGTCAGCGGTTCCGAAGGCGATCTGCAGGCCGGTCTGAGCCGCCAGCTGCCTCAACGACTGGCCGAGCGACTGTGCCGGCAGGCTGATGCTCTGCGCGCGCGTCGCCGATTGTGCATGGGCAACACTCATTGCCGTGCCAGCCGTCAGCATACCGGCGCCAAGCGCCGTGCCCACAAGAAGCCGTGCCAGCAGGCGCCCCGACGCCCTGCTGCCAAGATCCATGTTGCTGTTGCCCATCGTGCTGGTCCCCAAAGGTCTGGCGCACGCATCCACCGCGCGCCCTCGATGGTGTGACGCGCGAACGGGCCAACTGCCTAAAGAGCCAGTTGCGATTTTTCTGAAATAAGTTGGATCGACTTCGTCGGGCTCAGGAGATGACGATGACGACGCCCGGAACCCGATGCACCGACATCCCTTGCGTCTGGGCCAGGGCCTCGATCGCGTCATGGGCGTCGCGCGTCAGGAACACGGCGCTGACAGGGCTCGCATCATGGGTGTGCGTAGCGATCACGAGGCGTTCGGGCACGTAGCGGCCAAGCTCGCCGATGGCACTGCCGAAGGGCTTGCCCTCGAATACCACGCGGCCGCCACGCCAGGCGAGTTCGCTCTCGAGATTGACGTCGGCAACTGCGAGCGGCGCCTTGCCCGTGAGGTAGCGCGTCCGTTGGCCGGGGGCGAGCGACACGGTGTTGGCCGCATCGGCCTTGGCGCCGCCCGAGACGGAAATGCGTCCTGCCGATGCCGTGACCGTCACTTCGTCTGCAATGGAACGAACAGCATAGGTGCCTTCGACGGCATCGCTGTTGCCGCCGAGGGCCGCGACACGGAACGGTGCGCGGGTATCGGGCCTGACCGAGAATTCCACCTCGCCCGAGAGCAGGTTCACCAGCCGCAGACCCGGCTGGAAATCGACGTCGACGGCGCTGTTGGTGTTGAGCAGCATCGTCGACCCGTCGGGCAGGGTGGCGGTTGCCTGTACGCCAGCACCGGTGGCGAAGTCCGACCGCATCCAGGTCAGGACGCGCGGGGCAACGACAGCCGCCGCAGAGGCGGCCAGCGCGCCTCCAACCAGAAACGTGCGCCGGCTGAAGATCTGAGGCTGTTTCGGCGCGGCAACGGGAGCGGTATCCAGGTCGCTGCCATCCACGTTCTGCAGCAGCTGCCAGAATTCCTTTTCGCGGGCGAAGGCCCGCGCATGCGCCGGCGACTGGGCCCGCCAGGCGTTGAATCGGTCGAGATCCTGCCGGCTGACATTGCCGGCGCTTAGTCGAACGATCCAGTCGCGCGCATCCAGTGCGACGCTACGGTCGATCTCGGATCGTTGTTGCCCTTTGCCCATCGCCACACGCAGTACGTGCCCATCCGTTCGGGCACACTAACCATCTTGCTATCATAGACACGCGAGATGGCACCACGCCTAAGCGTCACGGCAAAATAAATCTTGGAACAGGTCAGCCGTTGCTGTCGCGCAGTTCGGCCAGGCGTTCGACCACCCGGCGGATATGGTAATAGACGGCCTCGTCGCTGATGCCGAGCTGGCGGGCGATCTCGCGGTGCGAGACGCCGTTGACCCGGTTCATCAGGAAGATGCGCCGGCTTCTCTCCGGCATCGTCTGCAATGCCTTGTCGACGGCGCGCAGCATGTCGCGACCCATGACGATGCGTTCGGGCGAGATCTCGTCGACCGACGCCGACAGAAGCTCATTGACCTCGGCGTCGATCTCGTTGCGCCGCTGCTGTTTGCGGAAGTGCCCGATGGCAGCATTCTTCGCCGCCTGCATGGTGAAGGCGGCGTGATTGTCGATGGCGTCGTCATGACGGACGTTGGACAGCCTGATCCACGTGTCCTGAACGATGTCCTCGGCGGTCGCGCTGCAACCGACGCGGCCACGCGTCAGCGCCTCGATGCGCGGACGCAACGTCGCAAAGCTGGTCATCAGCCTGGTGAGTGTCATTTTTTCACTCTTGTTTGCACCAGTTCCGATCGCGCATGCCTGGGGGGCGGCCGCGACGGACGTTCGATAGGCCATCAAAAAAGTGCCTGCAACCCCAACACCTTAGGGAAAAACACGGCACTGCCGGGGTTGCGGGTTAAAACCTTCCTATTTTTATCATATTTAGTGTTTGATTCTGCTGAACTAACGGCGGCAGTCGCATCGCGGCCCGCATGAATTGTCGCAGCAAGAAAGTCTTACGGGTGTAGCAGAAACAACACACGATGCTTGCAGGCGCAAAGCGATCGCCAGCCGACCATGGCGGCCGGACGTGAACCACGAGGCGTTTCGATGAGGGACTGCACCTGACAGGGAGGCGCCCGTCAGCGCTTGAAGTCGATCGGGACAACGATCACTGACGGCACCGCCGGCGGCGGCGCCGGGATCGGCGAGGACCGGCGCACCAGGCTGACCGCAGCTTCGTCGAGGGCCGGGTCGCCAGACGAATTGATAAGTTTGACCGACAGCACGTCGCCGCCGGAATTGAACGAAAACTGAACTGCGGCAACGCCCCGGTTGCGCACGTTGCGCGGCTTGTGCCTGTTCAGATGGGCGAAGACGCGCGACTGCCAGCGCGCCGGCGACATTGCCTTGCCGCCGCCCTGGCCGGGTGCGGGCGCGCGCACGCTGTCGGAGTTCTGCGCCGACTTCTTCGCCGCGGCGCTCTGCTGCGACGGCTTCTTCTCGATCTTGGCTTCCTTGATCGGCTCGGGCTTCTTCTGCACCGGCTTCTTTTCGCGCACCGGCTTTTCCACCGGCTTCGGCTTCTTGATCTCGGGACGCGGTTCGGGGATCGCCATCGCCACTTCGGGCAGCGGTGCCTCGACGAGGTCGGGGATCACGTCCTCGATCGGCTCGGCCTCGGTGACTTCTTCCAGAGGCTCCGGCGTCAGCTCCGCGACCTGCTCGACCGGCTCGGTCACCGGCTCGACTGGATCGGGCGGAATGGTCTCGGTCATTTCCTCGACGTTTTCGGCCGCCGCACTGTCGACCATGTCGGTCGCGTCCTGCTCAACGGCTTCCGGGGCCATTGCCATCGGCGCGAGGTCGATCATCACGGCGGACTGCGCCTGCATGTCTTCCATCATCATTGGCGGTTGCTGGTTGAGATACCAGGCGCCGGCCATGTGGACGGAGAGGATGACGGCCGCCGCCGTCGACCACAGCAACGCCTCGCTGCGGCTGATGCCGCCGAAGCTGAACTGGTCATGCGTTGCAGCACTCATTGCACCTGCCCCTCGCTGACCGCAGGCGGAGTGGCCTGCACCTGCTCCAGCCCGACGAGCGCTATCTTGAGGTAGCCCGCGCCGCGCATCAGGTTCATCACTTCCATCAGCTCGCCATAGTCGACGCCGCGGTCGGCGCGCAGGAAGATGCGGGTTTCCTTGTCGGCCTTGGCGGCGGTATCGAGCTGCTGCTGGAAGGCGGTGCGGGCAACCGCGTCCTGGCCGATCGAGATGCTGAGGTCTTCCTTCAGCGTCACATAGAGCGGTTCTTCCGGGCGCGGCGTGGCGGTCGCGGTCGAGGCCGGTAGGTCGACATTGACGTCGACGGTGGCCAGTGGTGCTGCCACCATGAAGATGATCAAGAGCACCAGCATGACGTCGATGAACGGCGTCACGTTGATCTCGTGGTTTTCCTGGAGATCGTCCTCGTCAACGGATTGTCTGATGCCGCCGGCCATGGTCCCGACTCCTAGACAGCGACGGCGGGCGCGCCACGCCCGTTGCCGCGCATGGCTTCATTGGCCGGCAAGCGCTCACTGCGCTGTGGCTGGCGATCGAGATCGCGGCTGACCAGGCGCTGCACGCCTGCTGCGGCGTCGGCCAGGCCCTGGCGGTAACCGGTGATCGAACGTGCGAAGACGTTGTAGATCACCACCGCCGGAATGGCGGCGATCAGGCCGACGGCGGTTGCGAGAAGCGCTTCGGCGATGCCGGGAGCGACGACAGCGAGGTTGGTCGTCTGCGATTCCGAGATGCCGATGAACGAGTTCATGATGCCCCAAACGGTGCCGAACAGGCCGACGAAGGGTGCCGTCGAGCCGATCGTGGCGAGCACGCCGGTGCCGCGGCTGAGGCGGCGGCCGGCCTGCGCCTGAATGCGCATCAGCCTGGACTCGACGCGCTCCTTGATACCGGAGGCGTCGGCATGGCCGAATTCGTGGCCCGACATCTCGAGCTCGTCGACGGCGGCGCGAACAAGTACGCCGCCGATGCCGGCGCGTTCGCCGAGCGCCTGCGAGGCGTCGGCGAGCCTGCGGGCGTGCAGGATACCGCGCAGCGCCTTTTTCAGCCGCGCCTTGCTGGCGGCGATCTCGAGTGATTTGGCCAGCCACACGGTCCAGGTGATCAGCGAGGCGAAGGCAAGGCCGATCATCACGCCTTTGACCACCCAGTCGGCGGCCATGAACATGCCCCAGGGCGAGAGGTCGTGCGGCAACAGGCTCTTGGGAACGTCCGTGCCGGCAGGTGCACCGACGGTCGTGTCGATCGGCGCGGACGCAGCAGGCTGCCCGGTTGCGGGCGCCGTGGCCGCCGGTGCGACTGTCGGCTCACGGGCAGCCTGGTCCGGTTGTGGTGCGACGTTGGTGCCTGGCTGCGGCAGGGCGTTGATACGTGGCTGCGTTGCTTCGGCTGCGGGGGCGGCCGCATTGGGAGCGTCGCCGGGCGCTGCCTGCGCTGCTGGCTGGGCGGTCGGCGTGGCGACGGCTGCCGTCGGATTTGCCGGAGCCGTTGGAGCGCTCGTTGCGGGTGCTGTGGGCTCCACCTCAGTCGGCGCGGTCTGCTGGGCGAAAGCCGCGCCCGCGCTCAGAGTGATGCACAGCGCCGCTGCCATGATGCGTCCGGACCGATACTGAGCTTGCGACCCGAAAGCCGTCCCGGTGCTTGTGATGCCCCAGATGCTTCTCATGTCCGCGGTCTCCGATCGCACGCAAATGACTCAAAGGCAGGTATCTTGCCGGGCCTCTAACATTGTTGACTTCTTTAATCAAGAAAAGCGCCAAAGAAACATGAGAATGACACACCAGAATTCATGCGTCGAGGACGAAGCGCCATCGAAAGGGCTGCGGCGCAGGGAAATCGGAGGCTCGGCTGACCGCTTTCGACGTTCGCCCGAGCGCGCTGCGGCTTATCAATAAAGTTGGCGATAACCCATTTCTGGCCAGCGCCGAGGGCCGTTCGTAAGGTCCGGTCCATCGCAGGGCCTTGAGGCCCAGACAAAAAGATCAGCATTGGCCGGCTAAAGGAGCGCTCCGATGGACATCCGCTCGAGCGATTTCACGCGACCGACACTCGAGCACCAGGGCACCACGCCGGTGTGGTGGCTGGTGCCGCCGCGCGAGATGCGGGACGAGACGCTGGGCGGCCATCTCGAACTGATCAGCGAGTTCGAGATCCGCGCCGGCGGAGAGGTCAACACCCACCACCACCCCACCTACGAGTTCTATTTCATGCTCTCCGGCCGGGCGCTGATGACCATCGAGGACGAGACCCGCGAGATCGGCCCCGGAGACCTGGTCAAGATTCCGCCCAATGCGCGGCACTCGATCAAGCCGGCGCACGAGCACAACGGCATCCGTGCGCTCGCCATGGCCTTCGGTGTCAAGGACGCGCCCGTCGTCGACTATTCGACCGACCCGGAAAGCTACTGACCCCTTTCACCCAGGCTGCGACCACGACAATGACCATCACCCTTTATGCCGGGCTCGCCGGCGACACCGATCCCGGCCGCTTCATGAGTTCAGGCCTGCTGCGCAGCCGCGATGGCGGCGTCTGGGAGCGGATCGAGAAAGGCTTTCCCGCAGTACCGCAGACATTCGCACTGCTCGCCGATCCCGGGCGTCCGGGCGAAGTTTTCGCCGCCACGCAGGACGGCATTTTCCACAGCGCCGACCATGGCGACAGCTGGTCCCGGCTCGACGCGCCGAAGCCGGAGTTCGTGGTGTGGTCGCTGACCCGTCATCCGCATGAGCCGGATACGCTGTTCGCCGGCTACGAGCCGACGGCGATCTTCAAGTCGACCGACAATGGCCGCAGCTGGCGCAACCTCGACGTCTCGGTCGGCTACCCCGACATCACGGCCGGCATGCCAAGGCGCATCACCCGCATTGCAGTCGACCCCACCAATGCCGACAGGATCTACGCCAGCATCGAGATCGGCGGCCTGATCATGTCGGACGACGGCGGCCGCAGCTGGCGCCAGGCGCTCGACGGGCTCTATGTCGTCGAGGATGCCGTCGACCTGCACTCGGTGCTTGTTGATGCGGAGGGCAATGTGTCGGTGACGACACGTGTCGGCGCTTTCCAGAGCCGTGACAATGGTTGCCGCTGGCACAAGCTGCCGGTGCCGGCGCTACGCGAAAAGGGCTCCTATTGCCGCGTCCTCGGCCAGGGCCCGGCTGACACGATCTACCTCGGCGCCGGCAACGACTTCGACGGTGACCTCGGCGACTTCTTCCGTTCTACAGATGGCGGCGCGAGCTTCCAGCGCCTTGATCTCGGCGCGCCCCTGAAGAGCACAGTCTTTGCCATGGCTGTCGACCCGACCGACCCGAAGCGGCTCGTCTGCTCGGACAAGTTCGGCCACGTTTTCCTGAGCGACGATGCCGGCGACAGCTGGCGTGCGCATCCGCTTCCCCGTGGCATCGGCCATGTCTTTTCCATCGCCATCGGCTGAGGGGCGCATCATGGTAAATCTGTTCAAACAGCGTCTGCAGCGGGACGAACCCGTCGTCGTCGTCAATCCCGACCATCCGTCGCCGGCGCTGACCGAGTTTCTCGGCCGCCTCGGCGTCGACGGCGTGTTCATCGATTGCGAGCATGGCACGGCCTCGATCCAGACCGTGCAGGACATGTGCCGCGCGGCGCGTGCCGCCGGCCTGCAGTCCATCGTCCGGCCGGAAGCCAATCTCGACCATCTGCTCACGCGTTACCTCGATGCCGGCGCCGGCGGCCTGATCGTGCCGCATGTCGATGATGCCGACAGCGCCCGCAGCATCGTTGCGGCCGTGCGCCGGGCCCGACCGCAGAACCATGGCGATACCGTGGTGGTGGCGATGATCGAGTCCCTTGAAGCGGTCGACAACCTCGACGCCATCGTCGCTGTCGAAGGCGTCGACGTGTTCTTCATGGGCCCCAACGACCTGTCGCACTCGATGGGCCTGAACGGCCAGACCCATCATCCCGACGTCAAGCGGCTCGTCCTCGACTGCGCCGCAAGGATTCGCGCCGCAGGCAAGGTGCCGGGCACGCTGGTGACGCGCGACACGGTCGCCGCCTTCGTCCGCGGCGGCTGCCGCTTCCTCTACGAGCACGCCAACAACTTCCTGATCACCGGAGCCAACGACTTCCGGCACATAATGAAAGAGAGCAACACATGAGCAAGATTGAACGGCTGCGCCAGGGCGAGCGCATGTCGCAGATCGTCATCCACGGCGACACTGTCTATCTCGCCGGCCAGACGGCCACCGACCCGGTGCCGTCGGTCGCCGAGCAGACCCGGCAGATCCTCGACAAGATCGACACCTATCTCACTGAGGCCGGCACCGACAAGTCGAAGATCCTGTCGGCCAACATCTGGCTCACCGACGTCGCCAACTTCGAGGAGATGAATGCCGTCTGGGATGCCTGGGTCGCCAAGGGCAATACGCCGGTGAGGGCAACAGTTGGCTCGCCGCTGGCGCGGCCGAAGAACCTGGTCGAAATCGCCGTCATCGCGGCGCGTTGAGCGCCGCGCCAAACCTCAACTGAAAACCCGGTCCGAACCGGCAAGCGCTTGCTCGACCTGTCGAGCGGGAATGCCGGCCTGCGGCCAGAGAAAACGGAAGAACTGCCATGTCACGTCAATTGGGAGTGGGGCTCTACGGGGCCGGAAATATTGTCCACGACGGCCATGCGCCGGCCGTGGCGGCTGGTGCCTCGACCAGGCTCGCCGCGGTGTGCGACATCGATGAGGCGCGCGCCCGGACGCTGGCCGACGCCTATGGCGGCGCCAACATCTACACCAGCCTGGACAAGATGCTCGCCGACCCGTCCGTCGACATCGTCATCATGGCGACGCCCAACAACCTGCATCGCCGCGACTTCGAGGCCTGCGCCCGTGCCGGCAAGCATGTGCTGTGCGAGAAGCCGCTGGCCGTCACCTATCCCGACGCGATCGCCATGGCCAGGATCGCCGAAGAGCACAAGATCGTGCTCAAGACCGGTTTCAACCAGCGCTACCTCAACCAGATCCGCATGGCCAAGCTCGCCATCGAGGCCGGCCTGATCGGCGAGGTGTTTTCCTTCCGCACGGTGTTCTCGGCGAAATGGGACAACTGGGTCGACGGCAGCAACTTCCGCTGGGATCTCGAACGGTCGGGCGGCGCCACCACCAACGACAACCTGATCCACCGCTTCGACATGCTGCGTTACCTGCTCGACGACGACTATGCCGAGGTCGTGGCCGATGTCAGCCATTGCGTCATCCCGCCCGTCGTCGACGACAACGTCCATCTGATGGTGCGTACCAACAAGGGCGCGCGCGGTTCCTTCATTGCCGACCGCTATTCGCCGGTGCTCGGCGACGCCACCGAACTCTACGGCACCAAGGGCTCGCTGTCGTTCTGGACCAATGCCGGCTCGCCCTTCTTCGACGTGCCGCTCGCCATCAACACCACCGTGCCGATGAACGAGCTGCCGGAGCCGATCCGCAAGGCCGTCTATCCGACCGCGCGCTCCAAGCAGAACCGCCATGCCTGGGATGGCTGGCTGTCGATCTGGCCGCCGCGCAACGAATGGGACACCTATGCCGAGCAGCTCGCCGGCATGGCCGAGGAAATCCTCTCCGGCACCCGCGACGGTATCGGCGCCACAGGCTTCGACGGCGCCCGCGCCACCGAGCTGGTCCATGCCGCCTACAGCTCGCAGATTGCCCGCGCCTGGGTGTCGCTGCCTTTGGCCGACAACGCGCCCTTCGCATTTCCCGATTTCGAGGGCCACGGCTCCGATGCCAAGGCGGGCCGGTCATGATCAGCGCCGGCTTCTACAGCACCTTCCTGCACCAGCTGCCCGTCACTGAGTTGGCGGGCAAGCTGTCGCAGGCCGGCTACAGCTCGGTCGAGCTCAATGGCGACCTGTGGAGCAACGGCTTCGTGCCGCATGTGACGCCGTCGCTCGATGCCGCCGGCCGAGCGGATGTCGCCCGAGCCATATCGGATGCCGGCATGAGCATCTCGGCATTGAGCGCCTGCCTGCATCTCGCCAAGGAGACCGCTGAGGAACGCCGCGCCGGCATCGACTATCTCAAGGCATCGGTGGACCTGGCGCGCGACATCGGCGCTCCAGTCGTCTGGGTCTTCACCGGTCGCGCCTTCGGCGGCATCGACATAGCTACGGCGCGAAAGTACCTGGCGGCGGCACTGGAAGAGGTTTGCGACCACGCCAGGGATCGAGGCGTCAAGTTCGGCATCGAGGGCTGCTCGATGCACATCGTCGCCAAGGCCGACGAATATCTCGACCTGTTCCGGGCGATCCCCGGCTCCGATGTCCGCGTCGCTTTCGATCCGACCCATTTCCAGCTCCGCGGCGAGGATCCGGTCAGGGCGGCGGAACTGCTGTTCGACCGCATCAGCAACTTCCACGTCAAGGATTCGGTCGGACTCTACCCCGACTTCAAATGCGTGCCGCTCGGCACCGGCGAGGTCGACCTGAAGGCCGTCACCGACACCTTGAGGCGCCTTGGCTACGCTGGTTCCGCCTCGGTCGAATATGAATCGCACCTGTTCGGTTGGGAGATCCCGGCTGATGATGTCATCCGCGACAGCCGCGCCTTCCTGCGCGGGCTCGGCATCTGAACGGAGACGCCCATGTCGCGCTCGCCTATCGGGCCGTTCAAGGAGTTCGACGACTACGACGCGCTCGGCCTTGCCGATCTGGTGCGCCGCCGCGAGGTCAGCTCCCGCGAACTCGTTGAAACGTCGATCGCCCGCATCGAAGCGCTCGACGGGGTGCTGAATGCCGTCGTCATCCGCTGTTTCGAGCAGGCGCTCGCCCTTGCCGAGACCGCGCCGCCCGCCGGACCCTTTGCCGGCGTGCCCTATCTGGCCAAGGACCTGCATACCTCATGGGCCGGCATTCCCTCGACAAACAGCATCTCGTCCTTCGCCGGCACTGTTTCCCAGTCGGATTCGCTGATCACCCAGCGGACCAAGAACGCCGGATTCATCCTGCTCGGCAAGACCAACGCGCCGGAATGGGGCTGGTCGCTGACCACAGAGTCGCCGATGCATGGCCCGGCGCGAAACCCCTGGGCCTTCGACAGGACGCCAGGCGGTTCGAGCGGCGGGGCGGCAGTGGCGGTCGCGGCGGGATATCTTCCACTGGCCGACGCCGGCGACGGCGCGGGTTCCACCCGCGTGCCGGCAGCAATCAACGGGCTCGTCGGTCTCAAGCCGTCGCGCGGCCGGATTTCGCCGGGACCCGAGGCGGCCGACTTCTGGTTCGGCGGCGGACAGTCCTCATGCGTATCGAAGACCGTGCGCGACAGCGCGGCCATGCTCGACGCGTTGCAGGGCGGCTATCCGGGTGAGCCCTATTACATCAGGGAGCGCCCCTCGTTCCTCGACAACACAGCTCCGGTCAACCGGCGTCTGCGCATCGGCTTCAGCCTCAACAACCCACGCGGCGATGCCAACAGCGCAGTCGTCGACGAGGCGGTCTGCGATGCGGCGCGGCTCTGCGGCGCGCTCGGGCACGAGGTCGAGCCTTTCGATTTCGACTATGATTTCGAAGGCTTGTGGCGGGCCTATACGGGGATGATCCGGGTCCAGACCGCGGCTCAGTTCGACGATCATGCCCGGGCGCGGGGCGTTTCCAACAAGCCGTCCGACATGTCAACGACGATCTGGACGACGATCGAACGCGGTCGGGCGACCAGCGCCATCCAGCACAGCCGCGACATCGAGGCGATGCGCCGGCATTCCCGCCACATTGCCACGCTGACCTCGCGCTACGACGTCGTGCTGCTGCCGGTCTTGCCGCAGGGTACACGCCCGCTCGGCTATTACGACATGTCCAAGGACATCGACGCCTATGACGCCGCGGCGATGGGCGAGGACACGGTCTACATGATGCCGTTCAACGTCTCGGGACAGCCGGCCTTGTCGCTGCCGCTCGGCATGGACCGCTCGGGCCTGCCGCTTGGTGTCCAGCTTGTCGCTCCGCCGGCCGGCGAGGCCACGCTGATCGAACTCGCGGCATCGCTTGAACGGGCACGCCCCTGGTACGACCGGCGCGCGCCCTTCCATGCCGCCAATGGAGCTAGCGGCAGGTTCTGACAGTCAGTGCCGGACGCCGTTCGCCATGTGATGGGCGAACGGTCGGTCGAAATGCGCCGCGCACAATTTTCCAAGGCGTTGGAGGTCCTGGTCCTCCAGTGCCTTCACCATCTCGTCATGTTCGACGAGCGCCGGCTCGACGAGGTTGTCGGCCATCAGGCTCGCGGCATCTATGCTGCGCATGCCGGCATCGCAATCATTGATCGAGCGGGCAATGAACTCGTTACCCGTCGCTTCGAGCAACAGGTCGTGGAATGCGCGGTCCTGGACATAAGCCAGTTCGAGATCGCCGACCGAAATGGCCGAGCGATGGATCTGCCTTGCATGTTCGAGCTTGTTCATCAGCACCGGCGACACCGGCAGGCGAATGCGCTGCACGGCGGCGGCGATCAAGAGCTGGCGCACGTCGTGCAGCTTGACAAGGTCGTCCGGCGACAGGTGGCGCACCACCGCACCCCGATAGGGTTCGAGCTTGACCAGCCCGGTGCGTGCCAGTTCCTGCAGCACGGCGCGCGCGACGTGGCGCTTGACGCCGAGCCCGTAGACCAGCTCGTCCTCCATGATCCGCTCCTTGGGCAGGATGCGGCCCAGAACGATGTCGCGTTCGATCTTCTTGGCGACATTGCCGACGATTTCGGACGAGCGCGTCGTGCCGGACTGGCGGGCTCGCGCCCCAAGCGGCTTGAGCAGTTCCTCCAGTTTTCGGGCGGTTTCGGCCAGGTCGATCGCCGAAGGCCGGCGACGCATGCGCTCGGCGCGGTGCAGACGCTCGACCGCATTCTCTGACAACGGCATGGCAGCATCGGCGACGCGCTGCATCTCGTCCATGTCGCCGCTGCCGTGCAGGATGACGTCGCAGCCGGCTTCTTGCGTCGCGCTGACCTGGGCATCGATCGGATGGGTGCGGCTGATATCCGAGACATCGTCGCTCATCAGCACGCCGTCGAAGCGGATCATGCCACGGATGATCTCATCGATGACGGTGCGCGATGCGGTAGCCGGCGCGTCGCGGTCGATGGCGCGGTAGATGACGTGTGCCGCCATGGCGCAGGGCATGTCCTGCAACGAGCGGAACGGCACGAAGTCGGCCGACTGCATCTCGTCGAGCGAGGCGTTGACCACCAGCAGCGCCTCGGACTTGTCCTGCCGGGCACGGCCATGGCCGAGGATATGCTTGATGACGGGCAGCACGCCGCCGGCCAGCAGCCCCTCGCAGGTGGCGCGGCCGAGAATGCTTGCCATCTCCGGCGTGTCTCCCAGCGCCCGGTCGCCGATCACCAGGTCGCCCTTACCGATCGGCAGGTCGAGCACAGGCGCGATGTTGATGTCGATGCCGAGATCGAACAGTTCGGCTGCGACGAGGCGTGCGTTGAGGCGCACGGCATCGAGTGCCCGCTTGACGTCGGTGCGGGCGATCTGAGCGAACAGCGAGGCCGGCGGGGGCGCGCGCCAGTGCGGTGGCGCCAGCCGGGCGACGCGGCCGCCCTCCTGGTCGATCAGCACGCGCACGTCGCTGCGGCCGACGCTTTCGCGCAGTTCCGCCACCAGCGTGCGCAATTGCGCCGGGTCGGCGCAATTGCGCTTGTGCAGGATGAAGCCCCAGGGCTGGGCGGCGCGGAAGAAGCTGCGTTCGGCAGCGTTCAGGCTGGTGCCCGCGCAGCCGAACACCACGGCCTTCGGTTGGGTTCGGTCAATTGTCAGCGGCATGGTCATCACTCTCGGCGGACTGCACAAGACCGCTTGTCGCCACCACAGCCATCAGCTTGGCAGAAAAGCTGCCGGCACGGAAGGGCAGGCGGGGCCGGTGCGCATGCCCACCGTCTGCCGATCACGACGGCTCCTGCCGCTGGCGCCCGAACACCACCGTGACCACGATGGCGACAAGCACGATCCAGATCGTCGAGATCACTGCGGCCTGAGGATCGACGCGGTCGCGCAGGCCGAGGAACATCACCTTGGTCAGTGTCGTGTTGGCGCCACCGCCGACGAACATCGACACGATCACTTCGTCGAGCGACGTCAGGAAGGAAAGCAGGGCGGCTGACAGCAACGAAAAACGCATCTGCGGGATGACGACGGAGACCATCGTCCGCCACCAGCCGGCGCCGAGACTGCGGGCCGCCTTTTCCTGGGCGAAGTCGAAGCGGGCGAAACCGGCGGAAAGGATGACATAGGCGGTCGGGATGGCGATGACCGTATGGCCCAGCCAAAGGCCCGGGAACGAGCCGACGAGATGCATGCGTGCCAGAACGAAAAACAGGCCGATGGCGACGAGGATCGGCGGCACGGTGGCCGGCATCAGGAGTACCCCATAGAGCGGCAGCCTGGCCCAGCCGAGCGAACGCGTGGTGGCGTAAGCCGCGGCAAAGGCGATCGGCACGGCAACCGCGGCGGTGACGGTGGCCAGAAGCAGGCTGATCTTGGTCGCCGGCATCCACAGGTCGGACTGCCAGTACTGCTGCCACCAGCGCAGCGAAAATTCGGTCGGCGGGAACTGCAGCAGTTCGGAGGCCGAGAACGACATCGGCACCACGATCAGTGAAGGTGCCAACAGGAAGGTCGCCACCAGCGCGGTGAACAGGCCGACCGCCAGGCGCAACGGCCATGAGACATCGAACCCGTCAAACATTGGCAGCTCCTCCGAGGGCCTTGATGCTGCGGCGGAGCAGGAAGGTGACCAGGAACACCAGCCCGACCGACAGCAGCAACAGCACGCCGAGCGCACTTGCCGCCGGCCAGTCGGAAAGCACCGAGACGTTCTGCTCGATGCGGGTCGAGATCATCGGCACGCGGCCGCCGCCGAGGATAGCCGGGGTGACGTAGAAGCCGAGACTGAGCACGAACACCAGCACGGCGCCGGCGAAGATGCCGTTGGCGGCCAGCGGCAGGATCACCGCCCGCAGGGTCAGGAGCTTGCTGGCGCCGAGGCTGGCGGCGGCGCGGATAATGTTCTGGTCGATCTGCTTGATCGCCGCATAGACAGGCAGGATGAACAGCGGCAGCATCACATGGGTCATGCCGACGATGGTGCCGAAGAAATTGTTGATCAGCGGCAAGGGTTCGGAAACCAGCCCGGTGTCAGTCAGGAACCTGTTGACCAGTCCGTTGCGCTGCAACAGCACCGAGAGCGCGTAGGTGCGGACCAGAAGGGCCGTCCAGAACGGGAGCATGACAACCAGCAGCAGGATCGAAGCGAGCCGCCGGCCGACACTGGCCATGACCAGCGCAAATGGTGTGCCCAACAGCGCGCAGGTCAGCACCGTCATGCCGCTGACCTGGAACGTCGTCAGCACCGAGCGCGTATAGACCGGCGTGCTCATGATCTTGAGATAGGTGTCGAGCGACACAGTTCCGTCAGGCCGGGCGATCGATATCCACAACATGGCGGCGAGCGGCACGACGATGGCAATGGTCACCAGCAGCACCGCCGGCAGCGCGAGCCCAAAAAAGCCAAGCTGTGCCAGCATGCCGTCGCGCCGCAGCAGGGCCGAGTTGTCTGTGGCACCGGCTGCCGCCGGCAAGGTCATGGCAGGCGCGCTCATGCGTCGGTCACCGCGATCACCGCATCGCGCCGCACATGCAGCTTGAGCGCCGCACCTTCGGTCAGCGCCTCGAGACTGAAATTCGCCGCCTCGGCTGCGGCGATGCGCGCCGAGACGGCTCCGCCGTTCGCCAGAGCGACGGAGATGAGCCAGCTGTCGCCCTGGAACACAGAGCGCGTCAGCACGCCATCCAGTGACACGTTGTCATGGCCGCTGGCATCGGAAAGCGACAGCCTCTCGGCGCGGATCATCAGCTTGCGGCCCGGTCCGCCGACATCCGGCTCAGGGGCAACGAAGCTGTCCACCGCGTCGAGCTCGAGAATGTTGGCCTCGCCCAGGAACTCGGCGACGAAGCGTGAGGTTGGCCGGTGATACAGCGAAGCCGGCGTGCCGAGTTGCCGGATGACGCCGTCGCGCATCACGGCAATGCGGTCCGACATAGTCAGCGCTTCGCGCTGGTCGTGCGTGACATAGACGGTGGTCAGCCCAAGCCGGTCGTGCAGCTTGCGGATTTCGTACTGCATCTGCTCGCGCAGGTTCTTGTCGAGCGCCGACAGCGGCTCGTCCATCAGCATCAGCCGGGGCTCGAACACCACGGCGCGGGCGAGCGCCACGCGCTGCTTCTGCCCGCCCGACAGGGTGGCGATGTCACGTTCGGCCATGCTGGCGAGATCGACGATGTCGAGCGCCTTTCTGGCACGCTCGGAAGCCTCTGCGCGGCCGATACCGCGGACGCGCAGGGGAAACATGACGTTGGCAGCAACATTCATGTGCGGAAACAGGGCGTAGTTCTGGAACACCACGCCGATGCCACGCTTGTTGGCGGGCAGGCGGACAAGGTCGCGTCCATCGACAGAGATCTGTCCGCGATCGGGCCTGACGAACCCGGCAAGCGCCATCAGAAGCGTGGTCTTGCCGGAGCCCGAGGGGCCGAGAATGCTCAGGAACTCGCCGCGCCCAACATCGAGGTCGACGTCGTTGAGGGCACGGAAGGATCCGTAGGCTTTCCAAAGATTGCGGATTTCGATGAACGCAGCACTTGTCATGTCGCTTGAGCCGACCTGTTCCTGCCGCGCTCAGCGCGACATCATTTCCTGGAAGCCGAGCTGGGCTTCGCCGACATGTTCGACCCACCATTCATTGCGCTGGGCAAGCTGGTGCGCGGCATTGTCGGGATAGGTCGGAAGCTTCTTCGAGACGTCGTCGGGGATGAGGCCGGTCTCATAGGCGCGCTTGTTGGCCGCACCATATTTCACCCCGACCGAGAACTTGGCCTGGGCTTCCGGCTTGGACATCTCGTTGATCATCTTCATCGCTTCGGCGGCATGCGGGGCTCCGACCGGCACCGCCCAGCAATCCATGCTCATGACGCCCTGGTTGAAGGTGTAGTCGATCTTGGCACCGTCCTTCTTGGCGGCTTCGAAACGGGCATTCCAGCCCACCGACATGTCCACTTCCTTGTCCTTCATCAGCTGCGCATGCTGGGCACCCGAATTCCACCACACCGCGATGTGCGGACGCAACTGCTCGATCTTGTCGAGCGCGCGCTGCATGCCGCCCTCCGATCCCAGCACCTCGTAGACCTTGTCCATCGGCACGCCATCGGCGAGCAGCGCGATCTCGAGTTGCGCCTCGGCGTCGTTGCGCATGGCGCGGCGACCAGGGAACTTCTCGACGTCCCAGAAGTCGGCCCAGCTCTGCGGCGCCTTGTCCTTGTAGGCGTCGGTGTTCCAGGCCATGACCCAGGAGAAGATCAGCGCCGAGATGCAGTATTTCTGCGCCGTGCCTTCGATGAAGTCCTTGGAGTCGATGACGCCGTAGTCGAGCGGCATGAACAGGCCCTCGCGGCCGCCCTTTTCAGCCTGGAAGGCGTTGGTCTGGACGAGGTCGAAGGTCACCGCATTGGCCGCCGCCTGCAGTTTCACTGAGGCATAGGCGTCGTTGATGGTTTCCTCGCGCACGCTGTTGCCGAGCGTCTTGGCCGCCGGTCCCCACAAGGTCTCGCGGCCGACCTCCTGGATCACGCCGCCGCCGACGGCGACCGTCACCTCAGCCGCCTGGGCGGCCTGGCCTGCAATGCCCCACGCGGCAAGCAGCGCACAGGCAGAAAGAGAGTTCCTCACATTTTTCCGGATCATGACAATTCCCCACGGGGCTGGTTTTCGTCCAGCAGTTTTATTTTCCCTGAACAGCACTGTAAGGCTTGGTTTGCCCGGTGTTCAGCGCCCTTGGCTGTGTCGCCAGGGCCAGTTCCAGAATTACCGTAGGGCATGTTGGGCAGGTATCCGCGATTTATCGATCGGCTTATCGATAATTTTGTTCTCGCTATTTCCCAAGTCTCGCCGGCGGCCTCCGCAAGCGCCGCGGGCCCGTCACGTCGATGAGGCGTCACCGGGGAAGGCTGCGCCGGTCCATCTTGTCGCGACAGGCCAAGGTTAGGAGGCGAAGCCATCGCCAGGCTTGCGAGGCCTGCAAGCCGATGTTCCCGCCATAGTTGAGCCGAGGTCTGGTTGCACCATGCCTGCCTCGGTGGGGGAATCCATGGCAGCGGCACGTTTTGCTTCGACAATGCTGGGTTTGGGCTTGAGCCTCGCGGCCCCGCCCATGGCGCATGCCATCGTCGAGCTCGATGCCGTCGTGAGGCCGAGCCTTGCAGCGTCTCAAAGAGCCTGGATGAATTGCGCGCTGAACACCGCCGAAGAGCTGCTGGCCACGGCTCCTGCCCTGAACTCGCCTGCCATCGCCGACAGGGCGATCGCCTCTTGTCGCAAGGGCGAAGACCTCATGGAGGATGCCATGTTCGACGACGGCAGCATTTTTCGGGACCACAACGCCGTCACGCGCATGGCTGCCAGGTTCCGCGAGGCACTGATCGATTATCTCGACCATTCCCGCATCGCGGCGCCTGCTGTGAACCCATGAAACGCGCGTGCTGGAACAGCGAAGGCCTGCCGGGAGGGGGTCGCGGCAGGCCCCGCTGATGAAGCGAAAAGGTGGTTCTGGATCTTCGCTCCAGCACCTCAACCCGCTGGGCCGCGCAGAGTTCCTCTCAGCATCGGCAAATAACGTTTTCAATTGAAGCCAGTGGGATGATGCAAGCCGGGTGCCGTTTCTGTCCACGCAACAGTGCAGCGTGGCGTCCAGTGAACTGGCTGGTAGCTGCCCTTCCCCGGTATACGCAAGGTGCTCTTCACGCTGGCGATCGTATGTGAGACGGAGCAAAGGCCGAGCATCCTCTCGGCGAAAGGGACGATGTCTTGGCCTCGGGTGCAGTCAGGTGTTTACCATTCGTTAACCCAAGCCTTGCTCATTATGTAATTTTAGTGCTCACTCATATGACTGAGGGGTTCTCCGGCGGGATTGCAGACAATGAGGTATCGGGAAGTACAGGAACAGCTACGGCTGGTTGGAATTCTCATGAGCAAGAGGGGCGGAAGCCATCGGGTCAATCATTTCGGTGGCGGCCCGGAGACGGCATACGTCACACCGGACCTCGATGAAGCCCTCCGCGCCGGCCTGTCCATGGCCAGACCAAAACATCTGCCCAAGAACTGGTGCATGCTGCGCTAGCGGGAATCAACGTTCATCGTATTGGGGCAAGACCATCGAGGAGATAGTCGAGGCCCTTGCGGAAGGTGCCGTCCCAATCGTTGTCCAGCAGCAGGCGGGAACGTTCGATTTTCGGGTAGCGTTCGCTGAGGCTCGTGAGGCGCTGTTGTGCTGCGGCCCTGTCGTCGTCCGACATGTCGAAGCTAGCCCGGGTGATGGTGGAGCCCATCACATGGTTCCACAGCGACCAGATCGCGACGTTCAGATCTGCATCCGCTACACCGGCTTTGGACAAGGTATTGGCAAGCAGTTCCAGGCGGCCGAGAATGTTCGGGCCGAGTGCCCGGCGCGGCAACAGCGATGCCGACCAGGGATGGCGCAGCATGCTGGCTCGCCAGTCTTCGAGCACATATACGGCCTCTTCGCGCCACCCCTGGGGTTTGGCCTTCTCGGGCGGCGCGCGGGACTCGAGCACCTTGTCGAGCGCAAGGTCGAAGACGTCCTCCTTGTTGTCGACATGCCAGTAGAGGCTCATCACGCCTGAGCCGAGGCGGTCGGCCAGCCGGCGCATTGTCAAGCCGTCGATGCCCTGGGTGTCCAGCAGTTCCACCGCCGTCGCCACGATCCGCTCCAGAGACAACGGCGGTTCGCTCCGTGGCTCTCGCGATGGCCGGGGTAGTTTGCCGGGTTTGGGCTGCTTTTTGCCGCCGGGTTTGGCTGCCATTCGTCTTCCTCGCTAGCGGCACGATATCAAATTTCGCTTCATCGCCGACATTTGTATCCCGGGCGAACATCGAGATCGAAACGGCACTGGAATCAATCAGTTGCTGTCGCCCCGGTGCAGATATCCAGCCGTCGCCCGTTATCGAAATTCAAGCGAATTGTCAGAATAGAAGCACCGGTCGGGAGCCTTGATTTTGGCAGGCGACGTCAGGAATGTCGATGCTCGACAGTTGACTAGTACAGTGTACTATATGATTGATCGCACATCGTACGAGTCGTGTCGACGATGGACTGAAGTTCGATCAAGCCGCCGCGAGCGCAGGTTGCTCGCCAGCCGCGGAGCCAAAGAGAAAAATCATGTCACGCACAATCAAGCATCTGCTTGTCGGAGGCCTAATCACCATGGCAGTTCCCACCACCACGATGGCCAGCGAGAATGATCTCAAGCTGACCATCGTCAACCCTGAGAATCTCTACGACCCGACGCCGAACGGCTACAGCACGGCGGTCATCGTTCCCACCGGGGCAAGGCTTGCTTATATATCAGGGCAGGGCGGCCAGGACGCCAGCGGCGGCCTGTCGCCCGAATTTGCGGTCCAGGTGAAGCAAGCCTATGCCAACCTGCGCAGCGCCCTCGATAGCCTCGGTGCAAAGCCCGATCAGGTCGCCAAGCTCACCGTGTTCGTGGTCGACCACGACATGTCCAAGCTCGGCGTACTCACGGAGAGCGTCAAGGAGATGTTCGGCGACACGCTGCCGGCACAGACGCTGATCCCTGTTCCCAGGCTCGCGGTCGACCCGATGCTCTTCGAGGTCGAGGCTGTCGTGTTGCTGAAATAGCGATGGCTCGCCCGGCCTGACTGCTGCGTCGGCGCCCGGCATTGATGTTTGAACGGCTATCGCGAGGGCGGCCTCACCAAGGTCGCGCACCCGGTTGTAACTGGATTTTTTCCAGCCGGAGAAACGTCTCTCCTGGAGGGCAGAATAATAAAGTTGACATCGACAGCCAATAAATATAAAAATCGGCTGTCGATATTTGCTTGTTCGATTTTTGTTATTGCGCAAAATCGCTGTGCGCCAACGAACATCCCTTCAAATAAAATCGCGATGTAAAACAGCCGTGCACTCGCTTGGCTGTCGATGAATATTGCCATGAAAGGGGTTTGTTATGACCACTGGCACAGTGAAATGGTTCAATGCTACCAAGGGCTTCGGCTTCATCCAGCCTGACAACGGTGGTCCGGACGTGTTCGTCCATATTTCCGCTGTAGAGCGGGCCGGCATGCGTGAAATCGTCGAAGGCCAGAAGATCGCCTACGAGATGGAGCGCGACAACAAGTCGGGCAAGATGTCTGCCGGCCAGCTGCAGGCGGCCTGACCGGTCTTAGTGCCCTTCGGTGACCACGGATGTACTGGCACCGTCACAGGGCGCGAGCGACTACAGAAGCCAGGCAGTTTGCCTGGCTTTTTTGTTGGCAGCGTTCAGTCCTCTTTTCGAAACTGTAGGGATAACAAGCATGACTGATTCCCAGAGCAAGGCACGAGAGCAAGCCGAGTCAGCCTTCGGCAAGACGCAGTCGCAATCTCTTGCCCGCAACCGGATCAACTCGGAGATCGACGCGGTCGTTCAGCAGCGCGAAGAAAAGACGTTGCGCCTGCGCGCTCTGCGGTTGGAAAGGGAAGCCACCGAGCTTGCCGCCGGCCCATCTTCCGTTCGTGCGCGCGCATCCGTCAAGAAGTAAGAAATAGATATAAAATCAGTGGCCTAGGTGGTCAAAGCTGCTGGCGGAGAGAGCGGGATTCGAACCCGCGTTACGGTCTCCCGTAAACACACTTTCCAGGCGTGCGCCTTCAACCACTCGGCCACCTCTCCGCATGCGCAATGTGCGCCGGCTGGTTATGCCGGGCCGGTTGGGAGTGCACGCATCTCCTTGGCGTCGGCTCAAAGCCGTCATTCGGGTGCAGTCAACCTGCCGGGCACCCATCGCCTGCCGCCGAACACGTTAGCGTTCGGCTGCGGGGCTCATCTAGTCGATCCTGCGCCGCTTGCCAAGCGCTGACGTGGCAAATGTTATCGGGCAAATGATCGTGGCGGCATACTGAGCCGGCAACGTGGCGGGCAGCGGCCGACGGGCGGGTTGCCTATGCTACGGTTACCCTCCTTGCAACTGCCCGGCGCTCTGTCACAAAGTGCCTCCAGGGGCAGGGGAGATTCGATGTCGGCCGAGAACGAACCGTCCGGTTGGGACATCTGGCGCTGGCTGCCGGTGGCCTGGCTGTGCCTCGTCATGGCACTGAGCGCGCGCGGCATCGACGCCAGCACCGCCATCATGCTGGATTTCTCGATGCCGGCGGCGGTCACCTGGCTGATTTATGCCTCGGTCGCCTTCAGCGCGGTGACGATCGCCTGGGGCGTCCACCTGCTTGTCCTTGCCTACAACCGCGATGTTCGCTTCCCGCGCAACTTCACCATCTGGCAGTGGACGATCATCGTCTTCCTCGTCCTCAAGCAGATTTATATTCTTGTCATGCCCGACTTCGCCTTCGGCCTCGTCGGTCTCGCTTGGGACGGCGGCGAGATAGTGATCGGGCTTGCCATGATCTGGCTGGTTGGCCGGCGGGGACAACCGAGCGCCTTGTTGAGCAACGCCGAGCGCGAGCGGCCGCGGCTGCTGGTCTCGGTGGTTGCCGCCATCATCGGCGTCATTGTCGGTGCGGCACTCGGCGCCGGTCTCGGGCTCGCGGTTGGCTCGGCGATTTCCGAGATCACCGACATGAGCTGCTTCGAAGGCGCCTGCGGCTATTTCGTGGTGCTGCTTGGCCTTGGCGGTCTCATTGTCGGCGCTGTTGCCGGCGGCATCTTCGCGGTCTGGCGGGTCAATCGTCGCAAGCAGAAGCCAGCAGGCCGGCCGCAAACGCCTGTCAATTAGCCGTGTCGGCGATTGCGCCCGTCCCTCACGCGGCCTATTTCTCGTTCGAAACCGATATTCAGGACCGCAGATGATCCGCTTCGTGTTCCGTCTTGCCGCCGCAATCGCGCTCTCGGTCGCCGTCATCATGGCCGTGCTCGACGCCACCCGCACCGTCGCGGTGTCGCGGTTGGTCATGACCCCGCTCGACACCAGCTGGTCGACGGCCTCGCCCACCACATTGGCGGCAACCGAAACATTCGTGCGCGAAAAGACCGGACCAGCCGTTTGGGACAGCGTCGTCGTGCCGGTGCTCAACCAGCCGGGCTTCGCGGTCTTCGCCGTCCTTGCCTTTCTGCTCTACGCGATAGGTCATCGGCGTCGCCCGGGCCGCTTCACCGCCGAGGTCTGACGCCACGGCAACATTGTTCGGCGCAAGGACAAGGAAAGAAGGCAGATGTTTTTCCTGAGTGACATGCTGAACAAGAAGCTCAAGCTTCCGACCCCTGCTGAAGCGCTGCCCGGCCGCGAGCGGGCCATCCCGACCGCCTCCAAGCATTACGTCTCCAGGCGCCCGCTCAAGGCACCATATCCCGAAGGCTTCGAGCAGGTGCTGTTTGGTCTCGGCTGCTTCTGGGGTGCCGAGCGCCTGTTCTGGCAGACGCCGGGCGTGTGGGTGACGGCTGTCGGCTATGCCGGTGGCCTGACGCCCAATCCGACTTACCAGGAGACCTGCACCGGGCTCACAGGCCATGCCGAAGTGGTGCTCGTCGTGTTCGACCCGACGCAGGTTAGCTTCGGTGAACTGCTGCAGATCTTCTGGGAGAGCCACGACCCGACCCAGGGCATGCGCCAGGGCAACGACGTCGGCACCACCTACCGCTCGGCGATCTACGCCTTCTCCGATGCCCAGCAGGCAGAGGCGAGCGCTTCGCGTGATGCCTATCAGTCAGCGCTAAAGGCTGCCGGCCGCGAAAAGATCACCACCGAGATCGCCACGGCACCTCAGTTCTACTTCGCCGAAGACGATCACCAGCAATACCTGGCCAAGAATCCTCATGGCTATTGTGGCCTGAAGGGCACCGGCGTTGCTTGCGTAATCCCCGAGAAGGCCGCCGTTTAGACATTCGTTTCACAGGCCATTTGCAACGCCTGTGCATTTTTCCAAAAGGTCAAGATTCCGCGTGAATTTTGTCTTGGCCCGTGCAAGATATGGCCATGTGCGGGGGGAGAGATCCTCGCCATACGCCATGCGGCAGCCGGAGGAACGGCTCGCGCGGCGATTGCAAAAAAGACAACCGACAGGGTGTGGATCACATGAAACGTATCGTCCTCGGCCTTCTGGCGGCTACCGCCATGTGCCTTCCGGCGTTCGCTGCTGATGTTCAGCCGGCGCTGCTCTACGATCTCGGTGGCAAGTTCGACAAGTCGTTCAACGAAGCGTCCTTCAACGGCGCCGAGAAGTTCAAGGCCGAGACCGGCATTGCTTATGTCGAGTTCGAAGTCTCCAACGCCTCGCAGCGTGACCAGGCATTGCGCCGCTTCGCCGAGGATGGCCGCAATCCGATCGTCATGGCCGGATTTGCATGGTCCGAGGCGCTTGCCAAGGTCGCTGCCGACTATCCCGACCTCAAGTTCGCCATCATCGACATGGTTGTCGAGAAGCCCAATGTGAAGTCGATCGTGTTCAAGGAGCACGAAGGCTCCTACCTCGTCGGCGTCATGGCTGCCCTTGCCTCCCAGACCAAGAAGGTCGGCTTTGTCGGCGGCATGGACGTTCCGCTGATCCGCAAGTTCGGCTGCGGTTATGTCGGCGGCGCCAAGGCTGCCGGCGCGACCGAAGTCATCCAGAACATGACCGGCGACACGCCTGCTGCCTGGAACGACCCGACCAAGGGTGGCGAAATCACCAAGACCCAGATCTCGCAGGGTGCTGACGTCATCTACGCAGCAGCCGGCGGCACCGGCGTCGGCGTGCTCCAGGCTGCTGCCGACGGCGGCAAGCTCGGCATCGGCGTCGATTCCAACCAGAACGGCCTGCAGCCGGGCAAGGTGCTGACCTCGATGCTTAAGCGCGTCGACGTCGCCGTCTACAACGCCTTCATGGATGCCAAGAACGACAAGTTCGAAGGCGGCATCAACAATCTCGGCCTCAAGGAAGGTGGCGTCGACTACGCCATGGACGACAACAACAAGGCGCTCGTCACCGACGAGATGAAGGCAGCGGTCGAAAAGGCCAAGGCCGACATCATCGCCGGCACCATCCAGGTGCATGACTACACCTCGGACGACAAGTGCCCCTATTGATCGGTTAGGCTGATCAAATCCACGCCGCCGGGCATCGTCCGGCGGCGTGGGTCATTGTGGCTCAGTCTTTGGGACGGCAGTCAATGTTCACCGTGACCGGAATTGGCGGCTTCTTCTTTCGCGCCAATGACCCCCAGGCACTCGCTGGCTGGTATGAAAAGCACCTCGGCATCTCGGACATTTCGCGCACGGTCTGGAAACAGCAGGCGGGGCCGACGATCCTGACGCCGTTCAGCCAGGACACAGAATATTTCGGCCGCCCGGAGCAACAGTGGTTGATCAATCTGCGCGTCGACGACCTCGATGCCGCTATGTCCGACCTGAAGGCAGCCGGTATCGCGGTGGAGACGCGAGCGGAATGGGACTCGGAAGTCGGCCGGTTCTGTCGGATTCATGACCCCGAGGGCAATCCGATCGAGCTGTGGCAGCCATCCGACGCGGCCGGTCTGGCCTGAACCCTCGGCAGTCTGGATCTTGATCGGAAAGTTGGGTTCACCAGTGGGGCGGCTTGGTCACCGGCGTATCCGGCGCCGTCTGCTCCTCGAGCATCAGGAAGCGCTCGGCAAGGGCGTCGAGCTTCTTCTGCATCCGCTCGATGGTCTTCCACTGTTCGGCGATCTGGCCGGAAAGTTCCTCGATCGTATGCTCCTGTTCGGCAGCGCGTATTTCCAGCGTCGTCAGCCGGTCATCGGGCGTGGTCATGGGCGATCCTCATTGGGCCGTCATATCGGTCGTCGCGTCGAAATTGGCCATGGGTCGGTCAATTCCATGGGGCAGCAAGGCCAGCCGATTGGCAGGGCAGTATCGGCGTGCTAGCTCTTTCGGCAAGCCATAACAAGAACATAAGAAACCTGAGGTGGGACGGTCGTATGGCGGAAGCAGCTATCGAACTGATCGGCATCAACAAGAGTTTTGGTGCTGTCCGCGCCAACCGCGACATCGCGCTCGAAATACCGCGTGGCACCATTCACGGCATCATCGGTGAAAACGGCGCCGGCAAGTCGACGCTGATGTCGATTCTCTACGGCTTCTACCAGGCCGACAGCGGCGAAATCCGCGTCAACGGCAAGCCGACCAGCATCAAGACGCCCAACGACGCCATCGCCGCCGGCATCGGCATGGTCCACCAGCATTTTATGCTGGTCGAGAATTTCTCGGTGCTGGAAAACATCATCCTCGGCGCCGAAGGCGAGGCTCTGCTCAAGAACTCGATTTCCAAGGCGCGTTCGGAGTTGCGTCGACTGGAGCAGGAATATGGCCTCGAGGTCGATCCCGATGCACTCATCGAAGAGCTGCCGGTCGGCCTGCAGCAGCGTGTCGAAATCCTCAAGGCGCTCTATCGCGGCGCCGAAATCCTCATTCTCGACGAGCCAACCGGCGTCTTGACGCCCGCCGAAGCCGATCACCTGTTCCGCATCCTCCAGCAGCTGAAGGAGCAGGGCAAGACGGTGGTTCTGATCACTCATAAGCTGCGCGAGATCATGGCGATCACCGACAATGTCTCGGTCATGCGCCAGGGAACGATGGTGGCGACCCGCAAGACAAGCGAAACCACCGTCGAGGAATTGGCCGAGCTGATGGTCGGCCGCCGCGTGCTGTTGCGCGTCGAAAAGGGCGAGGCCAAGCCCGGTGCCGTCAAGCTCGCGGTCAAGAACCTGACCGTCAAGGATTCGCGCGGCGTCACCATGGTCGACGACGTTTCCTTCGACATCCGCGCTGGCGAGATCGTCGGCATCGCCGGTGTCGCCGGCAACGGCCAGTCGGAGCTGATGGAAGCCGTGTCCGGCATCCGCAAGGCGGTTTCGGGCACCGTCATGCTCGACGGCAAGCCGATCGACCTGACCGGCCAGGCCGATCCCGGCGAATTGCGCGACCGCGGTCTCGCTCACGTGCCGGAGGACCGGCACCATGTCGGCCTGGTGCTCGCCTTCGACGAAAGCGAGAACTCGATCCTCGGCTATCACGACAAGCCGCAATATCTCAAAGGCCCCTTCCTCAATCTCGATGCGATCCAGAAGGACGCGCAGGAAAAGATCGAGAAATATGACATCCGCCCGGCCAATCCGCGGCTCAAGACCGCCAATTTTTCCGGCGGCAACCAGCAGAAGATTGTGCTCGCGCGCGAGATCGAACAGGACCCCGGGGTGCTGATCGTCGGCCAGCCGACCCGCGGCGTCGATGTCGGCGCCATCGAATTCATCCACAAGCGCCTGATCGCCATGCGTGACCAGGGCAAGGCGGTTCTGCTGGTCTCGGTCGAGCTCGACGAGATCCGCTCGCTATCCGACCGTATCCTGGTGATGTTCGCCGGCCGCGTCGTCGGCGAGCGCGGGCCCGAAACGGGCGAAGGCGAGCTCGGGCTTCTGATGGCAGGCGTCGAACACAAGGAGGCCGCCGAATGAGCACGCCTTACGCAAAACTTCCGGCATGGGCCGATTACGGGCTCATTCCCCTCATCAACCTGCTCGTCGCCTTCGTCGTCGCCGGCCTCGTCGTGCTGCTCGTCGGTGAGAATCCTCTGCGCGCAGCTGTCATTCTCGTCGAGGGCGCCTTCGGCAGCGGCCAGGGCCTCGCCTACACGCTGTTTTACGCCACCAATTTCATCTTCACCGGCTTGGCCGTCGCGGTCGCCTTCCACTGCGGCCTGTTCAATATCGGCGGGGAGGGCCAAGCCTATATCGCCGGCCTCGGCATCGCCATCGTTGTCCTGGCCTTCGACAGCACGCTGCCATGGTGGGTCGTGTTTCCGATGGCGATCATCGCCTCGGCGCTGTTTGGCGCTTTGTGGGCACTGATCCCGGCCTATCTACAGGCCAAGCGCGGCTCGCACATCGTCATCACCACCATCATGTTCAACTTCATCGCCGCTTCGGTGATGGTCTACATGCTGGTCAACGTCTTGAAGCCGGCGGGTTCGATGGCGCCGCAGACGCGCCAGTTCCTCGAGGGCGGGCAACTGCCCAAGCTCGGCTGGCTGCTCGCCGAGTTCGGCCTCAAGGTCAGGCCGTCGGCGCCGCTCAACATCTCGTTCCTTTTGGCGCTGGTCATGGCCTTCCTGGTCTGGGTGCTGATCTGGCGCACCAAGCTCGGCTACGAGATCCGCACCTTCGGCTTCAGCTCGAAGGCCGCGCGTTACGCCGGCATTTCGGAAACCCGCATCATCATCGTCACCATGCTGATTTCGGGCGCGCTCGCCGGCATGATGGCGCTCAACCCGATCATGGGCGACCAGCACAATGTACCGCTCGATTTCGTTTCCGGCGCCGGTTTTGTCGGCATCGCGGTGGCGCTGATGGGCCGCTCGCATCCAGCCGGCATCGTGCCGGCGGCGATCCTGTTCGGCATGCTCTACCAGGGCGGCGCCGAGCTCGCCTTCGAGATGCCGAACATCTCCCGCGACATGATCGTCATCATCCAGGGCTTGGTGATCCTGTTCGCCGGCGCGCTGGAAAACATGTTCCGGCCGACGATCCAGGGCATCTTCGCCAGTGTCAGTCCACGATCTGTCGGCATCACGGCGACCAAGGGGGAGCGCGCCTGAAATGGAATTCATCGACGCGCTCATCAACATCCTGAACTCGACAATCCGTGTTTCGGTACCACTGCTGCTCGCCTGCCTGGCCGGCCTCTATTCGGAACGAGCCGGCGTCTTCGACATCGGCCTTGAAGGCAAGATGCTGGCCGGCGCCTTCGCAGGCGCGGCCGCAGCAGCTGTCTTCGCCTCCGCCTGGATCGGCTTGCTCGTCGCCATACTGGTTTCAGTCGGCATGGCGCTGGTCCACGGGTTTGCCTCGATCACCCATCGCGGCAACCAGATCGTCTCTGGTGTGGCCATCAACTTCATCGCCGCCGGCTCCACCATCATCCTCGGTCAGGCCTGGTTCCAGCAGGGCGGGCGTACGCCCTCGCTGCCGCCTGAAGGCCGCTTCGGCGAGATCAAGCTTCCCGGTGCCGATGCGCTCCGCGACGTGCCCGTCATCGGCCAGCTCTATTCCGGCCTGCTGTCGGGCCATTCGCTGCTGACCTACGTCGCTTTCCTCGCCGTGCCTTTCACCTGGTGGGTGCTGTTCCGCACGCGCTTTGGCCTGCGCTTGCGCGCCGTCGGCGAAAACCCGGCGGCAGTCGACACCGCCGGCATCTCGGTCGCCTGGCTGCGCTATCGCGCCGTCATCTGCACCGGCATCCTCACCGGCCTCGCCGGCTCCTACATGGCGCTCGCCCAGAACGCCGGCTTCGTCAAGGACATGACCGCAGGACGCGGCTACATCGCGCTCGCCGCTTTGATCTTCGCTAAGTGGAAGCCGGTGCCGGCGATGTTCGCCTGCCTTTTGTTCGGCTTCCTTGATGCGCTGTCGATCCGCCTGCAGGGAACGCCCTTGCCGATCATCGGCAAGGTGCCGGTACAGCTGATGCAGGCGCTGCCTTACATCCTCACCGTCATCCTCCTCGCCGGCTTCATCGGCAAGGCCATCCCGCCGCGCGCCGGCGGCGTGCCTTATGTGAAGGAGCGCTGAGGATGGCCCCGAAAAGCGGAAGCCGGTTTTCGGACCGGGCCACGCGAAAGGAGTAAGTCTTGTCCCACGATCTCTTCCAGGCGGCGACCGCGGCCATGGCCAAGGCCTACGCGCCCTATTCGAAGTTCCCCGTCGGCGCTGCTCTGCGCACCGAGGACGGCCGGGTCTTTGCCGGTGCCAATATCGAGGTCGCCTCCTATCCCGAAGGCTGGTGCGCCGAGACCACAGCCCTTGGCCACTACATCATGGCCGGCGGCGGCAAGATCACCGAGATCGCCGTCGTCGCCGAGCGCATGGCCCGCATCACGCCCTGCGGCGGCTGCCGCCAGCGCCTTGCCGAATTCACCAGCCCGGATACCAAGCTGTACCTCTGCGACGATGCCGGCATCGTCGAAACGGTCACCATGGGCCAGATGCTGCCCTACGGTTTTGAAGGCGAGATTCTGAAATGAAGGAAGCCGTCGATCGCCTCGTCGAGCAGCTTGACGGTCTTGCGCCTGCAACCGCCATGGTGCTGGGTTCAGGGCTTGGCGGCCTCGTCGACGAGGTCGAAAACGCCGTCCGCATTCCTTATGCCGCCTTGCCCGGCTTCCCCAGGAGCGGAGTCACCGGCCACGCTGGCGAACTCGTCGCCGGCCTGTTCGGCGGCCAGCCCGTCATCATGATGGCCGGCCGCGCCCATTATTACGAGCATGGCGACGCCTCGGTGATGCGGCCGGCGCTCGAGACGCTTGCCGGCATCGGCATAACCCAGCTCGTGCTGACCAATGCCGCCGGTTCCGTCGATCCCGAGATGCTGCCCGGCTCGATCATGCTGATCGAGGACCACATCAATTTCGCCGGCGCCAACCCCCTGTTCGGCGAGCCGACCGACCGCCGTTTCGTCGGCATGACCGAGGCCTATGACGCCGGCCTGCGCAAGGCGTTTCAAGCTGCAGCCGCAGCAGCAAGCATCGAGCTGCACAAGGGCGTCTACATGTGGTTCTCCGGCCCGTCCTTCGAGACGCCGGCCGAGATCCGCATGGCCCGCATGTTTGGCGCCAATGCGGTCGGCATGTCGACGGTGCCGGAAGCGATCATCGCCCGCTTCCTCGGCCTCAAGGTGCTCGCCTGCTCGGTCATCACCAATCTTGCCGCCGGCATGACCGGGGCCGAGTTGTCGCATCGCGAGACCAAGGACATGGCGCCGATCGGCGGCGGCCGCCTCGCCACCGTGCTGCGCAAAATGTTCGAGAAGGGCCCGCTCGATGGCTGAGGGCGGCAACGTCCAGTCGCTCCATGTCGCGAGCGCCCCCTGATGCTCCCGCAGGAAATCATCCGCCGCAAGCGTGACGGCAAGGCGCTGTCCGCCGACGAGATCAAGGCCTTTGTCCAGGGCATCACCTCAGGCGCGGTCTCGGAGGGCCAGATCGCGGCCTTCGGCATGGCGGTGTTCTTCAACGGCATGAGCCGCGACGAGGCGGTGGCGTTGACCACGGCCATGCGCGATTCCGGTGACGTGCTCGACTGGTCCGATCTGCCCGGTCCGGCCACAGACAAGCATTCGACCGGCGGCGTCGGCGACAACGTCTCGCTGATGCTCGCCCCCATCGTCGCTGCCTGCGGCGCCTATGTGCCGATGATCTCGGGCCGTGGCCTCGGCCACACCGGCGGCACGCTCGACAAGATGGATTCGATCCCGGGCTACGCCAGCCAGCCCGATCTTGCCCTGTTCCGGCGCACGGTGCGTGAGGCTGGCTGCGCCATCATCGGCCAGACATCAGACCTCGCCCCCGCCGACAAGCGCTTCTACGGCGTGCGCGATGTCACCGCGACGGTGGAATCGGTCCCGCTCATCACCGCCTCGATCCTGTCCAAGAAGCTCGCCGCCGGCCTCGGCTCGCTGGTGCTCGACGTCAAGATCGGCAATGGCGCCTTCATGGAAAAGGCGCGCGATGCCGCAACACTTGCCACTAGCCTCGTCGAGGTCGCCAATGGCGCGGGCCTCAGGACCACCGCCCTGATCACCGGCATGAACGAGCCGTTGGCCTCTGCTGCCGGCAACGCGGTCGAGGTCCGTAACGCCGTCGATTTCCTTACCGGCCGCTTCCGCGACCCGCACCTCGAAGAGGTCACAATGGCGCTCGCCGCCGAAATGCTGTTGTCCGCTGGCCGGGCGAGCTCGCAGCGCGAGGGGCTTCAGCGGGCGCGCACAGCCCTCGACGATGGCACCGCCGCCGACATCTTCGGCCGCATGGTCTCGATCCTCGGCGGCCCGGCAGACGTCGTGGCGAAGCCAGGAAAATACCTGCCAAAGGCGGATGTGGAACTGCTGGTCAAAGCCCCGCGCAACGGCTTCGTCTCGGCCATCGCCACCCGCGATGTCGGCCTCACGGTCGTCGCGCTGGGCGGCGGGCGCACCCGGCCCGACGACAAGGTCGATCATGCCGTGGGCATCACCGGGCTGTTGCCGGTCGGCGCCGAGGTGCGGGCAGGCGACGCGCTCGCCCGCGTCCATGCCCGCAGTCCGCTTGCGGCCGAGACTGCCGCTGCTTCGGTGCTCGCCGCCTATACGCTGGACGACTCGAGGCCAGCGGCCGCCAAGGTCATCGCCAGACGTATTGCGCCGCGCAGCTGACCGGCTGACGCGGCGCAATAATCATCTTCACCGCACTTAGCTCGCGTGCTTCCTGCCGAAGCAGGCCACCGCGATCGCCGCCAGCAGGGTCGCAGCGCCGCTGTAGATGAAGGCGCTGTTGACGCCTGCCGTGTCGACGAGCAGGCCGCCGAACAGCGCGCCCAGCGCGATCGCCACCTGGAAGGTAGCAACCATCAGGCCGCCGGCGCTTTCGGCGTGGTCGGGGGCCGCGCGCACCATCCAGGTCTGCACGCCGACCGGCACCGCGCCGAAAGCAAAGCCCCAGGCGGCGATGGCGACACCTGCGATCCCTGCCGATGAGCCTGCCACCAGCAGCGCCAGCGCCGAGATGGCGATGAGCAGGGGAGCCAGCGTCACCGCCGACCGCAGGCTGCGCTCGGCCATGAAGCCGCCGGCGAGGTTGCCGAAGAAGCCGCCGATGCCGAAGGCAAGCAGCACAAGCGAGATGGTCTCGATGCCGAGTGCCGGCACCTGCTCGAGGAAGGCACGGAAATAGGTGAAGCCGGCGAAATGGCCGGACGCGGTCAGGATCACCAGCAGCAGGCCGACGCGGATCATCGGGTTCCGGGAGACGTCACGCAGGGCGCTGAAGCTTGCGATGCTGATGGGCGGAAGCTTGGGCAACGTCGCGAACTGCACGATCAGTGTGACAAGGCCGACGCCGGCGGCAATGATGAAGGCAGTGCGCCATCCCCAGACGTTGCCGACATAGGCCCCGACGGGGGCAGCGCAGACGGTCGCCACCGAAACACCGGTCAGGATGATCGACATGGCACGCGGCAGCACCTCGCTGGGCACCAGCCGCATCGCGATTGCCGCCGACATCGACCAGAAGCCGCCCAGTGCGATCCCCAGTAGCACGCGGGCAAACAGCAGCGACGGCAGCGACCACGCCGTTGCCGCAAGCAGGCTCGATACGACCAACAACAGCGACAATCCGATCATCACATGCCGCCGATCGATCTTCCTTGTCGCGATCGCCATTGTCGGCGCGGCGATCGCGGCGACGACGGCCGTTGCCGTCACTGCCTGTCCAGCGGTGCCTTCGGTGATGCCGAGATCCTGTGCCAGGGGGGTCAGCAGGCTGGCCGGCAGAAACTCGGCCGTCACAAGGCCGAACACGCCGAGCGACAGCGACAGGACGGCGCCCCACAGGGGTTCCGCGGGCAACTCGGCCTTGGCGTGCGGGATTGGGATACCGTCCAGCGTTGCGGTCGCGACATCGTTCATTTGGGAGGCTCTCCGATTGCAGTGCGGTGCAACATGGGGGTGGCGAACTGGCGTTTCCATGCTAGAAACGCCAGCATGAATGATCGTTCGTCCAAACTTGTTGCCGATCCGCTGACCGACATCCTCAGGGGCTTGCGCCTGGAAGGAGTCGAATACGGGCGCTGGGAGTTGAAGGAGCCATGGAACATCGAGTTCCCGGCCCAGGCCACGGCGCGCTTCTATTTTGTCGGCCAGAAGGCATGCTGGCTGCGCCAACCCAGTGGCGACTGGGTCGAGCTCCGCTGCGGCGATGCCGTGCTCTTGCCGCGCGGTGTGGCGCATGCAATCGCCAGCGAGCCGGGCGCCAAGTCGTCGCCGATCAACGGCTACGAGATCAAGCAGATCTGCGAGAAGGTCTTCTGTCTTTCGACCGAGGGCTGCCGGCCGGGCACGCTGCTGTTCTGCGGCAGCATGTATTTCAACCTCGACGGCCTGCACCCGCTGCTTGGCATGATGCCCGACGTCATGCGCACCACCGAGCTCGAGGCCCATGACCCCGGCATCACCCACATGCTCGAGACCATGGCGCGTGAGGTCAAGCTCGAGCGCGTCGGTTCAGCCGGCATCGTCGCCCGGCTTGCCGACGTTCTCGCCGCCATCATCATCCGCTCATGGGTCGAGCGCGGCTGTGGCGATTCCAGCGGCTGGATCGCCGCCGTCAGGGATCCCAAGATCGGCAAGATACTGGCAGCGATCCATCTCGAACCGAGCCGCAACTGGACGGTCGAGGCGCTGGCCCGGATGATGGGCGCCTCGCGCTCGGGCTTCGCCGACCGTTTTGCCGCCATCGTCGGCGAAACGCCGGCGCGCTACGTCACCCAGGTCAGGATGCATCAGGCCAGGCAGTGGCTTGTCCGTGACCGCCTGCGCATCTCGGTCGTCGCATCGCGCCTGGGCTACGATTCGGAAGCCGCCTTCAGCCGCGCCTTCAAGCGCGTCATCGGCCAGCCGCCCGGCCATTTCAGGACTGCGGATCAGCAGACCGCGGCCTGAGGCTCACTGCACCAGAAGCAGAGCCCCGTTTTCGACCTGGTACTTCTTGAGGCGCGACAGGAAGCTCATCCCGATCAGCGTGCCGTCGAGCGCCTTGTCCTCGAGCACGACCACCGGCACGTCGTCGACGCTGATCCGGCCGATCTGAAGCCTGTCGATGCGCGCAAGCGCTGCTCGCGCGGCCCCGTTGGCGGTGTTGACCTGCTGGGTGAAGTCACCGGGCGCGACCTTCACCCCGGCCTTGCGCGCGGTCGAAAGATTGATCGCCACCAGCGTGGCACCGGTGTCGACCATGGCCTCGATCGAGCGCCCGTTGATCTTGAAGCTGGCGGTGAAATGACCGCGCATGTCGGCGTCGATCGTCACGCTGCGGCCCGAGGTGGAAGCCGTTGCTGCGCTGACCTCTATAGGCCGGGATGTGGGTGCACTATTGCCCGTCGCCATCTCGGTCAGCGCCTTGAACTTCTCGCCGTCCTTGTCCCAAAGCATCGGCACAGACGCGGATGCGCCGGCACAGACACCGAATATGATGAGCTTACGCAGCATGTGACGCCCTGATTTGAGGCGTCACGATAGTCCAGACAAGGTGATCGCGGCTTTAACGGCCGCGTCCCAATGTCAAAGGCGGTAAACCGTGGGTTAAGGCCTATTTGGTGCCGTACATGCGGTCGCCGGCGTCGCCGAGGCCAGGGATGATATAGCCCCGCTCGTTGAGCTCGCGGTCGATCGAGGCGGTGAAGACAGGCACGTCTGGATGCGCCTTGGTGAAGCGCTCGATGCCTTCGGGCGAAGCCAGCAGGCACAGGAAGCGCAGGTTGGTGGCGCCGCGGCCCTTCAGCTTGTCGATCGCCGCGATCGCCGAATTGGCGGTTGCCAGCATCGGGTCGACGACGATCACCAGGCGGTCGCCGAGGTCGCTCGGCGCCTTGAAGAAATACTCGACAGCTTCCAGCGTCTCGTGGTCGCGATAGAGCCCGACATGGGCGACACGTGCAGCCGGCACCAGGTCGAGCAGGCCTTCGAGCAGGCCGTTGCCGGCGCGCAGCACTGACGCGAACACCAGCTTCTTGCCTTCGAGCGTCGGCGCTTCCATCGTCTCGATCGGCGTCTCGATCATCTTGGTGGTCAGTTCGAGGTCGCGCGTCACCTCGTAGCCGAGCAACAGCGAGATCTCGCGCAACAGCCGTCGGAAGCCGGCCGTCGAGGTTTCCTTGTCGCGCATGATGGTCAGCTTGTGCTGCACAAGCGGATGGTCGACGACGGTCACGGTCATGGCTTACGCTCCTGGAACTCGGATAATTCGGGCCATTCTATCGGCTGGCGCGCCGCCGACCAATGTCGTGCCAGCCTTGAACCACAGTTTTGTCGGCCAAAATCAGCGTTTATGGCCGTCGAGACGGGCAAGAAGTGCAGCTTTGGTCTTCTTGTCGACGAAGGCTGCCTCGATCGCCGTCCACGTCGTTGCCTGCAGCGCCTTGTCGTCCATGCCGAAATGTTCTGCGGCAATGTCGTATTCGCGCTTCAGCGTGGTCCAGAAATAGGGCGGATCGTCGGAGTTCAGCGTCACCTTGCAGCCGGCGTCTCGCAGCTTCGGGAATGGATGGTCGGCAAAGCTGTCGAATACCTTCAGCGCGATGTTCGAGCCCGGGCAGATCTCGAGCACCACGCCCTCGTCGGCGATGCGCTTGACCAGATCCGGGTTTTCGATGGCGCGTACGCCATGGCCGATGCGCGAAGGCTTGATGTGGTCGAGCGCCTGCGCCACGCTCTCCCAGCCCAGCAGTTCGCCGGCATGGATGGTGATGCCAAGGCCGGCCTCGCGGGCGATCTCGAAGGCGCGCACATAATCCTCGAACTCGCCCATGCGCTCGTCGCCGGCGACGCCGAATCCGGTCACCAGCGGATGGTTGCACCTGGCGGCGAAGCGCGCCGCCGCCTCGATCGATTCGACACCGACATGACGCACGCCGGTAACGATCATGCGGCCCTCTATGCCGGTCTTGGCCCTGGCCCGCAGCATGCCTTCGCCGAGAGCGTCGGTGTAGGCCTTGGGCGACAGTCCCGCCTTGATGGCATGGTCGGGCGAAGTGAACACTTCCGAATAGATCGCGCCGTCACGGGCGAGGCTGGTCAGGTAGTGTTCTGAAAGCCGGGCGTAGTCCTCTTCGGTGCGGAAAAGGTCGGCGGCGAAGTCGTATGCCGCAAGGAACGAGGTGAAGTCGTTCCAGACGAAGGAGCCGTTCTGGATGAAGGGTGAGACGTCCTTGCCGTATTTCTGCGCCTGGCGGACGACGAGTTCTGGTGCCGCCGCCCCTTCTATGTGGCAGTGCAGCTCGGCTTTCAAAGGCATTCGTAATTCCTTGTCTTGACGGCGCGGGCGCGGCCTAAAACCGCGCCTCAAACAATAGCGCCCGCTGGTGTGATCGGCTATGGTCCCGCCGGATTTGATTGGACAACAAAATGTCAGAACAACGGACGACGGCTGTCGGCGGCATGGAAACTTCCTACGGTTTCCGCAATGTCGGTGCGGGCGACAAGCAGGGCCTGGTCAACGAGGTCTTTCACAAGGTCGCCAACCGCTACGACATGATGAACGACCTGATGTCGGGCGGCCTGCACCGCGTCTGGAAGGACGCCATGGTTGCCTGGCTCAACCCGCCCAGGCGTCCAGGCTGGAAAGTGCTCGACGTGGCCGGCGGCACCGGCGACATCGCCTTCCGCATCGTCGATGCCTCGCATGGCAACGCGCACGCCACCGTGCTCGACATCAATGGCTCGATGCTTGGCGTCGGCCGCGAGCGCGCCGAAAAGCGCGGCCTCGCCGACAAGACCGATTTTGTCGAAGCCAACGCCGAAGAGCTGCCTTTCGCCGATGAGACTTTCGACGCCTACACCATTGCCTTCGGCATCCGTAACGTGCCGCGCATCGACGTGGCGCTGTCGGAAGCCTACCGCGTGCTCAAGCCGGGCGGACGCCTGCTGGTCCTCGAATTCTCGGAGGTCGAGATGCCTTTGCTCGACAAGGTCTACGAAGCCTGGTCGTTCAACGCCATTCCGCGCATCGGCCAGGCTGTAACAGGCGATGGCGAGCCTTACGCCTATCTCGTCGAATCGATCCGCAAGTTCCCCAACCAGCAGAACTTCGCCGCGATGATCACGCGCGCCGGCTTCGATCGCGTTTCCTTCCGCAACTACACCGGCGGCATCGCAGCACTTCATTCGGGCTGGAAGCTTTGACGGACGGCGCGCGATGAGCAGTCTCGGGGCGTCTTTCCGGCTCGCGCGCGCGGGCTGGGTGCTGGTGCGCGAGGGCGTGGTCGCGGCTTTGCCGGGCGACCAGCTAACCGGCCTGCCCAAGTTCGGCTGGCAGGTGGCCAAGCTGTTCACCCGCCGCCGCGCCCGCAAGAGCGTGCGCAGCGATCGCCTTGCCAATGCGGTCGCCCGCCTTGGCCCGTCCTACGTCAAGCTCGGCCAGTTCCTGGCGACACGACCTGACGTCGTCGGCGACGACATCGCACTCGACCTAGCGCTGCTTCAGGATAGCATGGCGACCTTCCCGATGTCGGAGGCCGTCGAGGCCATCGAGGGTTCGCTCGGCCGCAAGGTTTCCGATCTCTACATCCGTATCGATGCGCCGATCGCCGCCGCCTCCATCGCTCAGGTCCATCCGGCGGAGGTCGCGACGCCGGAAGGTCCGCGCAAGGTTGCCGTCAAGGTCATTCGCCCCGGCGTCCGCCGCCGCTTCTTCCAGGATCTCGAAAGCTATTTCCTGGCAGCCCGGCTGCAGGAGCGCTTCGTCCCGTCGAGCCGTCGCCTGCGTCCGGTCGAAATCACCGAGACGATGGCCCAGACCACCAAGATCGAGATGGATTTCCGCCTCGAAGCGGCCGCCTATTCCGAGCTTGGCGAAAACACCAGGGACGATCCCGGCTTCCGCGTGCCGGCCGTCGACTGGGAACGCACAGGCCGCGACGTGCTCACCATGGAGTGGATCGACGGCGTCAAGCTCAACGACATCGAAGGGCTCCGCGCTGCCGGCTTCGATCTCAAGGCGATCGCCGCGACGCTCGTCCAGTCGTTCCTGCGCCACACGCTGCGCGACGGCTTCTTCCACGCCGACATGCATCCCGGCAACATGTTTGTCGACGCAAAAGGCGACATTGTCGCCGTCGATCTCGGTATCTCCGGCCGTCTCGGCAAGAAGGAGCAGCGCTTCCTCGCCGAGATTCTCTACGGCTTCATCACCCGCAACTACATGCGCGTCGCCGAAGTGCATTTCGAGGCCGGCTATGTACCGCGCCACCACAATGTCGCAGCCTTTGCCCAGGCGATCCGCGCCATTGGCGAGCCGATCCACGGCCAGCCGGCGGAAACCATCTCGATGGCCAAGCTTTTGACCCTGCTGTTCGAGGTCACCGAGCTGTTCGACATGGAAACGCGGCCCGAACTGGTGCTGCTGCAAAAGACGATGGTCGTGGTCGAGGGCGTCGCCCGCACGCTCGATCCGGCCTTCAACATGTGGAAGACCGCAGAACCGGTGGTCGGCAACTGGATCGCAGGCAATCTTGGCCCCCGTGGCCTTTTGGTCGATGCCCGCGACGGCGTCAGCGCGCTGATGTCACTCGTCCGCCAGGCGCCCGATTTTGCTGCCCGCACCGAACGCCTGTCACGCCAGATCGACCTCATGGCCGAAAACGGCCTGCGTTTCGATGCCGAGACCGCCAAGGCGATCGGCAAGGCCGAGGCCCGCTACACCCGCTCCGGCCGTGTCGCGCTGTGGGTTATCGCGGCGACGCTCATCTGCATCGCCTGGAAGCTGCTCTGAGGTGACATGACAGCATTGCTAGCAATGCTGTCATTGCTGTCGAAGGCCATTGCCACTATATTGGGCACATGGCTAGGATCACCGTCCGGAACCTGGATGACTGGGTCATGCAACGGCTGCGAGAACGCGGCGCGGCGCGTGGCGTATCGATGGAGCAGGAGGCGCGAGACGTGCTCGCCGCCTCCCTCGGGCTGCCAACCAGCAAAGGCTTCAATCGCCGGGGCGTGAAAGTGGATGACGGGTCCGAAGAAGACAAGAAGTGATCGGCAGGAGTTTTGCGAGGCACGACGATGGGCACTCTGACCATTCGCAATCTCGAAGAAGCCACAAAGCGGGAGCTACGCGGGCGCGCTGCCGCACGCGGTGTTTCGATGGAGCAGGAAGTGCGTGAGCGCCTTGCAAGCAGCGTTCGAAAACCTGAGAAAAAGGCGACGATAGAGGAAATCCTCGCGCTGGGAGTGAAGCCCTCCGAGCCGTTTGATCTCAAGAAGCTCAGCGACGAGATGTGGGATGAAGGGCTCTTATGATCAGTCTGGCGGTCGATACATCGGTACTGATCGCAATTCTGAGGGCGGAACCTGAAAGCAGGCCGTTTGCATCACTTTGCCACGCGGCCCCAAGCGTAGTCATCAGCACGGCGACAGTTCACGAGGCCTTTTGTGTTGTGGCAAAGAGCCGGATGGTTACGGGGTCCGTTCGCCTTGAGGCGCTTCTGTCGAAGCTTGAGCTGGAATTGATTGCCTTCGACGCACAACATCTTGCAGCCGCCAGGAGCGCCTATGCCCACTATGGACATGGCTCTGGGCATCCAGCTCAACTGAATATGGGCGACTGCTTCGCCTATGCGCTTGCGAAAACCCGTAATGTCCCGCTGCTTTTCAAGGGCGACGATTTCATCCATACCGACATCGAGCCGGCGCTGAAGCCGGCCTGAGAATACGGCGGACCTGGCATGATCCTTTCCGGCAAGCGCATCCTGCTCATCATCGGCGGCGGCATCGCAGCCTACAAGTCGCTCGACCTGATCCGGCGCCTGCGCGAGCGCGGCGCTTCGGTCCGTACCGTGATGACATCCGCTGCGCAGGAGTTCGTCACCCCTCTGTCGGTCGGCGCACTGACAGCGGATCACGTCTTCTCCGATCTCTTCGACCGCCAGGACGAGCACGACATTGGCCACATCAGGCTGTCGCGCGAGGCGGACCTTCTGGTCGTAGCACCCGCCACGGCCGACCTGATGGCCAAACTCGCCAATGGCCATGCCAATGACCTGGCCTCCACCGTGCTGCTCGCCACTGACAAGAAGGTCTTGCTTGCACCGGCGATGAACCCGAAAATGTGGTCGCATCCGGCAACCCGCCGCAACCGTGCTACGCTTGAAAAGGACGGCATCCATTTCATCGGCCCGATGAAGGGCGAAATGGCTGAGAGCAACGAGGCCGGCGAGGGCCGCATGGCTGAGCCGCTGCAGATCGTTTCCGCCATCGAAGCACTGCTCGACGTCAGCCCGAAGCCGCTGTCGGGCCGCAAGATCATATTAACCTCCGGCCCGACGCACGAGCCCATTGATCCAGTGCGCTACATCGCCAATCGCTCGTCGGGCAAGCAGGGCCATTCGCTCGCTGCGGCTCTGGCGAAACTGGGCGCCGATGTCCGCCTCGTCTCCGGCCCGGTCACCATCCCCGATCCCGCCGGGGTGAAGACCATCCATGTCGAGAGCGCGCGCGAGATGCGCGACGCCGTCGAGCAGTTGCTGCCGGCCGATGCCGCGATCTTCGTCGCCGCCGTCGCCGACTGGCGCACTGCCGCCTCTGCCGACGAGAAGATCAAGAAGGTAGCGGGCGAGGGCCCGCCGGCCCTGCAGATGGTCGAGAATCCCGACATTCTCGCCGGCATAGGCCATCACGCCAAACGGCCCTATTTGGTTGTCGGCTTCGCCGCTGAAACGCAGGACGTGCTCAAGAATGCCCAGGCCAAGCTTGCCAAGAAGGGTGCCGACTTCATCGTTGCCAACGACGTCAGCCATGAAGGCGGCGTCATGGGCGGCGACCGCAACAGGGTGAAGATCGTCAGCAGATCAGGCGTCGACGAATGGCCCGATCTGCCCAAGGAAGACGTCGCCGAGCGTCTCGCCCAGCTGATTGCCGAGCGCCTGAAGACCGTCACGGTCTGAACCCCGGCGACTTCGCCGGCACTTGTTCCACGCCGGCGGCAACAGAGTGTTCACCGGATGGATGCTTGGACCCTCCGGCCGCACATGCGAGGGGAGGGCCACCCACCATCCGGAGTTCTTTACGAAATGAAGCTTTTCTACATGCCCGGCGCCTGCTCGCTGGCACCGCACATCGTCGCCAACGAGATCGGCATCGACCTCGAGCTCGTCAAGGTCGACGGCAAGACCAAGACCACCGAAACCCAGCAGGACTTCCTCGCCACTAACCCCAACGGCTATGTGCCGGCTCTGGTGCTGGGCGATGGCCAGCTGATGACCGAATCCTCCGTGCTGGTGCAGTATCTCGCCGACCAGAAGCCCGAGAGCGGCCTGATGCCCAAGGCTGGCGACATGGCGCGCTACCGTGTCCAGCAGTGGCTGGCCTTCGTCGCCACCGAACTGCACAAGGTCTTCGGCGCCTTCTTCAAGCCCAACACGCCCGAGGCCACCAAGGAGATCAACCGTGAGCTGCTCGCCAGGCGTCTCGCCTATGTCGATGGCAAGCTCGACGGCCGCGCCTACCTGATGGGCGAAACCTTCACTGCGGCTGACGCCTATCTCTGGACGATCCTCGGCTGGGCAAAGCATGTCGGCATCGACCTGTCTTCGTTCGCCAACATCCAGCGCTATCTCGGCACCGTGGCGGCACGCCCGGCCGTACAGAAGGCGCTGCGCGCCGAAGGTCTGGCCTGATCTCCGGCTCGAGCAACTGCCGCTGCTGTTGAACCGGCAGCTACAGATTTGATTATAGACGGCCTCAAGGCACCCGCCTTGGGGCCGTTTTCTTTATGGAATTCCTATTTCTTTGTCCGCCCTGCTCTCTCGAACCTTAATGTGGTTCGGAGCCATATTCCGTTCCGAAATCCAGACCCGGCCAACGTCGTCAGCATCCCTGACGCCGTCGTTTGGCGCGTGGCCATGGTCCTTGCGCCCTCGGCGCAAGGTTTCAACGGAACAGGAGTCTTCGAAGATGGACATCTTCGTTCTCGCCATAGGCGTCGTCTTCTTCGCCATGTGCTTCGCCTACGTCAAAGCCTGCGACATCCTCTGAAGGAACGCCAAATGTTGCTCGAATACATCCTCGGCGGCGCAGTGACAGTGTTTCTGCTCGTCTATCTGACCTACGCGCTCATTCGCCCCGAACGGTTCTGACCGCTCAGCGCCCGCACGGAAAGTTTCTCAAATGACCATCAATGGCTGGATACAGATCGCCGCATTCTGCGCGGTCATCATTCTGCTCGTGAAGCCGCTCGGCGGCTACATGACCCGCGTTTTCACAGGCGAGCGCACCTTGCTGTCGCCCGTGCTTGGCCCGGTCGAGCGCGTGCTCTACAGGCTTGCCGGCACCAGCGAGCGCGAGGACCAGCACTGGACCGGCTATGCAGCCGCCATGCTGTCGTTCAACATCGCCGGCTTCCTGCTCCTCTATGTCATGCAGCGCTTCCAGGGCTCGCTGCCCTTCAACCCGGCGGCAATGGCTGCCGTACCGCCGGAGCTCTCCTTCAACACTGCCGTCAGCTTCGTGACCAACACCAACTGGCAGAACTATGGCGGCGAAAGCACCATGTCGTACCTGGTGCAGATGGCCGGCCTGACGGTGCAGAATTTCGTTTCCGCCGCCACCGGTATCGCCGTCGGCATGGCGCTGATCCGCGGCTTCGCCCGCGCCTCGGGCAAGTCGATCGGCAATTTCTGGGTCGATCTGACCCGCTCGACGCTCTACGTGCTGCTGCCGATGTGTATCGTGCTGACGCTCGCCTATGTCTGGCTCGGCGTTCCGCAGACGATCGGTTCTTACGTCGCGGCCACCACGGTCGAGGGCGCGCAGCAGACAATCGCCGTCGGCCCGGTTGCCTCGCAGCTCGCAATCAAGATGCTCGGGACGAATGGTGGCGGCTTTTTCAACGCCAACTCGGCGCACCCGTTCGAAAACCCTGACGCCATCTCCAACTTTATCCAGATGGTCTCGATCTTCGCGCTCGGTGCTGCGCTCACCAACGTCTTCGGCCGCATGGTCGGCAACCAGCGCCAGGGCTGGGCGATCTTCGCCACCATGGGCATGCTGTTTGTCGCCGGCGTCGCCATCACCTACTGGGCCGAGGCTGCCGGCAACCCGCTGGTGCACGCGCTCGGCATCGATGGCGGCAACATGGAAGGCAAGGAAGTGCGCTTCGGCATCGTCTTGTCGTCGCTCTTCGCCGTCGTCACCACCGCCGCCTCCTGCGGTGCGGTCAACGCTATGCATGGCTCGTTCACAGCCCTCGGCGGCATGATCCCGCTGATCAACATGGAACTCGGCGAAGTCATCGTCGGCGGCGTCGGCGCCGGCTTCTACGGCATCCTGATGTTCGTCGTCATCGCTATCTTCGTTGCCGGCCTGATGGTCGGGCGCACACCCGAATATCTCGGCAAGAAGATCGAGGCCAAGGAGATCAAGATGGCCGTGCTCGCCATCCTGTGCCTGCCACTCGCCATGCTCGGCTTCACGGCGATTGCGGTGCTGATCCCCAGCGCCGTGGCTTCGGTCGGCACACCCGGTCCGCACGGCTTCTCCGAGATCCTCTACGCCTACACATCGGGCGCGGCCAACAACGGTTCGGCCTTCGGCGGCCTCACCGGCAACACGCCCTGGTACAACGTCACCATCGGCCTCGCCATGCTGATGGGCCGTTTCCTGGTCATCATCCCGGCACTCGCCATCGCCGGTTCGCTGGTCACCAAGAAGACGGTTCCCGCCTCGGCTGGCACCTTCCCGACCGACAGTCCGCTGTTCGTCGGCCTGCTTGCCGGCGTCATCCTGATCGTCGGCGGCCTGACCTTCTTCCCGGCACTCGCCGTTGGCCCGATCGTCGAGCACCTCGCCATGATCGTTGGCCAGACGTTCTGATGCAGCGCCGCAAAACCAAAGGACTGGAGTCTCTCACATGAGTGCCCACAAATCTGCGAGCCTGCTCGACGCTCGCATCCTCCTCCCCGCCATGGGCGACGCGTTCAGGAAGCTCGACCCGCGCAACCTGGCCAAGAACCCTGTCATGTTCGTCGTCGCCGTCGTCACGGCGCTGACATCTGTGCTGTTCGTCAAGGATTTGGTCACGGGTGCGGGCGGCCTCGGCTTCTCGTTCCAGATCATCCTCTGGCTCTGGTTCACCGTTCTGTTCGCCAACTTTGCCGAGGCTGTCGCCGAAGGCCGTGGCAAGGCCCAGGCAGACTCGCTGCGCAAGGCGCGTACCGAAACCCAGGCCAAATTGCTGGATGGCGAAAGCCGCACCGCCTATAAGATGGTGGCTGGCACCAGCCTGAAGGTCGGCCAGATCGTTTTGGTCGAGGCTGGCGACATCATCCCCTCCGATGGTGAAATCATCGAAGGCGTCGCCTCGGTCAACGAAGCCGCCATAACAGGTGAATCGGCACCCGTCATTCGCGAGTCCGGCGGCGACCGTTCGGCCGTGACGGGCGGCACCCAAGTGTTGTCGGACTGGATCCGCGTCCGCATCACCGCGGCTGCCGGCTCGACCTTCCTCGACCGCATGATCTCGCTGGTCGAAGGCGCCGAGCGCCAGAAGACGCCCAACGAGATCGCGCTCAACATCCTGCTCGCCGGCATGACGCTGATCTTCGTGCTGGCCGTCGCCACCATCCCGAGCTTCGCCACCTATGCCGGTGGCTACATCCCGGTCATCGTGCTGGTCGCGCTGTTCGTCACGCTGATCCCGACCACTATCGGCGCGCTGCTCTCGGCCATCGGCATCGCCGGCATGGACCGTCTCGTCCGCTTCAACGTGCTCGCTATGTCGGGCCGTGCGGTCGAAGCCGCCGGCGACGTCGACACGCTGTTGCTCGACAAGACCGGCACCATCACGCTCGGCAACCGACAGGCGACAGAGTTCCGTCCGGTCAAGGGTGTCACCGAGCAGGAACTTGCAGACGCGGCCCAGCTTGCCTCGCTCGCCGACGAGACGCCGGAGGGCCGCTCCATCGTCGTGCTCGCCAAGGAACGTTACGGCATTCGCGCCCGCGATATGGGCTCGTTGCATGCCCATTTTGTGCCCTTCACCGCCCAGAGCCGGATGAGCGGCGTCGATTTCGACGGCTCCTCCATCCGCAAGGGCGCCGTCGACTCGGTGCTCAATCACGTCAAGTCGGGCGCTGCCTCGGCTTCGGGCGCACGTGTCGACGCTGAAGCGGTGCGTGGCATCCAGGCCATCTCCGACGAGATCGCCAAGCTTGGCGGCACCCCGCTGGCCGTTGTCCGCGATGCCCGCCTGCTCGGCGTCATCTACCTCAAGGACATCGTCAAGGGCGGCATAAAGGAGCGCTTCACCGAGCTGCGCCGCATGGGCATTCGCACCGTCATGATAACCGGCGACAACCCGATGACGGCCGCTGCCATCGCTGCCGAAGCCGGCGTCGACGACTTCCTCGCCCAGGCGACGCCTGAGAACAAGCTCAGCCTGATCCGCGAGGAACAGGCCAAGGGCAAGCTGGTCGCCATGTGCGGTGACGGCACCAACGATGCCCCCGCCCTTGCCCAGGCTGACGTCGGCGTCGCCATGAACACCGGCACTGTCGCTGCCCGCGAAGCTGGCAACATGGTCGACCTCGACAGCGACCCGACCAAGCTCATCGAGATCGTCGAGATCGGCAAGCAGCTGCTGATGACCCGTGGCGCTCTCACCACTTTCTCGATTGCCAACGATATCGCCAAATATTTCGCCATCATTCCGGCGATGTTCCTGGCCTTCTATCCCCAACTCGGCGCGCTCAACATCATGGGCTTGTCGACACCGCAGAGCGCCATCCTTTCGGCGATCATCTTCAATGCGCTGATCATCGTGGCGCTGATCCCGCTGTCGCTGAAAGGCGTCAAATACCGGCCGATCGGCGCCGGCGCGCTGCTCCGCCGCAACCTGCTCGTCTATGGCCTCGGCGGCATCATCGTGCCCTTCATCGGCATCAAGGCCATCGACATGGCGATCAACGCCATCGGCCTCGTGTAAAGGACATCCGTCATGTTGAAGCAACTCAGACCCGCGCTGGTCATGATCGTCGCGCTCACCGTCATCACCGGTCTTGCCTATCCCTTGGGCATGACCGGCGTAGCCCAAGTCCTGTTCCCGCACCAGGCCAATGGCAGCCTGATCGAGAAGGACGGCAAGGTCATCGGCTCCGAGCTGATCGGCCAGGTCTTCTCCGGCGAGCGTTACTTCCACGGCCGTCCGTCGGCCGCCGGCGATGGCTATAATGCCGCTTCTTCCTCGGGTTCCAACCTCGGCCCGACCAGTGCCAAGCTGATCGACCGCATCAAGGCCGAGGCGGACGCGCTCAAGCAGGCCTATCCCGGCGCGCCGGTTCCGATGGAACTGGTCACCACTTCGGGCAGCGGCCTCGACCCGCATATCTCGCCTGACACGGCCTATTTCCAAGTGGCGCGTGTCGCCAAGGCCCGCGGTGTCGATGAGGCCGCCATTCGCGAGCTCGTCGACGGCCATGTCGAGGCGCGTGAGCTCGGCTTCATGGGTGAACCGGTGGTGAACGTGCTCAAGCTCAATTTGGCCCTCGACGCAGCGGTTGCGCCCTGACATGGTCGCGCCGGAGTTCTACAGGAACTACGGCGCGCCAGACTGTAAAAAGAACAGATGCCAGACGATATCAGGGACAAGGAAGGCAGGCCTTCGCCGGACGCGCTGCTTGAGACAGCCGAGCGTGAAGGACGCGGCCGTCTGAAGATCTTCCTCGGTGCTGCCCCCGGCGTCGGCAAGACTTACGAGATGCTGATGTCGGGCCGTGCCCGGCTTGCCGACGGCACCGACGTCGTCATAGGCGTCGTCGAGACCCATGGCCGGCGCGAAACCCAGGCGCTGGTCGAAGGCTTCGAGGTCGTGCCGCGCAAGGCGGTCGACTACAAGGGCCGTACGCTTGATGAGATGGATCTCGACGCCATCATCGCGCGCCGGCCAGCCCTCGCATTGGTCGATGAACTCGCCCACAGCAACGCGCCCGGCAGCCGCCACCCCAAGCGCTACCTCGACGTCCAGGAGCTGTTGACCCAGGGCATCGACGTCTACACCACGCTCAATATCCAGCATGTCGAGAGCCTCAACGACATCGTCGCCCAGATCACGCGCGTTACCGTGCGCGAGACGGTCCCCGACTCGATCATCGATCGCGCCGACGACGTCGAGATCATCGACCTCACGCCCGACGACCTGATCAAGCGCCTGCATGAGGGCAAGGTCTATGTGCCGACAACGGCGCGCCGCGCCATCGAGAACTATTTCTCGCCCGGCAACCTGACCGCGCTGCGCGAACTGGCGCTGCGCCGCACTGCCCAGCGCGTCGACGAGCAACTGCTCACCCACATGCAGGCACATGCCATCGAAGGGCCGTGGGCCGCCGGCGACCGCGTGCTTGTCGCCGTCGACGAGCATCCGCGTGGTGCCTCGCTGGTTCGTTACGCCCGCCGCCAGGCCGATCGCCTGCGTTGCCCATGGGCGGCACTTCATGTCGAGACATCGCGCTCGGCCAACCTGCCCGACGCCGACAAGGACCGGCTGGCCGCCACCATGCGGCTGGCCGAGCAGCTTGGCGGCGAGGCGATCACAATCCCCGGCCAGTCGGTCGCCGAAGACATCGTCCGCCATGCCGGTAGCCACAACTTTACCCACATCGTCGTCGGCAAGCCGGCCAAGTCGCGTTGGCGCGAATATTTGGGGGGCTCGGTCACCCACGACCTGATCCGTCTCGCCGGCAACATCAGCGTCCATGTCACCTCGGGCACCGACCAGGATGCGGCAGCCGCTTCGCAAGGCGTGAAGACGGCAACGCCGCGGCGGCGCTTCGACCCATGGCCCTATCTCACGGCGGGGCTGCATGTCGTCGGCGCGTTGGTCGTCGGCATGGCGCTGCAGCAGTTCCTCGACGTCCGCAACATCGCCCTGGTCTTCCTGATGGCAGTGCTGAGTTCGGCGGTCACGCTTGGCTTGTGGCCGGCGCTGTTTGCCTCGCTGATCAGTGCCGCCGCCTACAATTTCTTCTTCCTGCCGCCGCTCTACACGCTCGACATTTCCGACCCCGAAAGCGTCGTTGCGCTGCTGTTTTTCCTGATCGTCGCGGTCATCGCCTCCAACCTGACCGGCCGGGTCCAACGCCAGGCTGCCGCCGCCCGCGAGCGCGCCCGCCTGACCGAGGACCTCTATCTCTTCGCCAAGAAGCTCGCCGGCACCGGCACGCTCGATGACGTGCTCTGGGCCACCGCCTTCCAGATCGCCTCGATGCTCAAGGTCCGTGTCGTGCTGCTACTGCCCGAGGATGGCAGCATCGCCGTAAAGGCAGGCTATCCGCCCGACGACACGCTCGTCGACGCCGACATTGCTGCCGCCAAATGGGCCTGGGAGCACAACCGCGCCGCCGGCCGTGGCGCCGACACCTTGCCCGGCGCCAAGCGCCTCTATCTGCCGCTGCGCACCGGTCGCATGGCTGTTGGTGTCGTCGGTCTCGACAACGACCGTCAGGGTCCGCTTCTGACGCCCGAACAGCAGCGCCTGTTCGATGCGCTGGCCGACCAGGCGGCGGTGGCCATCGAGCGCATCCAGCTCGTCGCCGATGTCGACCGCGCCAAGCTTGCCGTCGAGGCCGACAGGCTACGTTCGGCGCTGCTGACCTCGATCTCTCACGATCTCAAGACGCCGCTCGCCAGCATCATGGGGGCGGCCGGTGCGCTGCGCGAGTTCGGCGTTTCGCTGCCCGAGGAGGGCAGGGCGGAACTCGTCTCGACGGTGCTCGACGAATCGGAACGCCTCAACCGCTTCATCGCCAATCTGCTCGACATGACCAAGATCGAGTCGGGCGCGATGGAGCCCAATTCGGCGCTGCATTATGTCGGCGACATCGTCGGCTCGGCCCTCCGCCGCGCGGCCAAGATCACCGCCCGGCACAAGACCGAACTGGACATGCCGGCCGACCTGCCGATGCTGAAGCTCGATCCTGTGCTGTTCGAACAGGTGCTGTTCAACCTGCTCGACAATGCCGCGAAATATGCGCCCGAAGACTCGGCGATCCGCATTCGCGGCTGGGCCGACGGTGCGTCGGTGGCGATCCAGGTCATGGATGAGGGCCCCGGTATTCCACAGGCCGATCTGGAACGGATCTTCGATACGTTCTATCGCGTCCGCAAGGGCGATCATGTCCGCGCCGGCACCGGCCTCGGCCTGTCGATCTGCCGGGGCTTCGTCGAGGCGATGGGCGGCACCATCGTGGCCTCCAACCGGGCCGACCGCCCCGGCGCGGTCTTTACCATCACAATGCCGGTGACGGCCGAGCGGCCAAATCCTGGCGAACCAAATCTTGGTGGGCCAAACCTGGACGGACCAAACCTGGACGAAATTGCATGACCAACGCTGCGGTGAAGATCCTGATCGTCGATGACGAGCCGCCGATCCGCAAGTTGCTGCGGGTCGGGCTCTCCACCCAGGGTTATGCCATATCCGAGGCTCCGGCGGCCAAGCCGGCGATGGTCATGGTCAAGGCGGAGAAGCCTGATCTCATTCTGCTCGATCTCGGCCTGCCTGACATGGGCGGTCACGATTTGCTCGCAGTGTGGCGGCAGGAGGGGCTTCAGGTGCCTGTCATCATTCTGTCCAGCCGCACCGACGAAGCCGGTATCGTCAAGGCGCTCGAACTCGGCGCCGACGACTATGTGACAAAACCCTTCGGCATGAACGAGCTCGCCGCGCGCATCCGTACTGCCCTTCGCCATAGGCTGCAGCAGCAGGGCGAAAAGCCGGTGTTCCAGACCGGCGAGCTGTCGGTCGATCTGGTGAAGCGTATCGTCAGGCTTGGTGGCCTCGAAGTGAAGCTGTCACCCAAGGAATACGACATCCTGCGCGTGCTGGTGCAACACGCCGGCAAGGTGCTCACCCATCGCTTCCTGCTTGAGCATGTCTGGGGCGGTTCGGCCGACGTGCAGTATCTCCGGGTCTATGTCCGCCAGCTCAGGCAGAAAATCGAAAAGACCCCCGACGAGCCGCATTACATCACCACAGAGACCGGCGTCGGCTACAGGCTGCGCGAGCCTGACTGACTTGCCGGGCGGATGACGTCGCGGCGCACGAGCAGGCGGTCGATCGCAATCAGGGTGACGGCGATGATCAGGAAGGCCGCGGTCAGCACCACGATGCTGGCTGAGAGCTGCTTGAGGTTCAGTGCTTCCGGGTTGAGGAACCAGTAGGCGTACCAGCCGTCCGCCGCACCCCTGGCAAAGGCGTAACCGCAATAGGCCAGCGGCGGCACCGCCGCCCACAGCGCATCGCGCCATCTCAGGCCGCCGTGATCCCATGCCAGCCAGGTCAGGAAGAACAACACCGGCGTCGCATCATGCAGCGCATGGTCGGCGACGGCCTGCCAGCCGGTCGGCTGCCAGATCGCCCGCAGCAGCACGGAATAGACCAGCCCGCCGAACACGATCGCAGCCGCCGTCACCAGTCGCGAGCGGGGCCCGGCGAGTGCGGTGCCGGGGCTTAGCGCCATGGCGCTTGCTACCACGGCGGCCATCAGATTCATGATGATGGTGAAGAACCCAAAGAACCGCCACACCGCCTCGACGACAGACGCGCCGTCGGCCGTCATCCGTCCGACCAGCAGCATAAGCTGCAACCCAAGAGCTGACCAGGCGCTGATTGCGGTGATGAAGGCCAGGCTGCGGCGAAGGGGCAAAGCGGGCATTCCTGAGTGATTTCAGCCGCCAAGCTACATCAACAGGCCGTCAGCGCAATGCGTCCCCAGAAACGAAAATCGCCCCCTCCGCTGAGCGAAGGGGGCGAGGTTTCAAGCTTGGATCCCACGGGGATCACACGTCCAGATTGGCCACGCTGAGTGCGTTTTCCTGGATGAAGTCGCGGCGCGGTTCGACCTCGTCGCCCATCAGGCGGGCAAACAGCGCGTCGGCGTCGGTGGCGTCATTGACCTTGACTTGCAGCAGCGAGCGCACGTTCGGGTCCAGCGTGGTCTCCCACAGCTGCTCGGCGTTCATTTCGCCGAGGCCCTTGTAGCGCTGCATGGTCAGGCCCTTGCGGCCTGACGCGAACACTGCGCCCAGCAGCGCAAGCGGCCCCGCCAGTGTCTCGGAATTGTCCTTGCGGCGCAGCACCGGCGGCTGGGCATAAAGCTCGGTGAGGCGGCCGGCATAGCGGTCGAGCGCGCGTGCGTCGGCCGAATTGATCAGCGCCATGTCGAGGTGGATGCTCTCCTTGACGCTGCGCAGCGTGCGTTCGAACACGTAGCCGCCCGAGCCGTCATTGCTGGTCGCAATTTCCCCGGTCCAGCCGCGCTCGATGTCCTCAGAGATCAGGTCGAGGCGCTGGGCGATGGTTTCGGCCATCGCCTTGGCGCGACCGAGATCGTTGAAGATGTCGGGGTTGAGCGCGCCGGCGATTGCCGCCTGTTCGACCACCGGCCGCGAATAGCGCGTATGCAGGCCATCGATCAGCGTCCGCACGCCAAGCGCGTCGGCGATCGCTGCGCGCAGGTCCTGGCCGGTGCGCACCTCGCCTGACGCCAGCGTCAGCGAGGCCTCATCGAGACCAACGTCGACGAGGTACGCCTCGAAAGCACTCTCGTCCTTGAGGTACTGCGAGCTCTTGCCGCGCATCACCTTGTAGAGCGGCGGCTGGGCAATATAGAGGTGCCCGCGCTCGATCAGCTCCGGCATCTGGCGGAAGAAGAACGTCAGCAAAAGCGTACGGATGTGGGCGCCGTCGACGTCGGCGTCGGTCATGATGATGATCTTGTGGTAACGCAGCTTGTCGGCGTTGAACTCGTCCTTGCCGATCGACGTGCCGAGCGCGGTGATCAGCGTGCCGATCATGTCCGACGACAGCATGCGGTCGAAGCGGGCGCGCTCGACGTTCAGGATTTTGCCGCGCAGGGGCAGGATCGCCTGGTTCTGGCGCGAGCGCCCGCTCTTGGCGGAACCACCTGCCGAGTCACCCTCGACGATGAAGATTTCAGATTTCGCCGGGTCGCGTTCCTGGCAGTCGGCCAGCTTGCCCGGCAAAGAGGTGATGTCGAGCACGCCCTTGCGGCGGGTCAGCTCGCGCGCCTTGCGCGCCGCTTCGCGGGCCGCTGCCGCTTCTACCACCTTGGCGATCAGCGTCTTGGCTTCCGCCGGATGTTCCTCGAGCCAGGTGCCGAGGGCCTCGTTGACCAGGCTTTCCACCACCGGGCGGACCTCGGAGGACACCAGCTTGTCCTTGGTCTGCGACGAGAATTTCGGATCGGGAACCTTGACCGAGAGCACAGCAGTCAGGCCCTCGCGGGTGTCGTCGGCGGTGATCGAGACCTTTTCCTTCTTGGAAATGCCCGAGGTCTCGGCGTAGCCGGTCACCTGGCGCGTCAGGGCACCGCGAAAGCCGGCAAGGTGCGTGCCGCCGTCGCGCTGCGGGATGTTGTTGGTAAAGGCCAGCACGTTCTCGTGGTAGCTGTCGTTCCACCACATCGCCACTTCGACCGTGATGCCGTCGCGCTCGGCACGGATGGCGATCGGTGCAGCGATGAGCGGCTTCTTGGCGCGGTCGAGATATCTGACGAATTCGATCAGGCCGCCGTCATAGAGCAGTTCCTGTACCTTCACGTCGGCATGGCGCTTGTCGGACAAGACGATGCGCACACCCGAATTCAGGAAAGCCAGCTCGCGCAGGCGGTGTTCCAGCGTGTTGTAGTCGAAATCCACCATGGTGAAGGTGTCGGACGAGGGTAGGAAAGTCACTTCCGTGCCGGTCTCGTTGCCGGCCTGTCCCACGACCTTCAGCGGTGCAACGGCATTGCCGTGGCTGAAGGTCATCTCGTGGATTTCGCCCTTGCGGCGGATTCTGAGCTTCAGCCACACCGACAGCGCGTTGACGACGGACACGCCGACGCCGTGCAGGCCGCCCGAAACCTTGTAGGAGTTCTGGTCGAACTTACCGCCCGCATGCAACTGCGTCATGATCACCTCGGCGGCTGAAACACCTTCCGAAGGGTGGATATCTGTGGGAATGCCGCGACCGTTGTCGGTCACGGTCACTGATCCATCGGGATTGAGCGAAACCGTCACCAGCGTGGCGTGGCCGGCCAGCGCCTCGTCGATGGCGTTGTCGACGACCTCATAGACCATGTGATGCAGGCCCGAGCCGTCGTCAGTGTCGCCGATATACATGCCTGGGCGCTTGCGGACGGCATCCAACCCCTTCAAAACCTTGATGGAATCTGCGCCGTACTCGGCTTCTGCGCCGGGAAGGTTCTCGGACTGGTCGCTCATGAAAAACTTTCGTCTGACTGCCGCAGGAGGACGCGGCAAAATCGGCCCCGAATCGCACGCCCGTTGGTGCCCCAGATATAGGCGTTAAGTGTGGTTTTTCCAAGTTTTACCGGGCTTTTGCGAGGGGATAAAGCCATGCGGCGTGGCCTTGCGGCGCCTCGTCCTCCGGCTTGATGGTTCGGCCCATCCCGGCTGCCTGCAGCGCGTCCCGAAAACGAGTACAGGCCGTCATTTACGTGAGCCAAATGCCGACACACTGCTACCGGAAGCCGATCGACGGCAGCATCTTGGCGATGCTGCGTGGAAGCCGCCGATTGTTGGCAAACTGGCGAAACTATGTGATTTCTCGTCCGTTCATGTAGGCGGAGTTTGGAACAAACGCCGCGCTGGTGCATTCAGGCTCATCAATAATGTCGTCCCACTTCCGTCTGACACGGTGGGGACTACTTTTTGCCGGCCTACACTTTTCACAACAGATTTCAGCCGAGAAAATTCTCATCCATGCCGACCACAAGACCATTGAAGGCCGACGACAAGGTTTCCAATCCGATCGTTTCAGGTGAGCTGGCCGGGCTCATCGAGGCCCTGGACTGGACGTCTACGCCGATCGGTCCGATCGGTTCCTGGCCAGCAGTCGTACGGATGACGATCCGCATCATGCTGGCATCGGCAATGCCGATGTGCCTGCTCATCGGCCGCAAGGGCGTGATGATCTACAACGACGCCTACCGCGACATCGCGGGCGCCCGGCATCCGGCGTGCCTTGGCACGTCGGTCTTCGACAGCTGGCCCGAGGTCGCGCAGTTCAACCGTACCGTTATCGATCGCATCTTCGAAGGTGAAACGCTGACCTACGAGGATCAGGAGCTCGTGCTGTGGCGCAATGGTGCCGCCGAACGCGTCTGGCTCGAGCTCGACTATAGTCCGTTGCTCGACGACGACGGCGAGGCGGTCGGCGCATTTGCCATCTTGGCTGAAACCACCAAGCGCGTACGTGCCGAAAAGGCGCTTGCCCGCAGCGAGGAGCGCCTGTCCCTGGCGCTCGAGGCCTCGGGCATCGTCGGGGCCTGGGAACTCGATCTGACCAGCCGGATCGTCACAGCCGACGCGCGTTTCGCCGAGATGTTCGGCGTCGGCCTCGCCGAAGCCGAACAGGGCATTTCGGCTGAAGGCTTCTTCAGGCGCATCCATCCCGCCGACCGGGACTTTGTCGCGCGCAAGACCGACGAGGCAATCGCCAAGCGCGGCGGTTTTCGGGCCGAGTATCGCCTTGTCGACGGCGAAGGCGCAATCCGCTGGGTTCTGGCCACGGGCAAGTTTTTCGACACCGGTGGCGGCAATCCGCGTCTGCCGGGCGTCGTCATCGACATTACCGAGCGCAAGGCGGTCGAGGCGGCACTGGCGGCAAGCGAGGCTGGCTTCCGCACACTTGCCGACACCATGCCACAGATGGTTTGGTCGACCAGGCCCGACGGTTTCCATGATTATTACAATGCGCGCTGGTACGAATTCACCGGCATGCCGCTCGGCTCGACGGATGGCGAGGGATGGGCAGGGATGTTCCATCCCGACGACCAGGATCGCGCCTGGGAATTGTGGCGCCATTCGCTCGCCACCGGCGAGCCTTACCAGATCGAGTACCGGCTGCGTCACGCCAATGGCGAATATCGCTGGACGCTGGGCCGGGCGCTGGCCATTCGCAACGAGGCCGGCGAGATCATCCGCTGGTTCGGCACCTGCACCGACATCCACGAAACCAAGCAGGTTGCCGAAGAGCGCGAGATCGTCGCGCACGAACTCAGCCACCGCATCAAGAACATCTTTTCGGTGCTCAATGGAATCATCAGCCTGTCGGCGCGCTCCTATCCCGACATCAAGCCCCTGGCCGATCAACTCAGACAGCGCATCAGCGCTATGGGCAAGGCGCATGATTTCGTCCGGCCGCACAGTCAGGCATCTCGGCCGCAGAACAACCAGTCTTCGCTGCGCGCCTTGGTCGAGCTTCTGCTCGCGCCACATGTCGGCGAGCAGTCCGGCCGTTTCGCCTTTCACGGTGATGACGCCACCATCGACGACGGCGCGGCCACTCCGCTTGCGTTGCTTTTTCACGAGCTTGCCACCAATGCGGCGAAGTATGGCGCCTTGGCGGAGGCCGATGGCCGCGTGGTCATCGACGCCGTTCTGAGCGGCGACAATTATCGCATGGTCTGGAAGGAGACGGGTGGCGCGCCAGTGTCGGGTCCGCCTGCCGGCGAAGGTTTCGGCAGTCGCCTGATCACGCTGAGCGTCCAGGGCCAGCTTGGCGGCACGCTGCGCCGGCGCTGGAACGCAGATGGGCTCGAAGTGGAGCTGACGGTGCCGGCAGCACAGCTCAACCGCTCGGCAACGCTGCGGCGCTAGAATGACGACAAAGGAGCGCAACGGCCTCGGCCGGAGCGCCCCTAATGGTGTCGAGTCGTCGCGCTTCCGTCAGGCGGTTACGCCAAACCCGTCATCGCGGTCATTGCAATTATCCGCTCCAAAAAGCTTCAGCCGTGTTGGCGGATCGGCGGCAAGGCGGTGTCGGCGCGCCACTGCATATCGGACCGCCTCGGACAATTCTTCGTCCATCACCGGCTTGGGCAGAACGCCGATCGTGCCGGGAACGCCATCGCCCAGTTGCGAAGGATTGGCGGTGATGAACAGCACCGTCACACCGAACTGTTCGGCAAGAATCTTGCCCAGCGAAGGGCCGGTAGGGCCATCCCGCAAATTGAGGTCGACAAGCGCTATCTCGGCATGCTGCGCCAGATCGAGGGCGCTCGCCGAGTCCATGGCGATGCCAATCGGTTGGTGTCCTAGCTCTTCGAGCATGCTTTCAATTTCGGTGGCAACGAAGATCTCGTCTTCGACCACCATCACCTTGCAGTTCATCATGTTACTCTACACGTGTATTCCCTGTTGATTGGTTGCATGGGCCAAACGTCACCGACAGGGATAGGTTGCATGCCAGGTGGTTGAATTTCCGCAAAGACAGTGTTCGTCGCCTCAGCTGTGGTCCTGGACGATGTGGTCAGCCGACACGCAGCGGCTTCAGCGCTTCGCTCCAGCGAAACAGCTCGTTGAGCATCGTCTTGGCGCTGTCGTCGATCAGTGGGTTCGACTTGAACTCGCCGTTCTCTTGGAGATGCTGGGTGAACGCGGGAATGGCGATCGCCTCGGGGATCGGCATGATCTTCAGCGTCGTCAAAAGCATTTTTTCCGACTGTACGGCGCGCAGACCGGCCGAAACGCCGCCATAGCTCAGGAAGCCCGCCGGCTTGTAGTTCCACTCGCGCGCCAGGTAGTTGACGGCATTGACCAGCGCAGGCGCGGCGAAGAAATTGTACTCCGGCGTCACGAACACGAAGGCGTCGCCGGCCTTGATCGCCTCGGACCATTTCTTGGTGTGTTCGTTCTCGTACTGGCCGAGCCTCGGGTGCTTGGGCTCGTCGAAGATGGGCAGACCAAATGCCTCGATGTCGGTGATGACGGGTTCGAACTTGCCGTGCTCGCGCGCATAGGCATCGAGCCAGCGGGCGAAGACAGGGCCGACGCGGCCTGGGCGGGTGCTGGCCACAACGATGTTGAGCTGGTGTTTCAAGATTTCAGTCCTTGGGCAGTTTAGGGGGTAGGTGGAGGTGGTATCAAAAGGTGACTGTCAGCAAATAGTCGCCCGAACCCTCCCGTGGCAAGAAGGCACCTTTGGGTGACTGGGTCACATCTCGGTCATCGACAAATTCGGCCACATGGACGCGCGCACTCTCGATGCCTACATTCACCCGATGAGGCAAAGTTGATGGACACCAGACCTGAACCCTTCGTCCCGCCCGCGCCGACGCCGCGCACCACGCCGCCGTCGACGCTGGAGATGATGCGCATCGTCTACCGCAACCCGCTCGAACTGTGGGGTGAGCCATCCTACAACGAACCCTGGATTTCGGTGAACGGTGTCGGCGGCCCGCTGGTCATTGCCAATGATCCGGGGCTCATCCGCCACGTGCTGGTCGACAACGCCAGAAACTACAAGATGGCGACCGTCCGCCAGATGATCCTGCGTCCAATCCTGCGCGATGGGCTCTTGACCGCCGAGGGCGACGTCTGGAAGCGGTCGCGCAAGGCCATGGCGCCTGTTTTTACGCCGCGCCACATCTTCGGTTTCGCCCAGCCGATGCTGGCCCGTACCCTCGATTTCGTCCAACGCTACGACGACGTAACAGGCACTGTCGATGTCGCCCAGGACATGACCATGCTGACCTACGAGATCCTGGCCGAGACGCTGTTTTCGGGTGAGATCGCGGGCGAGGCCGGCAGCTTCGCCCATGAAATCGACCGGTTGTTCGAGACCATGGGTCGTGTCGACCCGCTCGACCTGTTGCGCGCGCCGGAATGGCTGCCGCGCCTCACCCGCATCCGGGGCCGCAAGACCATGGCCTATTTCCGCAAGATCGTCACCGACACGGTGGCGATGCGCAGCGCAAAGCTGGCCCGCAATCCCGACGGCGCTCCCGAGGATTTCCTGACGCTTCTGCTGCGTGCCGAAGGCCCCGATGGCCTGTCGCGCCAGGAGATCGAGGACAACATCATCACCTTCATCGGCGCCGGGCATGAGACCACGGCGCGTGCGCTCGGCTGGACCATCTACTGCCTCGCCGAAGCGACCTGGGAGCGCGACCGCGTCGAGCAGGAAATCGACGAGGTGCTGGCCCGCGAGCCCGACCCGGTGAAATGGCTCGATGGCATGCCGCTCACCCGCGCTGCCTTCGAAGAGGCGCTGAGGCTCTACCCGCCAGCCCCCTCGATCAACCGCGAACCGATCGCGGAGGACGAGTACAAGGGCTTCAAGATTCCGCGCAAGGCGCAGGTGCTGGTCATGCCCTGGACCGTGCACCGCCACCACAAGCTGTGGGACCGGCCCAATGCGTTTTTGCCAGAGCGCTTTCATCCCGAAAACAGGGACAAGATCGACCGCTACCAGTACCTGCCCTTCGGTGCCGGCCCGCGCGTCTGCATCGGCATGAGCTTTGCCATGCAGGAAGCCATCATCGCCCTTGCCATCCTGCTCTCGCGCTTCCGCTTCGACACCGTCGCCGAAACCAAGCCATGGCCGGTCCAGAAACTGACAACCCAGCCCCAGGGCGGCCTGCCGATGCGGGTGACGCGGCGCTAGGCATCTGAGCTTGTCGAAGAATGGGTAGGCGTAATGCTTGCTAAAGCCCTTCCTCCCCTTGCGGGGAGGTACAAAGGGTGGGGGCAGTCGTAGCGAGACGCGGTGCGTTGGGATCCCCGCCCCAGACATCCCCCAAAAGGGGACTGGCTACCGCTTGGAGGCCAAGATGAACGATCGTGCCGTGCTCGTCCACATCACCGGCCGCGTCCAGGGCGTCAGCTTCCGCGCCTGGGCACAGCGCGAGGCTAGGCGTCTCGGCCTGAATGGCTGGGTTCGCAACGAGCGTGACGGATCCGTCACCGCGCTGATTTCAGGTCCGGAAGAAGCAGTCGCCTCGATGCTCGAGGCATGTTGGCAGGGGCCACCCGGCGCTCACGTCGGAAGTGTCGTGCCCGAGCCCGCCGATCCGGCAGCGGCTGGCTTCAACATCACCGGCTGACCTGACCCCACCCGCCAGGTCGAGAGCTTTCGCGCCAATGCACCGCTGGTCGCAGGGCAGCGCGTCTGTCCCGCCTGTCGAGGGGGAGAGGTGGTTCGCGCAGCGAACCGGAGTGGGTGCTTGCCGGCGGCCTTCGCCGCGCAGTTGCCTCAAGGCTTCGGAAAAGCCTCGACGGTGCCCTTGAGCTTGATGGTGATCGGCTCGCCGTAGCGATCCTTCGACTTGCCCGCCGGCACGCGGACCCAGCCTTCGCTGACGCAATACTCGCTGACGTCCTGGCGTTCTTTGCCGTTGAACAGGATGCCGACGCCCGCCTGCAGCGCCTCGGCGTTGAAAAAGGGGCTGCGCGGGTCGTTGCTCAGGCGGTCGGGCAGGGACATTGCCATCTCCAGTAACTCGGGCGCCCTCGGCGCGAACCTCGATCGCCCGCATCGCAGGCTTTGCGAGGCCTGTTAAGGGCATTGTCCGCAGGCGTAAAGGCCTAACGGATCGTACGATGCTCAGTTCCTGCCGTGGAAGGCATTCTCGACATGCACCGGCCAGCGCCGTGGCAGCACCGCCACCATGTCGAAACGTACCGACAGCTTGCCGTAGTCGGGCTGCCGCGCCAGCCACAGATCGGCGGCGCCCTCGATGCGGCGTTCGGAACCGTAGGCGACGGCGTCCATCGCCTCGATCAGCGTTTTCCGCGCCTTTACCTCGACGATCAGCACCAAGTCGCCGCGCCGGGCGATCAGGTCGATCTCGCCAAGCTTGGTCTTGTAGCGCCGGGCGACGATCCGGTAGCCCTTGAGCATCAGCGCGAGCGCGGCCAGCCATTCGCCGCGGTGGCCGCGGCTATGTGCCTTCTGCCGGGCGAGCCGCTCAGTCACCGGATCCTTCCCTGAGCTCCAGCAACCGGCGATAGAGCGCAGGCTTCGGCTGGCCGGTCATGCGTGCGGCTTCCGCCGCCGCCTTCGACGCCGGCATTTCCTTGGCTAGCGACAGCAAAAGCTTGTCGACGTCGTCGGCAGATTCGGTCCGCTCCTCGGGCGGCGCGACTGAGATGACGATCTCGCCCTTCGGCGTATCGGCCTCGGCATAGTGCGCCGAGAGTTCTGCCAGCGTGCCGGTGCGGATTTCCTCGAAGGCCTTGGTCAGTTCACGCCCGATCGCCGCCTGCCTGGCGCCGAGCACCTCGGCCATCGCTTCGAGCGTATCGGCCAGCCGGCGCGGCGATTCGAAAAAGATCAGCGTGCCGGGCACGGCCCTGACCTCTTCGAGCCGTGTCCGCTTCTGCCCGTCCTTGACCGGCAGGAAGCCGGCGAAAAAGAAGGCGTCCGAGGGCAGCCCCGAGGCGGTCAGCGCGGCCAGCACCGCCGAAGCGCCGGGGATCGGCACGACGCGGATGCCGCGCTCCTGCGCTTGCCCGACAAGGCGAAAACCCGGATCGGAGACTAAAGGCGTGCCGGCGTCCGATACCAGCGCCACGCTGCGTCCGTTCTCCAGCGCCTCGATCAGCCGTGGCCCGGCCTCGCTGGCATTGTGCTCGTGATAGGCGGTCGGCCGCTGGCGAATGCCATAGCGGTCGAGCAAGACGCGGGTGACCCGCGTGTCCTCGCAGGCGACATGATCTGCGCCGGCCAGCGTCTCAAGCGCGCGCAGCGTGATGTCGCCTAGATTGCCGATCGGAGTCGCCACCAGATAGAGCGCCGGCGTCAGCGGCCTCGCCGCGATCTCGGTCTGGCCGATGACATAGACCCGCTTGTTTTCGTTGTTCTGCACGCCGCCTCGCTTTCACCCTCTCATTGGCATGGCCGGGCCCCGCTTGCAAAAGGATGTGATCGATTCTGCCATGGCTTTGCCATAGTGCGGGAAGCAAATCGCCGCCGCGGATCGGAACATAGCGATTCGTGAACAGAGGCAATCGTACCGGCCATGCCCTATCGCTTCGACGCCTTCATCTCCCGCCTCGACGCTGCCACCAAGGCGGCACCACCCTCACGCCTTGGTGGCGACCAGCACCGCCCCCGCCGCGATCAGCGCGATGCCGAGCCAATTCGCCGTGCCAAGTCTCTCGCCAAGGAAAATGACGCCAAACACCGCGACAAGAACGACGCTTAGCTTGTCGATCGGCGCCACCTGCGCCGCATTTCCGAGCTTCAACGCGCGGAAGTAACAAAGCCAGGACGCCCCCGTGGCCAGCCCCGATAGGATCAGGAAGGCATAAGTCTTCCCCGAAATCGAATCCAGCGCCTGCGCTTGCCCGGTGGCGGCCGCGATTCCAGCCAGCACTAGCAGGATCACCACCCGATCAGCGTGGCGAAATCCGAGTTGATGTTCTCGATGCCGACCTTGGCAAAGATCGCCGTCAGTGCCGCAAAGATGGCCGAAAGCACCGCCCAGAGCTGCCAGGATGCGACTGCGGTGTTCATGTTGGCTCCTTTGTTCTGATCTCTTGGCTGCTGGATAGTTGCTTGCGCATGCTGTACCCGGCGCTTGAAGTCTTCGAAATCAGGCTGACACCATGGCGACGCACAAGACCTATTCGATCTCCGATCTTCGCGACAGGCCGGAATTTGCTGGCGACGTTGCCGTCCGCATCTGGAATGCCTGGTGGCGCCAGGACGGCCATGAACTTGCCTTCATCCGGGGACTTGTCGACGAGAATTTTGCTTCGACCGGCCTGCCGCAGGCGCTCGTCGCCCATGACCGCGACACCTTCCTCGGCACCGCCCATCTGATCGAAAGCGATCTGGAAGCGCGGCCGCAATATTCGCCATGGGTGGCCGCCGTCTGGGTCGATGAAGCCGCCAGGAAATCCGGCATCGGCGCAGCACTTGTCCAGGCCGGGGCGGAAGCAGCGTTCCTGCAGGGTTTCGACACTGCCTATCTCTGTGCCAAACCCGCCGTCTCCGCCTTCTACGAGCGGCTCGGCTGGCAGCGCATCGAGGAAGACGTCGAGGGGCTCAACGTGTTTTCGCTGAAGCGGAAGGCCTGATCGGGCTCAGCGCAGGTGCTTCGGCACCCGCTCTTCCAGCAGCGCGACCAGCGCCGGGTCCATGAAGGCGTAGTCGTCGGGAATGTCGAGGCAGACGACGCGCGCCTTGAGCGCCTTGGCGAACTTCTTCTGCAGCTTGGTGCGGTGGGTCTTTTCCATCACGAAGATGAAGTCGGCCCAGGCGACAAGTTCCGGCGTCAGCGGGTTCTCGGCGTCATGATTGGTACCAGCGGAATCGACCTCGATGTCGCGGCGGGTGGCAAACACCTGCTCGGCGGTCGGGCTGCGCAACTTGTTCTGACTGCAGACGAAGAGCACGTTCTTCACCGCAGCCTCCGCTACCGCGCCAGATCAGCGACGACGGCATCGAGCACGATCATGCCCTCCGGCGTCGCGCGCAGGCGCGAATTGCCGATCGGTGCCACCAGCCCTTCGCCCTGCAGGATCGACAGCCGCGCCGAAGACAAGGACTTGCCGGAAAGCTGCTCGTAGCGGGCGAGATCGATGCCCTCGACAAGCCTGAGGCCCATCAGCAGGAATTCGTCCGCTTCCTCGGAGCGGTTCAGCGTCTCGCCGCCAACGACGCCGTGGCCCTGCTGCTCGACCAGTTCGACCCAGCGCTCCGGCAGCTTCTCGGCGATGGTGACGATGCGCGTTCCGTCCTCCAGGAAGCGCCCATGCGCGCCGGGGCCGACGCCGACATATTCGCCGTAGCGCCAGTAGGTCAGGTTGTGCCGGCTCTCGGCGCCTGGTTTGGCGTGGTTGGAAATCTCGTAGGCCGGCAGGCCATGCGCCGCCGTCACCTCCTGCGTGATTGAATACAGCTCGGCGGCATGTTCGCCGTCCGGGATCTCGAATTTGCCGGCATTGTAGAGCTGGAAGAAGCGCGTGCCTTCCTCGATCGTCAGCTGGTACAGCGACAGATGGTCGACGGCATAGCCGATCGCCTGCTTAAGCTCCGCCGCCCAATCCTCAGGCTTCTGGCCCGGCCGGGCATAGATCAGGTCGAAGGACAGCCGCGGAAAGATCTCGCGCGCCAGGCCGATGGCATGCAGCGCCTCCTCGACATTGTGCAGCCGCCCGAGGAAGCGCAAATCCCCGTCGTTCAGCGCCTGCACCCCCAGTGACACGCGATTGACGCCGGCCGAGCGATAGCCGCGGAAGCGCTCTGCTTCCACCGACGATGGGTTCGCCTCGAGCGTGATCTCGGCGTTATCAGCGATCGTCCAGTTGGCGGCGATGGCTTCCAGTACGGCGCCCACCGTCTCCGGCCGCATCAGCGAGGGCGTACCGCCGCCGAGGAACACGCTCGTCACCTCGCGCGGCCCGGTGCGGGCGCGCATGCTTGCGAGTTCGGTGGCAAAGGCGCGGGCAAAGCGTTCCTGGTCCACCGGCTGGTGGCGGACATGGCTGTTGAAGTCGCAGTAAGGGCATTTGGCCGCGCAGAACGGCCAGTGCACATAAACGCCGAAGCCGGGGTCGCGGCTGAGCGACGCAAACGCCATCAGGCCGAACCGAGCATGGCGCGGGCGAATTTCTGGAAGGCGCGGGCCCGGTGCGACAGCGCGTCGGCCTGGCCTGGCTTCCAGCCATGCTTTTCCTCGGCGCTCATCTCGCCGAACGTCTTGTCGAAGCCTTCGGGCAGGAACACCGGGTCGTAGCCGAAACCCTTTTCGCCGCGCGGCGGCCAGACGAGATTGCCTTCGGCCTCCCCGCGGAAATATTCGGCGTGCCCATCGGGCCAGGCCAGGCAGATGACGGCGACGAAGCGGCCGGTGCGCTGCTCGGCGGCCTTGGCGCCGCGCTCCTGCAGGGCGTCCTCGGTGCGCTGCATCGCCATGGCGAAGTCGCGCGTGCCGTCCGGCTTTTCTGCCCAGTTTGCGGTGTAGACGCCGGGCGCGCCGTCGAGCGCGTCGACCACAAGGCCCGAATCGTCCGACATCGCCGGCAGGCCGGTCGCGGTCGCTGCGGCCAGCGCCTTGATGTAGGCATTTTCCTCGAAGGTGGTGCCGGTCTCGTCGGGTTCGGGCAGGCCATATTCCTTGGCAGACTTGGCGCCGATGCCGAACGGCGCCATCAGCTCGGCGAATTCGCGCAGCTTGCCGGCATTGTGGCTGGCGATCACAATTTCATTGTCGGCAAGCTTGCGCATCAAAGGCCCCATAGTTTCGGCTCGGCGATCTCAAGCGAATTGCCCGACGGATCGCGGAAATAGATGGAACGGCCGCCCCTCATGTCCTTCTCGGGGGAGGGCCATTCGAAATCGGCTTCGATGGCAATGCCTTTGCCTTCGAGCCGCGTCTTCCAAAGTTCGACTTCCTCGGCAGTCGCGGCAAAGCACAGATGCCCCTGGCCGCATGTGCCATGCGGCGGCACCGGCAGCGTGGCATCGGGCCTCGGTGGCTGTCTGGTCGCTTCCGCGTTGAACAACAGCAGCACGCCCTGGCCGCAGCGGAAGAACACATGCCGCCCCGGCACCTTGGCGATCCGTTCCAGCCCCATCACCTCGCCGTAGAACACTTCCGCGGCATCGAGGTCGGTGACGTAGAGCGCAGATTCGAGGATCGCCGAGGGCCGCATGGCGAGTGCCTCAGCCCACCGCCATCTTCTGCAGGTCGACCAGACGCGCAATGCCCTTGCGGGCGAGGCCCATCAACTGCAGGAACTCTTCTTCCGAGAACGGCGTGCCTTCGGCGGTGCCCTGGATCTCGACGATCCCGCCCTTGCCGGTCATGACGAAATTGGCGTCGGTACCGGCCGAGGAATCCTCGAGATAGTCGAGGTCGATGACCGGCTGGCCGTCATGGATGCCGCAGGAAATCGCCGCGACATGGTCCTTCAGCACCTTGTCGACGCTGACCATCTGGCGCGCTTCCATCCAGCGCAGGCAGTCATAGAGCGCGATCCAGGCACCGGTGATCGAGGCCGTGCGGGTGCCGCCATCGGCCTGGATCACGTCGCAGTCGACGGTGATCTGGCGCTCGCCGAGCGCGCCCATGTCGACGACGGCGCGCAGGCTGCGGCCGATCAGGCGCTGGATTTCCAGCGTGCGGCCGCCCTGCTTGCCGGAAGAAGCCTCGCGGCGCATGCGTTCGCCGGTCGAGCGCGGCAGCATGCCATATTCAGCCGTCACCCAGCCCTTGCCGGTGTTGCGCATCCAGCCCGGCACCTTTTCTTCCAGGCTCGCCGCGCACAAGACATGGGTGTCGCCGAACTTGACCAGGCACGAACCTTCGGCGTGCTTGGAGATGTTGCGCTCGAAGGAGATGGCGCGCATTTCGTCGAACTGGCGTTTGGAGGGGCGCATACGGCTACTTTCTATGGCGAAATCGGAAATTGTTGCCGGCTTGTAGCTCCATGGCAGGACCAGCGCAAAGGAAAACCGGTTCCGCCGCTGGAGCTGTTGTGTTCGCGGCCATGCGGTCTATATCATTTTGGACGGAGACCATGAAGCAGATGACCAAAGCGGTACCCGATCCCACGCTGCAATCGCTCGACATGCGGTCGCGTGACATTTTCCGACGCATCGTCGATTCCTATCTCAGGGATGGCGAGCCCGTTGGCTCGCGCAATCTGTCGCGCATGCTGCCGTCATCGCTGTCGCCGGCCACGGTGCGCAACGTCATGAGCGACCTCGAACATCTCGGTCTCGTCTATGCGCCGCACATCTCAGCCGGCCGCCTGCCGACGCAGAAGGGGCTGCGCTTCTTCGTTGATGCCTTCATGGAATTGGGCGATCTGTCCGACGACGAGCGCCGCGTCATCGAGGCCCAGGTCAAGGCTTCGGGCGAGGGCGCCACGCTCGAGCACATGCTGACCGAGGCGAGCCAGATGCTGTCGGGCATGTCGCGCGGCGCCGGCCTCGTGCTCGCAGCCAAGAACGAGGTCGCGCTCAAGCACATCGAGTTCATCCAGCTCGAACCGACAAAGGCGCTTGCCGTGCTGGTGTCGCAGAATGGCGACGTCGAAAACCGCGTGGTCGAGCTGCCGCTCGGTGTCACCGTCTCGCAATTGCACGAGGCTTCCAACTTCCTCAACGCCCATATCCGTGGCCGCACGCTGGCCGAAGCCCGGCTCGAGATCGCCCGTATCAAGGACGAGACCAAGGCAGCGCTAGACACGCTGTCGCAGGATCTCGTCGAAAAGGGGCTCGCCGTGTGGGCCGGCGCCGAGAGCGGCCTGCCGGCGCGCCTCATCGTGCGCGGCCGCGCCAATTTGCTCGAAAACGTCACCGCCCAGGCCGACATCGAGCTGCTCAAGCACCTGTTCGAGGACATGGAAACCCAGGACGGGCTGATCCAGTTGCTCGACCTCGCTGAGGAAGGCTCGGGCGTGCGCATCTTCATCGGCTCGGAGAACCGGCTGTTTTCGCTGTCCGGTTCGTCGCTCGTCGTCGCGCCTTATCGCGACAAAGACGCGCGCGTCGTCGGTGCGCTCGGCGTCATCGGCCCGACCCGGCTCAACTATGCCCGTATCGTGCCGATGGTCGACTATACGGCGCAACTGATTTCGCGCATGCTGAGGTGAGCTGAAACCACGGAGGATCAGACCATGGCGCTCGAACAGATCAAGGCCCAGATAGCGGTCCTCCTCCAGGAAATGGTCAACCAGCCGGAGGATTCCCACGAATTGCAGGAGCAGCTGCGCGAGAAGCTGAGCGAGCTGCGCGCGCAGGGCCTGCCGCTGCCCAAGGATCTCGTCGACCTGGAAAAGCGTCTCGACGACGACTTCTCCGAACAGGAAGAGTGAGCAGACGGGGCAATCACGCCTTGTTGCCAGCCTTGTCTTGCTCACCCCAAGTCACTTGCCTGTAGTCGAAGCCGTATTCCAGCGTCGGTTTGACGATGCGGAAATAGGGCGACAGGTCGAAGTCGCGCGGCGTGTACAGCGAGTGATGGCGGATGTGCATGATCTCCTGGCGCATGTAAGTCGACTGCGCCGAGGCGCGGCCGGGGGCGCGGGTGATCTCGGGAAGGATCGGGTAGCGGATCTCACCATAGGCCTGCGCGATCATCGTCGAGCAGATGGCCCGCGTCGGGTCGCCCGAACCGAAGGCCAGCATGCGGCGACGCCAGCGCACCGGCACCGGCGGCCGCGGAACGAAGTAGCGCAGCATGTCGGTGATGTTCTTGAGGTCGTATTTCAGGCCGAGTCTCTGCACCATGAACCTGACGACGTGGTCGCGATCCTCGGGTGAGAGGCCGTTGGCACGGCAGATGCGGGTGTTGTAGGTGCGGTATTTCGACAGCGGCACGGCCACGCAGCCTTCGCCGAGATTGACCTCGATCAACCGCGGTCGCTCCGATCCGTCCGTCGGCTCCGGCAGCGCGTCGCCGATATAGAGTGCCGAATGCGACCAGGTCGACTGCGTCAGATACTTGATGACGGCCGAAATGCGCTGGTTGCCTTCGATCAGCAGGATGTCGCCGGGTTCCAGCGTCCGGCGCAGCGTGTCGGGGTCCGACGGCGTGTAGGGCTCGTAACCAGAGGATTCGACCTGCAGCCGGGATGCAAGCCAGCGGCCGAGACGGTCGAGCAGGGTGTCGGTCTTTTGCGTCATGACGCACAGGACGTACCATGAGCCGGGCCGGCGATGCCAGCGGGGCAAATGCCGGACTGACAGCTAGTCGGCTTCGGTATCCGCCATGGTTCCGCCGAGGTCGTCGCGGGCTTTCTTGGCCAGCCTCCGCACCGTACGCTTCGGCTTGTCCTCGAACAGTTCGGCGGCGTCCGCGAGGCACAGCTTGCGCAGCGCCTTTTCCGCGCGCTTGAGCAGCCTGACCAGATGTTTTGGCTCCGGACCGTCGAACGGTGCTTCGCCGGCCTCGATCAGTGCGCGCATGACGAACACGTCATGCAACTCACCCAGGCTTTCGCCGAGCGCCTCGACACGTTCGCGGCGCGGCTTGACCGGCGAGGGCCACAGTTTCCGCAGCAGGGATAAATGCGCGGCATGCCGCTTCACTGCCTTGCGCAGGTCATGGAAATCATCGGCTGCGCCGCGCTCGCGCGATTGCTGCAGCGCCTTGCGCGCCCGCCTGAGCGTCGCCAGCGCTCCGTCTGCCAAAACGTCGGCGGCATTCTCCGGCAGGTCGGGCAGGCTGAGTGTCTGCAGTGCCGCAAAACCTGCCTGGCATTCGGCGATTGCCGTGTCGAGCAATGCGTCCAGCCCGGCTTCGGTGTGGGCGGCTTGGGCGCGATGGCGCACCAGCATGGTGCGGATCGTGGCCAGGCCGGCATGGGCGGCGTTCTCGGCGAAATCCTCGGCCAACCGGTCGATGGTTTCGATCAGTGCAGTGGCCTGGCGTGGGCCGGCAATCGACGCCGAAATGGCGCGGTAACGGTCGTTCTCCGTGCGGCAGAAGGCCTCGTCGCCCGGCCAGACGAGATGCAGCAGCGCGCGCAGCGCCTTGAGTCGCCTGCGGGCTCTGTGCAGCCCCTTGTCGGGATTGTCGCGGGCGGCGTTGAGATGGGCGGCGATCTTCTCGATCTCTTCGCCGGCGATACGGCGGACCTCGCCGGTAAGCGCCAGACGCGGATCGATGCGAAAGCTCATGCAACGGCCTCCGGAACGTCGTCGCCATGGGCAAGCGACGCGTTGTAGTAGCGCGGATCGCCGGTCACCTCGCGGCCGATCCAAGCCGGCAGTTCGGATGCCGGAACATCCTCCGGCGTCTCAAGTTCAGCGATGATCAGCCCCCTCAGTTCGCCGCCGAAAACGTCGATCTCATAGAGACGGCCACGATGGCTAACATGGTGGCGTGTCTTCTCGATGACACGGCCGATGGCGAAAACCATCATCTCCTCGGCTTCGGCGAGGGGTACCTGGTACTCGAATTCGTCGCGCACACGCCCCCTGGAGCCGAACTTCAGCGTCAGCGTCGCAACCTCGCCGTCGGAGATGCGCAGCCGCACCGAGCGGCCCGTATTCGATGCGAGATAGAACTGCCGGATGCGGATACTGCCTTCGACAAGGCTCCGCCACTCCTGTCCGTTCACCAGGAACTTACGTTCGACTTCCTTGGCCATGGCGCCAATAAAGCGCGGCCCGGCAGCCCGCGCAAGATTTCATTTGACTTTAATCAATCGATTGATTAAATCTTTAGCCATGAACAAGACACAGACCCCACAAAATGCCTCCGCAGCCGACGCCACCCGCATGGCGCTGGTGATGGCTGCGCTGAAACTGTTCGGCCGCCAGGGCTTCGACGGCACCTCCACTCGTGAGATTGCCACCGCCGCCAACGCCAATATCGGCTCCATCGCCTACCATTTCGGCGGCAAGGAAGGCCTGAGGCTGGCCGCCGCCGACCATGTTGTAGCGACCATCCAGGCGATCGCCAGCCAGGCGCTTGGCAATGCCGGACTGGCCCTGCCGCAGGCGGTCACGCCCGCAGAGGCCGAAGCCCAGATCGATGCTGCGGTGGAGCGCATGGTCGGCTTCATGGTCGCCCGCCCCGAGGCTGGCGAGATCGTCCAGTTCGTGCTGCGCGAGTTGTCGACGCCGACGGATGCGCTCGACCGTATCTACACCGGCGTCTTCGAGCCGGTGCATCGCAGGCTGTGCCAGCTCTGGGCCGCCGCCACCGGCGAGGAGGCCGACAGCGAGCGCGTCAGGATCAGCGTTTTCATGATGATCGGCCAGGTCGTCTACTTCCGCATCGCCCGCGCCGCCGTGCTGCGCCGGATGGGATGGGCCGACATCGGCCCCGCCGAGGTCGGCCAGGTCATCGGCATCGCCAAAGAAAACGTCGCGGCCATCATCGCCGCGCGAAAGGCAGGAAAGCCATGAGTGTTCTGTGTTCCATCCCCTTTGCCGCACAGCTGTTTTCGGCCTGCGCCGGCCCGGCGCCTCTGGCCGTTGGCTATGTCGAGGGCGACTATGTCCAGCTCGCACCCATCGAGGTCGCCCAGGTTGAAACTGTTTCTGTCCGCCGCGGCGACCGCGTCGAGGCAGGCAAGCCCGTCGTCACGCTGGAAAGCGGCGATGCCAGGATCGCGGTGACCCAGGCCGAGGCAGCCCTTGCCCAGGCAGAGGCACAGCTCGCCGACCTCAAGATCGGCAAGCGTCCCGACGAGATCGCCGCCCTCGAGGCAGCCGTGCGCTCCAGCCAGGCCCAGGCCGACGATGCCCAGCGCAGCCTGACCCGCACCCAGGATCTCGCCCGACGTTCGATTGCCACCCAGGCCCAGCTCGACGACGCGACGACCAAGCTCGAGGTCGCCCAAGCGGCCTTTGGCCAGGCCACCGCCAATCTCGCCGTCGGCCGCCTGCCGGCCCGCAGCGAGGTGATCAAGGCCGCCGAAAAGCAGGTCGAGCAAGCCCGCTCGGCGCTCGGCCAGGCCGAGTGGCGCCTGTCCAAGCGCACGCTGACCGCACCCGCCGCCGGCCGCATCGACGATGTCATCCGCAACGCGGGCGACACCGCCGGCCCGTCATCGCCGGTGCTGTCGGTGTTGCCCGACGGTGCGGTCAAGCTGACTCTATTCATCCCGGAAAGCGCGTTTTCGTCCGTCCATGTCGGCACCCGGCTCGCCGTGCGCTGCGACGGCTGCGCCGACGGGCTCACCGCCAAGGTCAGCTATGTCTCGCCCGATCCTGAATTCACCCCGCCGGTGATCTACTCGCTCGAGAACCGGCAGAAGCTCGTCTATCTCGTCGAGGCCCGCCCCGAAGATGCCAGCTCGGCGCTGCAGCCGGGCCAGATCGTCGATGTGGCACTGGAGAAGGGAGCAGGGGAGTAAGGCAGTGGGGCAGGCCGGCGCGTTGCGGCCCTATTGCCCTATTCACTTACCGCCTTGCCTACGGCACCCATGAACGCCATCGAAGTCACCAACCTCGTCAAGCGCTTCGGCGACAAGACCGTCGTCGACCATGTCACCATGACCGTCGCCGAAGGCGAGATCGTCGGTTTCCTCGGGCCCAACGGCTCGGGCAAGACAACCACTATCCGCATCATGTGCGGCCTGCTGACGCCCGACGAGGGCGAGGGCCAGGTGCTGGGCTACGACCTGCGCACCGACAGCCTCAAGATCAAGCGCGAAGTCGGCTATATGACGCAGAAGTTCTCGTTCTACGAGGACCTGACGATCGGCGAGAACCTCGAATTCGTTGCCCGGCTCTACAAGCTCAGACCTGTCGAGGAGCATGTCGCCCGAACCCTCGAAGAGCTCGGTCTGACCACGCGCCGTAACCAGCTTGCCGGCACGCTGTCAGGGGGCTGGAAGCAGCGCCTGGCACTGGCCGCCTGTATCATGCACAAGCCGAAGCTGCTTCTGCTCGACGAACCCACCGCCGGCGTCGACCCCAAGGCCCGGCGGGAGTTCTGGGACGAGATCCACCGCCTGGCGCGGGGCGGGCTCACCGTGCTCGTCTCCACCCACTACATGGACGAGGCTGAACGTTGCCACCGCATCAGTTACATCTCCTATGGCAAGATGCTGGCGTCGGGCACCGTCGAGGACGTCGTGCGCAATGCCGGGCTGACCACTTTCGTCGTCTCGGGCCCGCGGCTCGACCAGATCGCCTCCGCGCTTGAAGGCCGGCCCGGCGTCGAGCAGGTCGCCCCCTTCGGCGCCACGCTTCATGTCGTCGGCTCCGACAGGCAGAAACTCGAGGCAGCCCTTGCCGATATCGGCAGCCGCGAAGGCGTGACCGTCGCGCCGGGCGAAACCAGCCTTGAGGACGTCTTCATCCAGTTCATGGCCGCTTCCAGGGACAATATGTCATGACCGCCAACGGCTTCTTTTCCTTTGCGCGGCTCGGTGCGCTGCTTACCAAGGAATTCATCCAGATGCGGCGTGACCGCATCACCTTTGCCATGATGCTCGGCGTGCCGCTGATGCAGCTGGTATTGTTCGGCTTCGCCATCAACAGCGACCCCAAGGGCCTGCCAGCGGCACTGGTCGCCACCAGCAACGACCAGTACACGCGGGCCATGGTCTCGGCCCTGCAGAACACCAACTACTACCGCTTCGACCACATCGCCGAAACGGCTGCCGAGGCCGAGCAGCTGATGGCCAGCGGCGAGGTTGCGTTCGTCGTCACCATCCCCGCCGATTTCGGCCGCCGGGTGGCGGCCGGCGACGCGCCGCAGATCCTGATCGAGGCCGACGCCACCGATCCCTCGGCCTCCAGTGGTGCCGTGTCGACGCTGGGCACGGTGGCCAACCAGGCGCTGCTCAGGGCAAAGGGCATGGAAGCGGCTTCCGCCGAGACCGCCAAGGGGCAGCTCGAGGTCGTCGTCCATCGCCGCTACAATCCCGAAGGCATCTCGCAATACAACATCGTGCCCGGCCTGCTCGGCGTCATCCTGCAGATGACGATGGTGATGATGACCTCGATGGCGCTGACCCGCGAAACCGAACGTGGCACGATGGAAAATCTGCTCGCCATGCCGGCAAGCCCGGCCGAGATCATGCTTGGCAAGGTTTTGCCCTATCTCGTCGTAGGAGCAGTTCAGGTGACGGTCGTTCTGGTCGCCTCGAAGCTGTTGTTTGCGATCCCCTTCATCGGCTCGCTGTCGCTGCTTTTGTCGGCGATCCTGGTCTTCGTGCTGGCGTTGGTGCTGCTCGGCTACACCATCTCGACGATTGCCCGAACCCAGATGCAGGCGATGCAGCTGACCTTCTTTTTCTTCCTGCCGTCGATCCTGCTGTCAGGCTTTATGTTCCCCTATCGCGGCATGCCCGGCTGGGCCCAGGCGCTGGGCGAAATCCTGCCGCTGACGCATTTCCTGCGCATCATCCGCGCCGTCATGCTCAAGGGTGCCGAATTCCCGGCGATCGCTGCGGAAGTTGGCATTCTCGGCCTGTTCGTCGCTGGCTTTGCCGGCCTCGCGCTGTTCCGCTTCCGCCGTACGCTGGACTGAAAAGGTCTTGCAGCTGCCTGCGGCATGAGTTTTTGCGCCGCCCATGGCTCTGCTAGGCTGCCTGCTCCCGGCGGAAGGTGCGGCACATGCTTCGCGGCGGACTGCGCAACGCGCAAACAGCGCTCCTGCTGCTCATCGTTGGCCTCGGCCAAGCGAGGGCGGACGACCTCTATACCGTTGGTACGATCACCAGCGGCACCGCGCCCGAGCGCCGCGACATCGGTTTTGCCAATTGCCTGCGCGATGTTGTGGTCCGGGTCACCGGCGACAGCAGGCTGCTGAATGAGCAGCGCCTTGCCGAACAGGCCGCGCATGCCGGCGAGCTGATCGCCAGCTACGCCTTCCGCGATCGCATGAGTGGTACGCCGATCCATGACGAGCAGGGCAGCTACGACCGTCCGCACGACCTGACCTGCGTCTTCGACCGCGCAAAACTTGACGCCTTCCTGAAGTTGTTCGACCACAAACCTTGGCTCACGCGTCCAAAACTTGTCGCTGTCATCGGCATCCGCGACATGAAGGGTCGTGCCAGCATGCTTGCCAGCGACAGCCTTGGCCTGCGCGACGACGATATGCGTTCAGCGCTGATCAGCGCTGCCGACAAGCTGGCATTGCCGCTTCTGCTGCCGTCGCAACGGCAGTTGGTGTTGGCGGGCCTCAGCGCTCCGGTATTGGCAAAGGCCGGCCCGGCGCGCATCGGCACTCTGGCTCGAATGGCCGGCGGCGAGAGGGCGCTTGTCGGTACCATCGTCTGGAACAACAAGCCTGCCGGCTGGGTCGCCGAATGGCGCATCGCCGACGCGCCGCCCGCCATGCGCTGGGGCATTTCAGGCGTCGGCTTCGACGACGCCTTCCGCAATGGAGTTTCTGGTTCTGCGCAGGTTCTGTCGGGGCATGAGATGCCGTAGTGGCCGCCTTGTAGAGGCGACGCGCTCAGGGCCTGCGAGGGATTGGCGATTCCTCTGCCTCACGAAGTGAGGGAGAGGTGGGCGCGTAGTGGCCGCAGAGGGGGCGCTTGGCGAAGAAGAGACTTGGCCCTCCGGCCCTCCGCTATGGCTCCGGGCGTTCGTCGTTAGAAAAGCCAAATCGTTGGCTTTTCTTGGCCTGCGGCCAACACTCCTCACCCCATCAGCGACCGCACGCGTTTCTCACCGCCTGCCTTTCGCCATGCGTTGAAGCGGTGGGTCGCGGCCGCGAACGAGATCTTCATCGCCTGGGCCACCGAGTAGCGCGACTTGCCTTCGTCGAACAGACGGTAGCAGCATTCGACGCCATCGGGCGTCAGCTTGCCGTCGCAGGTCTTGTTGTGCGGGTTGGCCGGGTCGAACTGTTCCGGCTGCGCTTGGAGCATGCCCTTGAGGCGGGCGAGGTCTGCTTCGATGCTGGCGATCAGCTCGAGCACGGGCTTGGGGTCGATGTGATGCGCGTGCTGCTTGGCCGCCATTGTGCATTCCCGTTATCAGGTGAGATTAGGCTATATAACCATAGATTTCCCTATAACAAGGGAGGTCGCCGCAGCTTCTTTGGCATGCGGCAAATAGATCCGCCAGGTGCCCATGCGCATTGACCGGCCAGCGCCGAATGCCTAGTTTAGAATTATTCTAAACTGGAAGATTCGCAGATGTTGTCCCGTGTTTTCGGCTTCGGCCGCCGCGCATTCGATTCCTTGTCCGAGCAGGAGATCCTGGCTCTAGCCATTTCATCGGAGGAGGATGACGGCCGTATCTATCGCGCTTATGCCGACGGTTTGCGCGACGAGTTTCCGCAATCGGCCAAGGTCTTCGAGGACATGGCCGAGGAGGAGGATGGCCATCGTGACCAGCTCATCGAGCAGCACCGCAAGCGCTTTGGCGAACGCATCCCGCTGATCCGGCGCGAGCATGTGCGCGGCTATTACGAGCGCAAGCCTGACTGGCTGGTGCGGCCGCTCGGCATCGCCAAGGTGCGCGAGCAGGCCGAGGAGATGGAGCGGCAGGCCTATCGTTTCTATGTCGAGGCGTCCAAGCGCACCGGTGATGCGACCACCCGCAAGCTGCTCGACGATCTCGCGCTCGCCGAACAGAGCCATGAATCGCTTGCCCAGAAGCTTGAGCAGAAGCACGTGCCCGAGCATGTCAGCGAAAAGGAGACGCTTGTCGAGCGCCGCCAGTTCATCCTGACCTATGTTCAGCCGGGCCTTGCCGGGCTGATGGACGGCTCGGTGTCGACGCTGGCGCCGATCTTTGCCGCCGCCTTCGCAACCCACGACACCTGGCAGACCTTTCTCGTCGGCCTCGCCGCCTCGATCGGCGCCGGCATCTCGATGGGCTTCACCGAGGTCGCCTCCGACGACGGCAAGCTGTCGGGCCGCGGCTCGCCGATCAAGCGCGGCATCACCACCGGCCTGATGACCACGCTCGGCGGCCTCGGCCATGCGCTGCCCTACCTGATCCCGCATTTCTGGACGGCGACGATGGTTGCGGCGGTCGTTGTGTTCTTCGAGCTCTGGATCATCGCCTACATCCAGAACCGCTACATGGAGACCCCCTTCCTCCGCGCCGCCTTCCAGGTGGTCCTCGGCGGCGCGCTGGTCTTTGCTGCAGGCGTGCTGATCGGCAACGCGTAAAGGGCGCGGCCGGCACCCCCTCTCTGAGGCCGGCCTGCATTCGTCGGTCAGCAATGTGGCAAAGCTATCGGTCAAACATCGCAGGACGAGAGGCCGTCGAGGACGCGACTAATCCCTCCTTGGGGGGGGAGTTGCCCGGCAGGGCAGAGCGGTGGCACGAAGGATCGCAGCCTCACCCATGCACCTCCCGACTATCCCCCGGCGCCTCCGCCCGCTCGGCCAGTCCATAGTCCCGCACGACATGGGCGATGCGCAGCCGATATGTGGAAAACACCCCGCTGCGCCCGGCTATCTGTGCCTGCCTGTGCTCCTCGGTGTTGCGCCACGCCTTCACCGCTTCCTCGTCGCGCCAGAACGACAGCGACAAAAGCCGCTTCGGATCGCCCAGGCTCTGGAACCGCTCGATCGAAAGGAAGCCGTCGATGCTCTGGAGCAGCGGACGCAGGTCGGCGGCAATGCCGAGATAGGCGTCGCGCCGGCCCTCCGCCGGCTCGACCTCGAAGATGACGGCGATCATGGCTGCACGCTTTCCTGTTGCATGATTCCTGTCCGCAACGCCTGCAACTTTTCGGGATCATGCAGGGCCGCATGCGGCCCCGATGCCTGCTTCAGGAAGATGCGGTCCTCTTTGAGGATGAACTTCTCCCGCCGGGCGAACTCGTAGTTCTCGCGGCCCATCGGGTCGGCGGCGAGCCGCGCCCGATAGGCTTCGTATGCGGCCAGGCTTTCGATGTTGTAGACGCCATAGGCGGTCGTCGCCGAGCCCTCATGCGGGGCGAAGTAGCCGACGAGGTCGGCACCGCAGCGCGGGATCGCCTGGCCCCAGTTGCGGGCATACGCCTCGAAAGCCGCCTTGCCGAACGGGTCGATCTGGTAGCGGATGAAGCAGGTGATGGTCATCTTGGTCTCCGGAAATGTTGGCAATAGTTCGGCCGGCGTCGAAGCATCCGGCCAAGGTGGCGTGCTAGCGCCAGAAGGGTTTTGCAATTTCACGCTCGGCCTCGCGGCGACAGACGCCGATGTCATCGAGCTGTTCGTCGGTCAGTTCGGAAAGGTCGAGCCGTTGCAGATGCCTGTCGTAGCCGCGGGATAGGCATGCCAGCACCCGGCCGAACACACCCAGCGGCAGGCGTCTCGGGGCGGTGGCAAATTCGCTTTTCGTCGTCATGCTCACTCCTCTGTCTGGTCGGAGAATACGCATTGCCTGACGAGAACGCTTCGACTACCATCGAACTATGGAGGTAGTTACGCCATGAAGGAAGGTCCTGATATCGCCCGCATCGCCAGCCTTGTCGGCGACCCGGCGCGCGCCAACATGCTGACCGCGCTGATGAATGGCGGCGCGCTGACAGCCAGCGAGCTGGCGCTCGAAGCCGGCGTTTCGCTGCCGACGGCCAGTTCGCATCTCGCCAAGCTGATGGACGGCAAGCTGCTGACGGTGGCGAACCAGGGCAGGCATCGCTACTACGCGTTGTCAGGCGCCGACGTCGCCAGCATGATCGAGGCGATCAGCGGCGTCGCCGCCCATTCCGGGCCCAAGCGTGCGCGTCCGGGCCCGCGTGACAAGTCGATGCGCGAAGCCCGCGTCTGCTACGACCATCTCGCCGGCGACCATGCGGTGGCGATGTTCGACCGCCTCATTGCCCAAGAGATCATCCTCCGCGACGACGAGGAGATCCGGCTCGGGCCGGCGGGCCAGGGCTTCTTCGCCGCCATCGGCATCGATACGTCGACGCTCGGTGCCTCGCGCCGGCCGATGTGCCGCGCCTGTCTCGACTGGAGCGTCAGGCGTTCGCATCTGGCGGGATCGCTGGGCACCGCCATCCTCGACAAGATCCTCGCCGAGAAATGGGCGCGCCGCCCCACAGGCAGCCGCGTCGTCGAATTCACCCCGCCGGGGCGCCAGGCTTTCGAGAAGCTGTTCCTCGCCTGACGCCCGATCCGTCGCAGTCACGCCGCTGACAGCCTCTGCCGATGTAACCGCGCTGCGAAACCTGTGGATAGTTTCGCGGCAATCGGCCGTTACATCGGTGGCGCAAAAGACACATCTTAACCAATGCTCCCCCATCCGGCCTAAATGCCTAGAAAAAAACACTATTCAGCCCTGATCGGGCGCATTTTCACACGAAGATTAACATCGCGTTCACCGAAGATTCACACCCGCCGGCTATGATCGCTTTCACGTTCGGGACGAGCCCCGGGCGGACAGGGATAAGAACAATGGCTATCTGGAACCACCTCACTTACGCCGCTGTGGCGTTTCGCGAATTCATCGCACCGACCTACCGCCCCGAACGCCACTACATGCGCGGTCCGGGACCTGCCTGCGCGCGCCGCACAAACACGCTTCAGTCGCGCGTGACGTTCCACTGAGCATGACTGTTACCGGACGTCACGAAAGCCGCATCGCGCGGCCGACCAGCGATCACCGCTCGACCACCTTGCGCGGCGAACGCCGGGCGATTGTCGCCACGCGCCTCTAAGGCTTGCTCGCTCCGCCGGCGGCGCAAGCCGGCAAACCTCAAGACGAGCTCTTCAAGACACGATAACGAACTGGCGCGCTGCTTCTTCGCGAATGCGGACGCCTTGACGGCCCGTTCATACGGGCCGTTCCGCCTTCACCACATGGCGTGGCTGGCGTTCAGCTCCGTCAGCACGGCATCCTCCTTGAGAACCGTGCACAGGCGCGCGATGTTGGGCCAGGCGAGAGCGAGTTTGCCCGGCTCCGGGTGCCAATACGCCAGCATCAGCAGATAGACGTCGGCGATCGACATATGCGTGCCGGCGAGCCAGTCCCGGTCTTGCAGTGCCGCCTCGACAACGCCGAAGCTGCGCTCCGCCTCGGCGATCGCGGCTGCCTTCACCGCCTCGATGCCAAGAGCGTCCGTGGTATAGCGATGGGCGTAATATTCGCGCAGCAGCGCCGGATAGGTCACCGATGTCAGGAAAGCCATCCAGCGCAGGAAGTCGGCGCGCCCAGACGCATCCACCGAAGGTGCCAGCCGGGCGTAGGGATGGCGTTCGGCGATCAACTGACACATCGCAGCCGACTCGGTCATCGCCTGTCCGTCCGGCAGCACCAGCGCCGGCACCTGGCCAAGCGGGCTTATCTTGCGGAACTCTGCTGCGGGCTCGACGCCCTTGACCACCTCGATGCGCTCGAATGGCACACCCGCCAGTGCGAAAGCCGCCTCGACGACAAAGCCGCCGCTGCCGGCGCGTGTGTAAAGCCTGTACATTTCTGCCCCCAGCCGTTCTTCCCCGGCGCTCGGATATGACATGCCGCCGACATCCTGCTCAAGGCGGGCACACGCTTGCCAGGATCGATTTTTCGCCGGTCCAGCCGCTACGGCTCTGCTGCCTTCATGATCCCCCGCAATCGGGGTCGTTTTTCGTAGTCCACCGGCGCGCGGCCGAAAAAAACTCTGCTAGCCTGTAGAAATCCGTCGAAGTGGCGCGACTTCCGTTCGGCCCGCGACGACGCGGCCGGGAACAACAGGAGACGACAATGCAGTACATGCTTCTGCTTCATCACGACGACACACCGCTTGCGGCGGCAAGTCGGGAAGACCAGGAGAAGATGAGCGCGCCCTATATGGCCTACAATGAAGCGCTGATCAAAGCTGGAGCCATGGTTTCGGGCGAGCGCCTGCGCGGCGCGTCGTCGGCCACCACGGTTCGAGTTCGCGACGGCAAGACCGAAGTGCTCGATGGCCCGTTCGCCACGACCAAGGAGCAACTCGGCGGCTTCTACATCATCGAGGCGCCGGATCTCGATGCCGCGCTCGGCTGGGCGGCGCGCTGCCCCAGCGCCAATTACGGCATCGTCGAAGTGCGCCCGATCTGGCCGACCCGCTAGCATGGCGCCAGCTGCCGAACAGGCGCGGGCGGCGGCGGAAGCCGCGGCCCGCCAGAGCTACGGCAGGCTCGTTGCCTATCTTTCGGCGCGCACCCGCGATGTCGCCGGTGCCGAGGACGCACTCGCCGACGCTTTTGCCGCGGCCTTGTCGAGATGGCCCGAGACGGGCGTGCCGAACCATCCCGAGGCCTGGCTGCTGACGGTGGCGCGGCGGCGTTCCGTCGACCAGCAGCGGCGACGCATGACCGGGGAGGCCGGCCAGGCGCATCTGCGTCTGATCGGCGAAGAACTGGAGCAGGAGATGGCGCGCGAGAAGTTTCCCGACGACCGGCTCGGCCTGATGTTCGCCTGCGCCCACCCGGCGATCGAGGCAGGCGTGCGCGCGCCGCTGATCCTGCAGGCAGTCCTCGGCTTTGATGCCGCCACCATCGCTTCGGCCTTCCTGGTCTCGCCTTCGACAATGGGCCAGCGCCTGGTGCGGGCCAAGTCGTGCATCAGGCAAGCCGGCGTCCCGTTTCGCATTCCTGAAAAGGCCGAACTCGCCGAAAGGCTGCGGGCCGTTCTGGAAGCGATCTACGCCGCCTTCTCCGAAGGCTGGACGGATGCCAGTGGTGCCGAATCCCGCCGCCGCAACCTCGCATCCGAAGCTATCTGGCTCGGCCGGTTGGTGGTCGACCTGCTGCCAGACGAACCGGAGGCACTGTGCCTGCTGTCCCTGATGCTGCATGCCGAGGCACGGCGGCCAGCCCGCCGCGGTCCGCTGAGTGAATTCGTGCCGCTCAGCGAACAGGACACTTTGTTGTGGGATGGCGCCCTGATTGGCGAGGCCGACGCATTACTTCAGCGCGCCGGCGCCTTGCACGGCATCGGCCGCTACCAGGTTGAGGCGGCGATCCAGTCGGCTCATGCTGCGCGGCGCTTTGACGGCCGCACCGACTGGATGGCGATCGCAACCCTTTATACCGGCCTGATGACGCTTTCGGCCTCGCCGGTCATTGCCGTCAACCATGCGGTGGCGGTGGCTTATGCGGGCGCGCTCGAACAAGGCCTGGCCCTGCTTGACGCCATCGACGACCCAAGGCTCAACGAATACCAGCCCTATTGGGCAGCGCGCGCCGAACTGTTGTCACTGGCGGGAAACGCGGGTGAGGCCGACAAGGCCTACCAACTCGCCATCGGCCTCGAATCCGACCAGGCCGTACGCGACTTCCTCAAGCGCAAGCGGGCGGCGCTGGGCGGCGGGTAAAGCCTCCAGCGGAAAGCCGGGTGCCACGATCTTACCTTCTCCTCCTGTGGGCGAAGGTGGCTCGGCGCGCAGCGCCGAGTTGGATGAGGGGGTTGGAAGAAATGAGAGGCTGAAGAAGGAACCTCTGTATGGAGCCAGCCGGAGCGCCTTCTCCCGCAAGGAGAGAAGGCGCACCAAGGTAGACGGCAAGACTTACCCGCCCAGTCCCTCGAACAGCACCGTCGAGAGATATCGCTCGGCAAAGGACGGGATCACCACAACGATGTTCTTGCCGGCATTCTCCGGCCGCGAGCCAACGATGACGGCTGCCTGCAGCGCTGCACCTGAGGAGATGCCGACCGGCACGCCTTCGAGACGCGCGACGAGACGGGCGTTTGCCACCGCATCCTCGTTGGAAACCTTGATGATCTCGTCATAGACGCTCGTGTCGAGCACCTTGGGCGCGAAGCCGGCGCCGATGCCCTGAATCTTGTGCGGGCCGGGCTGGCCGCCCGACAGCACCGGCGAACCCTCGGGCTCGACTGCCACGACATGCAGCGACGGCTTGCGGGCCTTGATCACCTGGCCGACACCGGTGATCGTGCCGCCGGTGCCGATGCCGGCAACAAAGATGTCGATTCCGCCTTGCGTGTCGTTCCAGATCTCCTCGGCCGTCGTCTGGCGATGGATCTCGGGGTTGGCCGGGTTCTCGAACTGCTGCGGAATGATGGCGTTCGGAATGGTCTGCACCAGCTCTTCGGCCTTGGCGATTGCGCCCTTCATGCCCTTGGCGCCTTCGGTCAGCACCAGTTCGGCGCCGAGCAGCGCCAGCATCTTGCGGCGTTCGATCGACATCGTTTCGGGCATGGTCAGGATCAGCTTGTAGCCCTTGGCGGCCGCGGCGAAGGCGAGCGCGATGCCGGTGTTGCCGGAGGTCGGCTCGATCAGCGTGCTCTTGCCCGGCTCGATGCGGCCGTCGGCCTCCAGTGCCTCGACCATGGCGACGCCGATACGGTCCTTGACCGATGCGATCGGATTGAAGAACTCCAGCTTGGCGATCAGGTTCGCCGCCACGCCCTTCTCCTTGGCGAACTTGTCGAGCCGCACCAGCGGCGTGTCGCCGATCGTTTCGGTGATGGAGCCATAGATGCGTCCGCGACCTGGTAGGCGCGTGGAGGTAACGGGCTTGTTCATCGATTTCGCTCCCGAAAAAGGCCTGAGATGTGAACTGCGAAGATAGGAGGTCGCAGGGCAGATTCCGAGTGGGTCTCGTGCTGATTAGCCAAGGTTCACGGAAACATGTTTCCGTGAACGCCAATTATGAGGAATGAAATTCCGGGCCGTCTGCTTATTGGCGGGCGGCGATAGCAGCGGCCGCGCCAACCATGAAACCGGCGGCGGTGCGGTTGAGCAGCTTGAGCGCGCGCGGCGTCTTGAGCAACCAGCGCGCCTGCGAGGCCAGCAGCAAGTAGGGCACCAGCACGACCAGCAGCACGGCAATGGTGATGGCGACGAGAATGCCGTAGTCGCCAAGTGTCAGTGCGTGCAGGTCGACCACCGTCGGCGTGATCGCCAGGTAGAAGATCATCGTCTTGGGGTTGCCCAACGTCACCGTCAGCCCGGCGAGGAAGCTCGAGAACAGCCCGCCCTTGCCCTTCTTCGTCTCGACGGTCTCAGGCGTGATGCCGCTGGTCCAGAAATTCCAGGCGAGCCAGGCAAGGTAGGCGACGCCGAGCCACTTGATTGCCAGGAACACCATGCCGAAGGACTGGGCGACAAAGGCAAGGCCAAGCACGACGGCGGTGAGATAGGTCAGGTCGCCGACCACCAGGCCGAGCGACATGGCCAGCGAGGAGCGGAAGCCCGAGCCGAGCGCACGCGCCACCAGCGCCGTCACGCCCGGACCGGGAATGGCGGCAGCGATGGCCAGCGCACCGCTATAGGCAAGAAAACCTGTAAGGGTCATGGCGGATATCCGGCTCGTTCGAATGGCTGCGATATCGCACGAAACCGGTTTCCATGGAATGCCGCGGGGATTGGGCCAGCGATCACATTTTCCCGGAAAATGCCCGGAAGAGATCGACAATCGTCGCCCCGTCGTGTAGGCGCACGGTCCGATTGCGGCCCGGCAGAAGCTTGGGGTCGCCCATTCATTCATGCAGAAAATTCAGGACCAGGCGATGCGACCGGCTTTCGGCGGCATAGACTTCGGCACTTCCAATTCAACCGTCGGCGTTATCGAGAACGGCCGTCCGCGCCTCGTTGCGCTCGAGGGTGAAAACGTCACGCTGCCGTCGGCCATCTTTTTCAATTTCGAGGACAACCAGACGGCCCTTGGCCGCCGCGCCATCGGCGAATACACCGACGGCGCCGAAGGCCGGCTGATGCGCGCCCTGAAGAGCGTGCTCGGCTCCTCGCTGGTGCATGAAAAGACCCGCATCAAGGCGCGTTACATCGCCTTCACCGACATCGTCGGCATGTTCGTCGGCCATCTCAAGGACCGCCTCGAAAACCACGTCGGCGAGCCGGTCGAAAACGTCGTGCTTGGCCGTCCGGTCCAGTTCGTGGACGACAACCCCGAGGCCGACGCGGCTGCCCAGAGCGAGCTTGAAAAGGCCGCCCGCGCACAGGGCTTCAAGCACATCGACTTCCAGTTCGAGCCGATCGCGGCCGCGCTCGACTATGAGCGCACGGTGACGCGCGAAGAACTGGCGCTGATCGTCGACATGGGCGGCGGCACCTCCGACTTCTCGATCGTCCGCGTCTCGCCCGAGCGTGCCGCCTCCGGCGATCGCAAGGCCGACATCCTCGCCAATCGCGGCGTCCATATCGGTGGTACCGATTTTGACCGCCTGCTCTCGATCGCCCACATCATGCCCGAGCTCGGCTATCTCACCCCGACCAAGGACGGCAAGCGCAACCTGCCGGCCGGATACTTCATCGACCTGGCGACCTGGCAGCGCATCAACCTGCTCTATACCCCCAAGGCAATGCTCGACCTGCGCCAGATCCGCTTCGAGGCGCAGCGGCCCGATCTCATCGACAGGATGATCGAGGTTGTCGACCAGCGTTTCGGCCACGCGCTGGCGACCAAGGTCGAAAAGGCCAAGATCGAGCTGACCGACGCTGCCGAAGCGACGATCGACGTCAAGCTGCCCGGGGCGAAATTCACCGCGCCGCTCACCAGGCGAGGCCTGGAAGATACGATCCGCAGTGCCGTCGAACGCGTCACCGCGACCGTCGCCGACACGCTTGCCGAAGCCCAGGTCGGCGCAAAGGACATCACTGCGGTGTTTCTGACCGGTGGCTCGACCGCCATCCCGCTGGCGCGCGAAAGCATCCTGGCGCTGGTGCCGGGTGCCCAGATCGTCCAGGGCGACGCCTTCGGCTCGGTCGGTCTCGGACTCGCCCTCGACGCCCAGCGCAAGTTTGCCTGACGCTTCTGATCATCAGGCAACCGGTTTCACGTTGCCTTGTCGGCCCTCACCAGTTCAACCGCTTCCGCCACCGAGGCTGCATAGCTGACCAGCGGCTGCCGGACGCCGTGGGTAACCAGCATTCGCCGCGTCTGCGGCGAAGCGCCTGTTATGAAGAACCTGACGCCGGCCTTGCCGGCTTTGCGTGCGGCGCCCTCGATTGCAATGGCCGCCGTTGAATCGAGCAATGGCACACGGCTGCAGTCGAGGATGAAGTTGCGCCGCTGGTCGGCGATGCGGTCGAGCACTGCTCCGACCGTCGAGGCGGCTCCAAAGAAGAACGCGCCCGAGATCCGGTAAATCACGGTGTCGGCATCGCCTGCATCCTCGGGCACGTAGGCATGGCGGCTGCCGTTGGTCGTGTCGGCGACGTCTTCCTGCGTCAGCGGAATTTCGGCCTCTACCGCGACGCTCTTTGCCATGCGGTCGATGAACAGCAGCGCACCCAGCGCGAAGCCAACGACGATGCCTTCGGTCAGATCGCGGAACACCACCAGCAGGAAGGTGACCGTCAACACCAGCGCATCGCCCCGCGACGAGCGGATCAGCGCGGCGAAAGCCTGTTTCTCGACCATGTTCCAGGCCACCACCGCCAGCACGCCGGCCAGTGCTGCCAGCGGTATGTAGCTCGCCAGGGGCGCTGCCATCAGCATGAAGGCGAGCAGGAACAGCGAATGCAGCATGCCGGACACCGGTCCGTAGGCCCCGGCCCGAACGTTGGTGGCGGTACGCGCGATGGCGCCGGTCACACAGATGCCGCCGAACAGCGCCGAACCGATATTGGCGAAACCCTGCGCCACCAGTTCGCAGTTCGAGCGGTGGCGCCGGCCGGTCATGCCGTCGGCAACCACCGCCGACAGCAGTGACTCGATGGCACCGAGCAGCGCGAAGGCGACGGCGTCCGGCAGTACCGACATCGCCTTGTCCAGACTGAATACGGGCAGGGCAGGCCATGGCAATGTTCTTGGGATGCCGCCGAACCGCGTGCCGATGGTCTCGACCGGCAGTGCCAGCAAGGCAACGACCATGGATCCGACGCCGACCGCGATCAGCATGCCGGGCCAATTCGGCCGCCAGCGCTTGAGCGCCAGAATTGTTGCGATGGTGAGTGCGGTCACAGTCACCGATGAGACGTTCAACGTGCCGGCTGCTTTCGCCAACGCCATAAGCTTCGGCACCAGTTGGCCCGGCTCCTTGCCCGGCAGCGTCAGCCCGAACATCTCGCTTACTTGGCTGGCGAATATGATGACTGCGATGCCCGCCGTAAAACCCACGGTGACGGGATAGGGGATGAACTTGATGTAGGTGCCGAGCCTGAGATAGCCGACGACAATCAGGACGACGCCTGCCATGAAAGTGGCGAGGATCAGGCCCTCGACGCCCTCGCGCGCAACCGTAGCTGCTACCAGCACGATAAAGGCGCCGGCGGGGCCGCCGATCTGGAACCGGCTGCCGCCCATTGCCGAGACGATGAAGCCGCCGATGATTGCCGTGAACAGGCCCTTGTCCGGCGACACGCCAGAAGCGATGGCAATCGCCATCGACAGTGGCAGCGCCACGATCGCCACCGTCAGACCTGATATCGCGTCGGCCTTGAACCGTGCCGCGCCGTAGCCTTCGCGAAAAACCGTCACCAGCTTGGGCGTGAACAGTTCGGCGAATGTCGGCGTGCTGTGCTGTTGTGGGTTCCCCACCGTATCCATCTTCCGCACCCTGTCGAATGCGGCGGGATCGTCGGCAAAATTGTCGGCGGTCGCCGTCGCGACTACATCTTGCGGATCACGAGGCTCAGAAGGCCTTTTTCTTCAGCCGCACGCCCCGGCCGCCGCTCTCGGTCTCGCCGATCAGCTCGATGCCGGCGGCATCGAGCGCCTCGATGACCTTGGTCAGCGTGTCGACAACGCCGCGCACAACGCCCTCGCTCGCTTCCATGCGCTGGATCGTCGGCACCGAGACGCCGGCCAGTTCGGCGAGCGTCTTCTGGTCGATGCCTGCCAGCGCTCTTGCGGCGCGCATCTGTGCGGCTGTGATCACTTGGAGCTGGTCCCGTCTCAATCCGCAGTATGAATGTACCATACATTCATACTGATGTCTCAAGCATCATTATTAATGCTTGTAGCACATATTATTCCTCGTCCTCGACCGGCCGCATGAAGCGCCGGCTGATCAGCCAGCACAACGTTGCCCAGGCAAAACCCGCGCACCAGCCGGCAAGCACGTCGGATGGCCAGTGCACGCCGAGATACACGCGGCTGATGCCGACCATGACAGTGGTCAGGATGGCGATGGCAAAGACGAAGATCGTCGCCGCCCGGCCCGGCAGGAAACGGGCAAGAAGCGCACCCAGTGTCAGGTAGGTGACGGCAGACAGCATGGCGTGGCCGCTCGGAAAGCTCATCGTGTGCACCTGCGCTAGATGCGGCACGAGGTCTGGCCGCGGCCGGTCGATGCCGAGCTTGAGCAGGCTCGACAGTACCTGGCCGCCGGCCACCGAAGCGAACACGAACAGCGCGGGGCCCCAGCGCCTGGTCATGGCGAGGTAGATGACGCTGATCGCGGTGATGTAGATCAGCACCGATGCACTGCCGAGTGCTGTAATGTCGCGCATCGCTTCTTCCACCCATGACGGGCCGATCGGATCGGCGGTGTTGCCGGCCTCACGGAAGAACAGCAGGATGTCGGTGTCGAAGCTGTGCGGTGCGGCCTCGCGGGCGATCTCGGACAGTTCGACGAAGCCCCAGAGGCCGCCGGCAATGATGATGCCTCCCGCCAAAAGCGAAAACTCGATCCTGTTCCACAATCTCTGCTGCATCGTCCGTCCGTCTTGTTCCGCTCTTGGGATGGCCGCTTCCGGGCCGGTTCGCAACAGGTGGGCACGCCTTTCCCAAAGAAAAGGCGTGCATGCAAAAGGTCGCAGCAAACCCACCCGCGAGGCCACTTCAGTCACGCTTTGGAGTGCTGTGGATTTTCGACCAGATTGTCATGCTGTTGTTATGCACGGCAACTAGCGGTCTCGGCGAACCCCAAGCCGAACACCCAGCCAGAGGTCGACGCCATGAACCAGCCCCATGATCAGAAATTCCGCACCTCGATGCTCGAGGAGAATGACGGTCCCGGCCACAACCCGACCGACAACCGCACCATGGGCGACATCATCGCCAGGCGCTTCTCCCGCCGCGGCTTCCTCCAGGGCTCGCTTGCCGTCTCTGCCATCGCCGCAACCGTCAGCCCGATCGCCATCCTGCTCGCCGACGATGCCCGCGCGGCTAGCGCGTCCGCCTTCGCCTTCGACGAGATCGAGGCCGGCATCGACGACAAGCATCATGTCGCCGCCGGTTACGACGCCGACGTGCTGCTGCGCTGGGGCGACCCGATCTTCGCCGACGCCCCCGAGTTCGACCCGGCCAACCAGTCGGCGGAAGCCCAGGCCAGGCAGTTCGGCTACAACAACGACTATGTCGGCTATATCGCGCTCGAAGGCTCGTCCGAGCACGGCCTGCTGGTGGTCAACCACGAATACACCAACGAGCACCTGATGTTCCCCGGCATCGTCAAGATCGTCGAGGGCAAGATCGAAGTCGCTCGCGCCGACCAGAAGCGCGTCGACATCGAGATGGCGGCCCATGGCGGCACCATCGTCGAGATCCGCAAGGAAGCGGGCAAGTGGCAGCCGGTCCGCGACGGCAAACTCAACCGCCGCATCACCTCGACCACCGAGATGCAGCTGACCGGCCCGGCCGCCGGCCATGACCGCCTCAAGACTAATGCCGATGCGACCGGCACCAAGGTGTTCGGCACGCTCAACAACTGCGCCGGCGGGGTCACGCCCTGGGGCACCTACATCATGGCTGAGGAAAACTTCCACGGCTATTTCGGCGGCGAGCTGCCGGCCGATCATCCCGAGGCCGCCAACTACAAGCGTCTCGGCGTGCCTGAGGGCACCTATGAGTGGTTCAAGTTCTACGACCGCTTCGACGTCTCCAAGGAGCCGAACGAGCCCAACCGCTTCGGTTGGATCGTCGAGGTCGACGTCAACGATCCAAACTCGCTGCCGAAGAAGCGCACGGCACTCGGTCGCTTCAAGCACGAGGGCGCTGAATCCATCGTTGCCAGCGACGGCCGCGTCGTCTTCTATCTCGGCGACGACGAGCGCTTCGATTACGTCTACAAGTTCGTGACCAAGGGCAAGTTCAACCCCGACGACCGCGCTGCCAATCTCGACCTGCTCGACGAAGGCACGCTCTACGTCGCCAAGTTTGCCGAGGACGGCACCTTCGCCTGGCTGCCGCTGGTTCAGGGGGAAGGCCCGCTTACTGCCGACAACGGCTTTGTCAGCCAGGCCGACGTGGTCATCGAGGCGCGCCGCGCCGGCGACCTGCTCGGCGCCACCAAGATGGACCGCCCCGAGGACATTCAGCCCAATGCCGTCAACGGCAAGGTCTATGTCATGCTGACCAACAACACCAAGCGCAAGGCCGACCAGGTCGACGCCGCCAACCCACGCGCCGAAAACGCCTTCGGCCACATCATCGAGCTGATCGAGGACGGCGGCGATTTCACCGCCGCCAAGGGCAAGTGGGAAGTCCTGCTCAAATGTGGTGATCCGTCGGTCGCCGAGGTCGGCGCCTCGTTCTCGACGTCCACGACCCAAAATGGCTGGTTCGGCATGCCCGACAACTGCGCCGTCGACTCCGCCGGCCGCCTGTGGGTGTCGACCGACGGAAACTCGCCCAAGGCCACCGGCCGCACTGACGGCCTGTGGGCCGTCGACACCGAGGGCGAGGCGCGCGCCACCTCCAAGCTGTTCTTCCGCGTACCTGTCGGCGCCGAGATGTGCGGCCCGCTGTTCGCGCCCGACGACCAGACCGCCTTCGTCGCCGTACAGCATCCGGGTGATGGTGGCGAGGACTGGGAAGGCTTTGGCCGCCCGTCCTATTACGAGGACCTTTCGACCCGCTGGCCCGACTTCAAGCCCGAGATGCCGGTCCGTCCGGCCGTCGTCGCCATCACCAAGCAGGGCGGCGGCAAGATCGCCGTCTGATCGAAGTCTTTGTACCTGGGGAAGCGGCCGCGTTCAGCGGCCGTTTTCATTTTCCGGCCAGCGCCGGCCCGAGCGTGATCAGCGCCACCGCGACCACGGCGAGCCCGACGCCGATGCCCTGTATGCCGCTCAGTTTCTCGCCAAAATAGATGATGGCCACCGCGTTGACGGCGATCAACTGGATCACCGCCGACAGCGAGAACGACACCGACATGCCGAAGTCCCGCACCAGGCGCAGCATGATCAGGTTGCCCAGCGAATAGAGGATCAGCGTCACCACCAGCTTGCCGATCGTCGGCTCGATGCCCCAGGTCTTGGCCACCATCGCGGCGATCAGGAAGATGACGGTCGAAAAACCAAGCAGCGAAAGGCCGATGACGGACATTTTTCAGGCAAGCTCCCACGAATGCCCGGCGATTTGCTCCGAATGCTGCGCCAACGTCAAGCAGAGCGGCGACACGCTCCAGCGTTATGGCGCCATGCGGCGCAAAAACCCTCCCGTCCTGAAGACGGGAGGGTGCTTGGCTTCCGGTCTTGGGAGCCCCTGATTCCATCAGGGATAGGTACACTTGCCCTTCTGGGGTTCGCCCTGCGGGCCAGGCGTGCCGGTCTCCTGCCAGTCGCCGCCATTGCTGATGCAATAGGAGATCATCAGGTTGCACGACGCCTTGTTGTTGCAGGTCTCGACATGGCCGTGGGTCTGTCCGCCGCTGCCCGGCGCCTTGAGCCCGAGCTGGTGCGGCGGCGGTGCCGGCACGCGGGCCTTGAGCTGGGCTGCCGATGCAGCACCTGCAAAGGCCGACATCGAAAGCGCGAGCGTTGCGATCAGCGACGAGCGGATGATGGTGTTGGTGACGTTCATTTCGGTTCTCCTCTGGGACACCTTTGATCTTGCGGCTCACTGGCCGCCACGATCGTGTGTGTCCGGGCAGGAGAAGAAGGTTCACGACGGAGATGGAAAAAAGATCAAGCGAATGGCGAAGGGCTCGTTTGCGCGATTGCCAGGATCAAACCGGCCTGCCTGACCGCTCGCCCAGCGGGATCGTCGCGACCACCCGCCCCGAAAGCGCCAGGTCGTCGTTCGTCGCCATCACCGCCAGCGACGTCACCGGCAGTTCGGCCAGAACCGATCGCCGCCACCGCTCGGCCAGCCGCGCCAGATCGGCCGTCTCCGCAACCGTCAGCGCCGCCGCGAAATGATACATTCCAACCCCGTAAAAGCGGCTCAGCCGCGCGCCGCAGGCCTGCTGCACCAGCCCAAAGACGTCCTCGCCGTCATGGCAACAGGGATAGACCGGAAGGTAGATCCGCCCGGTGTTGAGCCGGCCGAGGAACGGCCCGCCAATGCGAAGGGAAATCAAGCCCAGCGGCGTAGATGCCGCGGCCGCTGCCTCCACGCAACGCCCAATGCCAGACGCGGACAAGCCGCCGACGATGGTCGCATGCAGCTTGCCGGCGCGTTCGCGGCCAAGCTGCCAGGCGATCTTGTTGCTGAAGGAAAACGAGCGAAGCTCCGCCTCGAAGGCTTGGAACGTCTCTGCAGCGCCCAGCGCACCGGCATCCACCGGCACCACCAGGGAATGCCTTGGCGTATCATATCGTCCGTTGCGATAATCCTTCCCCTCCTTGCCGGGGATGACCTCGGCATGGGCTGGAGCCACCAACGGCAGATGAGCGAGCCGGCAGGCGGCGTCGAAGGTCAGCGCGTCGCCAGCTTCGAAGACCCGGCGCGAGGCGTCATAGGCCATGACGGTGTCGTCACAGAATTTCATTTGGGGCCGGGGCTCCGGGCGTGCGCTAATGTCGGGTCGGAAACCCTTCACGGCTTGACCATCAGCATCCAGTTCTCGCCAGCGCCGGTCCAGCCTTCCTTGACCATCGGCTCGGAGGCGATCGCGCGATATCCGACGCTCTCATAGAGGTGCCGGGCGGTGGTGTTGGCGTCCGAAACGATCAGGCTGGTGCCGGTGCAGCCGGTCGCCTCGGCGATGGTATCGGCCATGGCCAACAGCCGCGAGCCGTAGCCGCGCGCCCGTGCCTCGGGCATCGTCGCCATGACGTTGACGTACCAGCTGCCGACGGCCAGCGCCTCCAGCATATTGAACGGCACGAACATTGCAGGCGTGTCGGGGTCGGGCAGCGAAGGCACGATCGGATAACCGATCAGGCAGGCAATCACCTTGCCATGCTCCAGCACCACGGCGTTGCGGTAGGAAAAGCTGCCTTCCTCGCGTTGCGCCCGCCTCCGGCCGACCTCCCAGGGGTCCTCGCCGTCCTCGGCCATTTTTGTCCAGAGATAGAGCGGCAGCCCATCGCCGGCCATGTTGACCAGCTTGGCCAGGATAGCTGCGTCTTCCTTGGTTGCGGGCCGCGCCTCGGCAGTCAAACCCTCGTCGCTATGAGCCTTTTCGGGCATGACATGCTCCTTCAGTCCACAGCGTCCCCTCGCTGCGGGCGGTATAGGAGCGTGCGTTCCCCGCGGCGTCAACAGCCGACAGCGTGTGTCTCGCGCAAGCCCGCCACCGCCTCAGTTTTTGCGTGCGCCAAGGCCAACCAGCCTGTCCAGCGAAAGCTGTCCGCCGCCATAGGCGGCCAGCGCCAGCGCCATCGCGGCCCAGGGAAGGTGGAAGTTGGCCCAGCCCTCCGGCACGGTCAGCTGGATCACCGCCGTCATCAGGAGGATGCCGAGTGCCGCAAAGCGCGTGCCAAGCCCCAGCACCAGCAGCACAGGAAGCACGATCTCGCCGATGCCGGCCAGCGTCGCCATCAGGATGGGTGCAGGATAGGGATACTGGTTACCGAAAATGTGCAGCGAAAACTCCTGGGTGAACAGATAACGCGCGCCGTTCGACAGCGTCAGGAAGCCGTCCCATTTGGTCAGTCCCGACTTGAAGAACGGTACGGCAATGGCGACGCGCAGCGCCAGCAACGGCAGCGCCTCCGGGATCGCTGCAATGACGGCCTCGATGCGCCGGATTGCAATACCCAAGCCGGCCTTGTGCGCCATCGGCGCGTGGTTGATGTCAGTCATCTCGATGTCTCCTTATTGGTCGGCCATGCCGGCAAACATTCCGAGCGACACCAGGCCGACGATGGCGCGGCCGAAGTCGAATGCCGGATCCGTCTCGAATGCTTCCGCCGCGGCCTCGCCGATGCTTTGGCCGCGCAAAAGTGCTGCCGAAAAGACCGCATCCGCTTCGGCGATGACATGCACCTGTACGGTGATGTCCGGGCGGGTGATCACGATGCTCTCCCGTGCCATGACCGTCTGCACCCGAACTTCGCCGCCCTGGTGGGCTTGCCAGATCGTGCCGATGGAATAGTCCGACCGCACCAATGCTGCCGCCGGATGTGGGGTGAGCGTGGTCATGCCGAATAATTTGGGCGCAAATGCCGCCAGTGCCTCCACGGCCAGAGGGGGCATGTCGGCGGCATGGTAGGCGCGGGTCCATTGAGCCTCGAGCCGCGCCGTGTCGGCGAGGTAGTGCAGGGCGGCGGCAGGGACGAAGCCGGCGATGAAATCAGGAAAGCTGTCGCCATAGGCAAACATCAGCGGGCTGTCGGGCAGCGCCGTTGCAATGTAGGCCCGCGCCATGCCGTTGAAGAAATCGGCGCCGACAAGCCGCTGAACGACAGGGAAACGCTGGCTCAGCGCCGTGCAAAGCGAGACCGCGACATTGTTGCGGTAGACCGCGAACCGCGCCGCGTCGGCCTCGCCGCGCGCGCTGGTCACGCCGCTGGGCAGCGGTTCTGTGGCATCGAGCAGGGCCCTGGTGAAACTGTCCTGGTCCATCGTCAGGCCCGCCTGGAGAACTGCGCATTGCGCCACCGCACGGCCTCGTCGAGCACGACCTCGGCGCGCGTCGCTTCAGCCAGCAGCACCGCAAAGGCCGGCACGTCATTGTCCCATTCGATCAGCGTCGGCACCGGGCCGGTGCGACCGATCGTGCGGCGGTAGAGCGAAAAGACGTCGTCGGCGACTGTCGAATTGTGCGCGTCGATCAGCAGCCGGTCACCGGCGCAATCGACTGTCTCGTCATAACCGGCGAGGTGGATTTCGGCGACATGTTCGACTGGAAAGCGATCGACGTAGTCACAGGCATCGAGCCTGTGGTTGACCGCCGACACCATTACGTTGTTGACGTCGAGCAGCAGTCCGCAGCCGGTCCTCTCGGCGATGGCGTCGAGGAAGTCGATCTCGTCGATCGTGCTGTCTTCGAACAATATATAGGTCGAGGGGTTTTCCAGCAGTATGCGCCGTCCGACTGCCTGCTGCACCTCATCGACATGGGCGCTGACGCGCTCCAGCGTCGTTTTTGTGTAGGGCAGCGGCAGCAGGTCGTTGAGAAAGCCGCTCGCATGTGTCGACCAGGCCAGATGTTCGGAAAAGGACTGCGGCCGATAGCGCTCGACCAGCCTCGTCAGCCGCGCCAGATGCGCCTTGTCGAGCGGCCGTTCGGCCCCGATCGACAGGCCGACGCCATGCAGCGACAGCGGATAGCGCGCGGCGATCTCCGCCAGCGCGCGGTGCGGCGCGCCGCCGTCGCCCATGTAGTTTTCGGCATGGACCTCGAAGAAGCCGACATCGGGGGCGGTCGTCAGGATCTCATCGAGATGTTCTGGCTTGAGGCCAAGGCCTGCACGGGCGGGCAGAGCTGCGCCACCGTCGATTGCGAATGTCATCGTGGTCGCTCGGATTGATCGGCAGGCGGGAAGGGGCCCGGCGCACCGGGCCCCGTTTGCGTCAGCTCCGGCGCCTTACATCTTTGCCGGTTCGAGCATGCCCCTGTGGCCGCCGACGTCCATCGTCGTGCAGGTGCCGGCCGGCACGGCCTTCCAGGCGTTGCCCTGGTAGTCCATGGTCGAGGTGCCGGCGCAGGTGGTGCCGGCGCCGGCGGCGCAATCGTTCTGGCCCTTGAGCGAAATGCCGTAGCACTTTTCCATGCCGACCATTTTTTCGGCGGGCAGCGGAGCGGCAAAGACCGACGAGGTCAGTGCGGTGGCGAGCGAGCCGGCAAGGGCGAGCGCGAGGGTCTGGCGATTCATCATGTTCTCCTGATAAAGGATTGACAGGGAAGCGTTCCGCATCCCATGCCGACGACTTCGCCAGCGTCTCGCCGTTCGTTACGCAGTCAAAGAACACGCTTTCGTGAGTAAGTTGACCGGTGATGTGAGGATATTTCTGCGTCGCCCGAAGTAACAAAATGCTTTGTTTCGACGTAGAGGAGGAAGCCAAGCTTGACGAGGACGGATGATGCCGAACTCGCCCGGCTTTTCAGGGCGGCAATTTCAGGCGACCACAGCGCCTACGCGATGTTTCTCGAAAGCGTGAGCCAGCTGGTGCGCGGATACTGCCGCAGGCGTATCGTGCATGGTGGCGTTGACCCGGAGGATGTCGTGCAGGAGGTTCTGCTCGCGATTCATCTGAAGCGTCATACATGGCGTCAGGACGAGGCGGTGACGCCGTGGGTCTACGCCATCGCCCGCTACAAGCTGATCGACGCTTTCCGCCGTCGCGGCAAGCGTATCGAAGTCGATATCGCAGACTTTGCCGAAACCCTTGCCGAGCCCGAACGGGAAGAGGTTGGCGAGCGCGACATCGGCCGTGCGCTCGACGGATTGGCGCCGGTGCAGCGCAGTGTCGTTGCCTCGGTTTCGGTCGAGGGCGCTTCGATCGGCGAAACCGCCAATGCGCTTGGAATGACGGAGACGGCCGTGCGGGTGGCACTGCATCGCGGCCTCAAGGCGATCGCGCGTCGCTTCACACAGGACTGACGGAACGGAAATGGAAACGAAGGATCTCATCAAGGCGATTTCCTGCGACGCGGCAGCAGCCCGGCGTTCGTTCGGCACACTGCTGCTCGCCGCCTTCGTCGTGGCGAGCGTCATTGCCGCTATCGTCTTTTCCATCGTCGCCGGCCCGCGCGCCGATTTTGCCGCCGCCGCCGAAACCTGGCGCTTCCTGCTCAAATTCGTCGTCACCCTGGCGCTGGTTGGCACTACGGCCGCGCTGGCGTTGAGCCTTGCCCGCCCCGGTGCACGCCTCGGCATGCGGCTCGGCCTGCTCGCCGTGGCGCCGACCATCCTGCTCGGCGCCATCCTCGTCGAGCTCACCACAATCCCGTCGGCCGAATGGGCGACAAGGCTCGTCGGTACCAATGCCCGTATCTGCCTGACGCTGATCCCGCTCATCGGCCTCGGCCCGCTCGCGGTCCTGCTCACCGCCATGCGCCAGGGCGCGCCGACGCGTCCCAGCCTCGCTGGTGCCGCCTGCGGCCTGCTTGCCGGCGGCCTTGCCGCCACGCTTTATGCCGCGCATTGCTTCGATGACTCGCCGTTCTTCGTCGCCACCTGGTACACGCTGGCCATCGCCATCCTGACCGCCGTCGGCGCCATCGCTGGGCGCTACGCGTTGCGCTGGTAGCAAAGGCCGGCGCAAAGCCGCGCTGCGTTTTCCCTGCTTGTTAACCGCCCTGCTTGTTAAGCTTTGCCGCCCCTGCTAAAGCGCGGCGCATGACCACACCGCTCGACCACATCCGCAATTTCTCCATCGTTGCTCATATCGATCACGGCAAGTCGACGCTTGCCGACCGGCTGATCCAGTCCACCGGCGGACTGGAACTGCGCGAGATGACCGAGCAGGTCCTCGACAACATGGACATCGAGCGCGAGCGCGGCATCACCATCAAGGCCCAGACCGTTCGCCTCAACTACCGCGCCAACAATGGTGAGGATTACATCCTCAATCTGATCGACACGCCCGGCCACGTCGACTTCGCCTATGAAGTCTCGCGCTCGCTGTCGGCCTGCGAGGGATCGCTCCTCGTCGTCGACGCCAGCCAGGGCGTCGAGGCGCAGACGCTGGCAAACGTCTACCAGGCGATCGACAACAACCACGAGATCGTCGTCGTCCTCAACAAGATCGACCTGCCCGCTGCCGAGCCCGAGCGCATCAAGGAGCAGGTCGAGGAAGTCATCGGCATCGACGCATCGCAGGCCGTCTACATCTCGGCCAAGACTGGTCTCGGCATTCCCGACGTTCTGGAAGCGATCGTCACCCAGCTGCCGCCGCCGCGCGAAGGCGACGCCGAGGCGCCGCTCAAGGCGATGCTGGTCGACAGCTGGTACGACACCTATCTTGGCGTCATCGTTCTGGTCCGCATCATCGATGGCAAGCTCAAGAAGGGCCAGACCATCCGCATGATGGAGACCAATGCCAAGTACCTGGTCGAGCGCACCGGTGTCTTCACGCCCAAGATGATCCAGGTCGACGAGCTCGGCCCAGGTGAGTTCGGCTTCTTCACCGGCTCGATCAAGGAAGTGGCCGACACCCGCGTCGGCGACACCATCACCGAGGACAAGCGCCCGACCGCCAAGGCCCTGCCGGGCTTCAAGCCGGCCCAGCCTGTGGTGTTCTGCGGCCTGTTCCCGGTCGACGCCGCCGACTTCGAAGACCTGCGCGCTGCCATGGGCAAGCTCCGCCTCAACGACGCCAGCTTCTCCTTCGAGATGGAAACCTCGGCCGCACTCGGCTTCGGCTTCCGCTGTGGCTTCCTCGGCCTGCTCCACCTCGAGATCATCCAGGAGCGGCTCGAGCGCGAATTCAACCTCGACCTCATCGCCACCGCCCCCAGCGTCGTCTACCGCATGAACCTCAATGACGGCTCGGTCAAGGAACTGCACAATCCCGCCGACATGCCCGACGTGGTCAAGATCGCTGCGATCGAGGAGCCGTGGATCCGTGCCACCATCCTCACCCCTGACGACTATCTCGGCTCGATCCTGAAACTGTGCCAGGAGCGCCGCGGCATCCAGGCCGACCTCAGCTATGTCGGCAAGCGCGCCATGCTGGTCTACGACCTGCCGCTCAACGAGGTCGTGTTCGACTTCTACGACCGGCTGAAGTCAATCTCCAAGGGATACGCCTCGTTCGACTACCACCTCACCGACTATCGCGAAGGCGACCTCGTCAAGATGTCGATCCTGGTCAACGAGGAGCCGGTCGACGCGCTGTCGATGCTGGTCCACCGCACCGCCGCCGAAAAGCGCGGCCGCGTCATGGTCGAGAAGCTGAAGGAGCTGATCCCTCAGCACATGTTCAAGATCCCGATCCAGGCGGCGATCGGCGGCAAGGTCATTGCCCGCGAAACGATTTCCGCCCTACGCAAGGACGTCACCGCCAAGTGCTACGGCGGCGACGTCACCCGCAAGCGCAAGCTGCTCGAGAAGCAGAAAGAGGGCAAGAAGCGCATGCGCCAGTTCGGCAAGGTCGATATCCCGCAGGAAGCCTTCATCCAGGCGCTCAAGATGGGCGACAACTAACGTTCTCTTTTTCCTTCTCCCCGTTCACTGGGGAGGAGGACCCAGCCAACGGTCGCTTCAGTCGACAATGATGTGTCGACTGAAGCGACAAACGCCCGGAGCCATACCGTAGGGCGGTGGCCCGCAGCCGGATGAGGGGCGGCGCAAACTCTGCGCCAGCTCCTAAAATTATCAACGCCGCGCGCCGAATCGTGCCCCCGGCTTACCTCGCCCTTCGGCAATCGGGGCATCCATCCGAAGTCATCCTGCAGTGCAAAACCGTATTGCACCGCAGCGTCGAATTATTCGTCGCCACGCGTCTTCGACTGTTCTGTCGATTTACTGACATCGTGAAGATGGCTAGCCTTCCCTCGCATTCTGCCAGAGGGAACATCATGAACTGGACTGAAAAGGACAAGAAACTGGGTATGGATCGCGCCATATCCAGGCGCGATTTCATGGACGGCGTGGCGATGGCGATCGGCGGTGCCTTGGCGTTGCGCGCCATGGGCCCCGGCCGGGCGCATGCCCAAGCCGGCCCCGTTGCCTACCCGCCCGCCGCTGGCGGCCTGCGAGGCCAGACCGATGCTGCCCAGAATGTCATGCATGCCGTCCGCGACGGCACCTACTGGTCCGATGCCGGCCCGGTCACTGATAGCGCCGAGAGCTACGACCTGGTGGTCGTAGGTGCGGGCATTTCGGGCCTTGCCGCCGCTCACGCCTTCCGCAAGCAGGCCGGCCTCGACAAGCGCGTGCTGATCATCGATCCGCTCGAGGATTTTGGCGGCCACGCCATGCGCAACGAATTCACCGCCTCGAACGGCGCCAAACTCATCGGCTATGGCGGCAGCCAGTCGATGCAGACGCCGAGCTACTTCAGCCCGGCCGTCAACGCGCTGCTCGCGGACATCGGCATCGAGCCGAAACGCTTCGAAACCTTCTACGACCAGAAATGGTCCGACGATCGCGGGCTTACGGGCGCCATCTTCTTCTCGAAGGAGCAGTGGGGCGAAGACAAGCTGGTCATCCGCAAGGGCAAGCCGGCTGAGTGGGTGGCCGAGACGCCGCTCAAGGACAAGGCCAAGGCCGACCTGATCCAGCTTATGGAAGCGCCCGGAGACTATCTGCCCGGCCTGAGCCGCGAGCAGCGCCTGGAGAAGCTGTCGGAGATCACCTACAGGGCGTTCCTGCTCGACCACGCCAAGGTCGACCCTGAGGTCGCCGACTATTTCGCGACCTCCACCAACGGCTATTTCGGCGTCGGCATCGATGCCGCGAGCGCGCTCGACGCGCGCGCCAACGGCAATCCGGGCTTCGACAGCATGGATCTCGGCGAAGCCGTGTCGAAATACAACAGCCCGTCCGGCCGTCTCGCCTTCACCGACCCCGACGACTACATCTACCATTTCCCCGACGGCAATGCCGGCATCGCCCGCGCTCTGGTACGCGCGCTGGTGCCAAGCGCGCTCGCTGGCACGACAATGGAAGATCTGGTCACCGAAACCGTCGACTATTCAGCCCTCGACAAGCCGGAAAACCCTGTCCGCATCAGACTGAATTCGACAGTCGTCAAGGTCGCGCATGATGGCGCCCCAGACAGTGCCGGTTCGGTCGCCGTCACCTATGCCGATATCAAGGGCAAGCCGGTCAGCGTCAAGGCCGGGCACGTCGTGCTCGCCTGCTGGCACCGCGTCATTCCCTATCTCACCAACGAACTCGGCACTGAGCAGATAGCTGCCCTCAACGACCAGCAGAAGGTGCCGCTGATCTACACCAACGTCCAGCTCCGCAATTGGGAGGCATTCGACAAGCTCAAGATCGACGGCTTCAGGGCGCGCGGCGATTTCTGGAGCGGTGCCGACATCGATTTTCCCGTTTCGATGGGCGCCTACAAATTTGCTGACAAGCCGGGCGATCCTGTCGTCCTGCATTTGTCCAAGGTGATGACCAGCCCGGGCCTTGCCCCGCGCGAACAGGCGCTGGCCGGGCGGCGCGCGCTGTTGACGTTGAGCTTCGAGGAAATGGAACGTTCGATCCGCGATCTGCTCGGCCGCGCCCTGTCAGGCGGCGGCTTCGACCCCGCCCGCGACATCGAGGCCATCACCTGCAATCGCTGGTCGCACGGCTACGCCTACGAATACATGCGTCCGGGCGACCGCTTCTGGCCCGATGGCCCGCTGCCCATCGAAGCCGCGCGCAAGCCCTGGGGCCGCATCGCAATCGCCAACGCCGACAGCGGCGCTTACGCCTACGCCCATTCGGCGATCGACCAGGGCGTCCGCGCGGTGCGTGATTTGCTCGGCACGCCGGAAGGCGCCCCGGACTACGCGCGCTTCCCGGGGCCGCCGGCGGAGAAGATCGGACTCTGAGGCAGGCGATCAACGCTTTTTCCCTTCTCCCCGTTCAAGGGGAGAAGGTGGCCCGCAGGGCCGGATGAGGGGCGGCGCAAACCATCGTGTCGGCCATCACGGATACGCAACATGAGGGGGTCGATCGTTACCTCCCAAACCGCATCACCCAGTTAAGCTCCCACGTCTCGCCGCCATCCCTGGACATTGCCTGTTCCCAGCGCGGGCTTGCACCCGGAGTCCATAGAAACCGCACGCGCACCGGCACACCACCTTCGATATCGTCGCCATGGAAGATGCCGCGGCCGTCCTCGAACCGCCCGACGGTCGGCGGGAACAGCCGGTAACTCTTTGTGTCGCTCCAGTAGATCGACCACAGCCTTGTCTCGGGGTTGTAGAGCCTGAGCGTCATGCCGGTGAAGCCGCGCTCTGGCACCGTCATCTGGTCGAGATTGCCGCCGAACGTGCCGTCGGGTGCCTGCATCACCTTTTCGATGTGCGAGAAGGCAGAAAAAGTCTCCCACTCGGTTGACCCCACCAGCCGCTCGCGCAGGCGTTCGTTGGTCACCGTCCAGTCGCCAATCAGGAAATCGAAGTCGTCAAAGCCGCTCATGCCATCCTCCCTTGGTTTGCCCAGGAATAGCAGACCCCTGCTGACAGGCTTCTGTCAGCAGCTGCCCACGAGGGCCGGCAAGCGATGGCTTGACCTTGCCGGTACCTCGGGCTCATCTGCTGCCGCGATCCCGCCACACCTTGCCCTTAACGCCCGCCCCATGAAACTGCTCGCCGCCTTCCTTGCCCTGGCAATCCTCTCCGCCTGCGCTGCCCGCGCTAGGGTGCCCCCGGCACCCGTCGCCGCCCCGCCGGCGGCAGTGCAGCCTGCCGTCGAACCGCTGCCGGCAGGAGTGAAACCGCTGACGGTCGAGCAGGACGAGCAGATTTCGCAGGGCTGACGGACGATCTTGTCCCGTAGGCTCCTGCGCTATTTCCTGCTTGGTAGTGTTTCTTCGCACCCCCCCTCTGCCCTGCCGGGCATCTCCCCCACAAGGAGGGAGATTAGTCGCGTCGCCGGCGGCGCAAGTCCTGCAAGACTGCGGGGGTTCAGCTTACTGTCTCAGCGATTGGGCGCGGCGACGATGACAGCGTGATCTCCCTCCTTGTGGGGGAGATGGCAGGCAGGCCAGAGGGGGGCGAAGGAACGCAAGCTCTCAGAATCTGCGTCTAGCGCAAGCAGCCCTTGCCAGCGCACGCCGTAACGATAAGCTCCACCCATATCCACGGAGGCCGCGAAATACATGGCCAAGGGCATGGTCGAGGGCGAGAAGATCGATGTCGGTTTTTCCGGTCGTCGCTGCATCCATTCGCGCAACTGCGTTCTCGCCAATCCGCATGTCTTCGAGCCCAATGCGCCGGGCGAGTGGATCCATCCCGACGCGGCGTCTGTCGAGCAGATCGTGGCGATCGCCGAAAGCTGTCCTTCGGGCGCCATCACCTATCGCCGCAGGGATGGCGGGCCGGCTGAGGCGCCGCCGGTGGTCAACACCGTTCGCATCCGCGAGAACGGGCCGCTCGCCCTGCATGCCGAGATCGTCTTCAATGGCGAGACCTTCCATCGCGCCACCTTGTGTCGCTGCGGCGCCTCTGAGAACAAGCCGTTCTGCGACGGCAGCCACACCAAGACCGGCTTTGCCGCGACCGGCGAGCCGGCGCTGAAGGAAAGCCAGCCGCTCGCCGTCCGCGACGGCCCGCTGGTCGTCACGCCGCAGGCCAATGGCAACCTCAAGCTCGAGGGCAATGTCGAGATCGTCACCGGCACCGGCCACACGATCGACCGCGCGACAAAAGTCTGGCTTTGCCGCTGCGGCCAGTCGGCCAACAAGCCCTGGTGCGACAACACCCACAAGAGCGTGTCGTGGTCGACCGAAGGTCGATGACAAGCCAACGATTTGGCTTGGCAAACGGCTAAGCGCCCGGAGCCATAGCGGAGGGCAGGCTTCGTCGCGAGACAGGCGTGCGCGGCACGAGGCAGGCAGAAAATGGGGAAGCGCCTTGGGCTGCCCCCCTGCTTGGCCGCAACTGGCCAATTTTGCTTTGCGGGCGATATCGGCTAAGCGGGACGGAGCCCACCAAGTCCGGAACATCAGCGCATGCACGCCAGCCATCCCCTTAATCTCGGCCCCCTCTATCTCGGGATCGACACCGGCGGCACCTACACTGACGCCGTGCTGTGGTCCGAGGCACATGGCCCGCAGGGCAAGGTGCTGGCCAAGGCTAAGTCGCTGACCACCCGCCACGACCTGGCTGTCGGCATTGCGGGCGCGGTCGACGCGGTGCTGGACAAGGCGGGCGTCAATCCCGCCGCCATCAAGCTGGTGTCGATGTCGACGACGCTTGCCACCAACGCGCTTGTCGAGGGCCAGGGCGGGCGCGTGGCGCTGGTGATGATCGGCTTCTCCGAGGCCGACCTCGCCCGCGACGGGCTGAAGACCGCGCTCGGCACCGACCCGCTGGTGCTGTGCGAGGGCGGCCATGACGTCCACGGCAACGCCCGCACGCTTGATCTCGGAGCCCTCGAAGCGGCCTTGCCGGAATTGGCGAAATCCGTCTCGGGTTTCGCCGTCTGCGCCTATTTCGCCACCCGCAACCCGGCCCATGAGATCGCCGCCCGCGACCTCATCCGCGAGGCGACGGGCATGCCAGTCACCACCAGCCACGAGTTGTCGGCCAAGCTCGGCGGCCCGCGCCGGGCTCTGACTACCTTGCTTAATGCCCGCCTGATCTCGATGATCGACCGCCTCGTCGCCGCGACCGAAGGGTTTCTCGACAAGCGCAAGATCAACGCGCCCTTGATGGTGGTGCGCGGCGATGGCGCGCTGGTGTCTGCCCAATTCGCCCGCCAGCGGCCGATCGAGACAATCCTGTCCGGTCCCGCTGCCAGCCTCGTCGGCGCCCGTCACATGACCGGGCTCGACAATGCAGTTGTCTCCGACATTGGCGGCACCACCACCGATGTCGCCGTACTCGACCACGGCCGCCCACGCCTCGATCCCGAGGGCGCCACCGTCGGCGGCTTCCGCACCATGGTCGAGGCTGTCGCAATGCGCACCTTCGGCCTCGGTGGCGATTCCGAGGTGGCGCTGGAGGAAGGCGGGCTGAAGCCGAAGATGTCGCTCGGCCCGCGCCGCCTTGTGCCGCTGGCGCTTGCCGGCATGGTCCATGGCGAGGCTGTGACTGTGGAGCTGGAACGCCAGCTGCGCGCCCCCAATCCCGGACGCATGGATGGCCGTTTCGCTGTGCGCACCGGCGTGCCCGAGCAACTGGCGGCAGGGTTGACCGCGCCGGAGGCAAAGCTCTACGACCAGATTACCGGCGTGCCGCAGCCGATCGACCGTTTGCTCACCTCCAACGCCCAGAATGCCACGCTCAACCGGCTGGTGTCGCGCGGGCTTGTCCATGTCTGTGGCTTCACGCCTTCGGATGCCGCCCATGTGCTTGGCCGCCAGGCCAATTGGGACGAGGCGGCGGCAAGGCTCGGCGCCGAGCTGTTCGCCCGCAAGCGCGACGGTCGCGGCCAGCCGATCGCGGCGAGCCCGGAGGCGATTGCCGAACGCGTGCTGGCGACGCTGACCCGCCTGTCGGCGGAGGTGATCCTCGAAACCGCATTCGCCGAGGACGGGCTCGACGGTGCTGCAACCGTGGCACACGCGCTGGTACAGCGCGCGGTCGACGCCCATCCCGGTATCGCTCGCTTCACGGTTGCGCTCGACCGTCCGGTCATCGGTCTCGGTGCCTCGGCCCCGCTGCATTATGCCGGCCTGCCGCCATTGGTCGGCAATGAATGCGTGGTGCCCGAGGATACCGACGTCGCCAATGCGCTGGGTGCCGTGGTCGGCCAGGTCCGCGTGACGGCCGAGGCGCGTGTCAGCCAGCCCAAGGAGGGCCTGTTCCGGGTCGCGGTCGGTGAATTGCTGCGCGACTTCACCGACGAGGAGGCGGCAATGGCTTTGGCGGAGGCCGAAGCGCGCGCCATCGTTGCCGGAAGAGCCCGCGACGCCGGCACCGATGCCGCCGAGATCGATGTGGCGATCGACCTCAAGGTCTCGACGGTCGAAAGCCAGCGCATGTTCATCGAGGCTCATGTGCTTGCCACTGCCAGTGGCCGGCCCCGGATAGCCGTTTGACGGCTAAATCGATTTGCAGCGGCGAGGTCAGTAAATCATTGCTGCCTTGCAACATTCGACGAATTGACCCTGCGCGTTTTGCGTGCCAAACGCCCGAAAACGTTATTTAGAACGCCCCTGCGGCGCCGGAATTCTGGAGCGCATCTCATGACCGATACTGTCTCCCTTCATGGCCTTTCTGTTGCGCGCGCGCTCCACGACTTCGTGGTCTCGGAGGCTCTGCCGGGGACGGGTGTGGATGCGGATGCGTTCTGGGAGGGTTTTGCCGCGATCGTGCATGATCTGGCGCCGAAAAACCGGGCGCTTTTGGAAAAGCGCGACGACTTCCAGCTCAAGCTCGATGCCTGGTACCGCAAGCATGGCGCCCCGCACGACATGGCGGCCTACAAGGCGTTCCTGAGCGAGATCGGCTATTTGGCCCCCGAGGGGCCAGCCTTTGCTGTCACCACCGAGAATGTCGATCCCGAGATCGCCACCGTCGCCGGGCCGCAGCTTGTAGTGCCGGTGATGAATGCGCGTTATGCGCTGAACGCCGCCAATGCGCGCTGGGGTTCGCTCTATGACGCGCTCTACGGCACCGATGCGATCCCGGATGCCGACGGCGCCGAGAAGACCAAGGGCTACAATCCCAAGCGTGGCCAAAAGGTCATCGCCTGGGCCAAGGCGTTCCTCGATCAGTCCGCACCGCTGGCGTCGGGCAACTGGTCTGACGTGACTGCGCTTGCGGTCGAGGGCGGCACGCTCAAGCTTGCCACCGCTGCCGGTTCGGTTGTACTGGGCGACGGCAAACAATTCGCCGGTTATCGCGGCGAGGCAAAGAATCCCGATGCGGTGCTGCTGGTCAAGAACGGCCTGCATGTCGAGGTGGTGGTCGACAGGGACAGTGCGATCGGCAAGACCGATCCGGCCGGTATCGCCGACATGATCCTGGAGTCCGCTCTCACCACCATCCAGGACTGCGAGGATTCGGTCGCGGCAGTCGACGCCGAAGACAAGGTCACCGTCTACCGCAACTGGCTCGGCCTGATGAAGGGCGATCTCGCGGAAAGCTTCGACAAGGGCGGCAAGCTTGTCACCCGCAAGCTGAACGCCGACCGTTCCTATACCGGTGCCGACGGCAAGACCGTTTCGCTGCCCGGCCGCTCGTTGATGCTGGTGCGCAATGTCGGCCACCTGATGACCAATCCCGCGATCCATGACCGTGACGGCCACGAGGTGCCCGAAGGCATCATGGATGCGGCGATCACCGCGCTGATTGCGCTTCATGACGTCGGCGCCAACGGGCGTCGCATGAATTCCCGCGCGGGCTCGATGTATGTGGTCAAGCCGAAGATGCATGGTCCCGAGGAAGTTGCCTTTGCCGTCGAGATCTTCGACCGCGTCGAGCGGCTTGTCGGCATGCCGCGCAAGACCATCAAGATGGGCATCATGGACGAGGAGCGGCGCACCACGATCAACCTCAGGGAATGCATCCGTGCCGCCAAGGAACGCGTGGTGTTCATCAACACCGGCTTCCTCGACCGCACCGGCGACGAAATCCACAGCTCGATGGAAGCCGGCCCCATGGTGCGCAAGGGCGACATGAAGCAGGCGCCATGGATCAATGCCTATGAGGCCTGGAACGTCGACACCGGGCTCGAATGCGGCCTGTCGGGCCATGCCCAGATCGGCAAGGGCATGTGGGCGATGCCCGACCTGATGGCAGCGATGCTGGAGCAGAAGATCGCCCACCCACGCGCCGGCGCCAACACCGCCTGGGTGCCGTCGCCGACGGCAGCGACGCTTCATGCCACCCACTACCACAAGGTCGACGTGCATGCCGTCCAGGCCGAGCTGAAGAGCCGGCCCAAGGCGCGGCTCGACGACATCCTGTCGGTGCCAGTCGTCGTTCGTCCCAACTGGACGCCCGACGAGATCCAGCGTGAGCTCGACAACAATGCGCAGGGCATCCTGGGTTATGTCGTGCGCTGGATCGACCAGGGCGTCGGCTGCTCCAAGGTTCCCGACATCAACGACATCGGGCTGATGGAAGACCGGGCCACCTTGCGCATCTCGTCCCAGCACATCGCCAACTGGCTGCGCCACGACGTCTGCTCGCACATCCAGGTGATGGATTCGCTGCAGCGCATGGCGGCGATCGTCGACCGGCAGAATGTCGGTGATCCGCTCTACAAGCCGATGGCGCCCGAGTTCGACCAGTCGACCGCCTTCCGCGCCGCCTGCGACCTCGTCTTCGAAGGCCGCGCCCAGCCCAACGGCTATACCGAACCGGTCCTCCACAAGCGCCGGCTCGAGCTCAAGGCGAAGGAACGGGGCTGAGCTTTGCCAACGGAATGCTAAGCAGTCCGTGGTAAATTGGACGACATGAACGCATTCCGTTGCAGCCATCTCCGGCGGCCGATCCGGAGCAAGAAATGATCCTGCTCGCCATCGACTGTGCCGCAAGCCTCTGTGCCGCCAGCGTCTACGACGTCGGCGCCGGCCGTGAGCTTGGCCGTTCCGTTCGTGACCTCGGCAAGGGTCATGCCGAGCACCTGATGGGCGTCATCGACGAAGCCTTGGCACAGGCCGGCAAGAGCTATGCCGATCTCGCGCGGATTGCCGTTTCCACCGGTCCGGGATCATTCACCGGCGTGCGGGTTGCGGTATCGGCGGCGCGCGGCTTTTCGCTGGCGCTGAAGGTCCCGGCAGTCGGCGTGACGACGCTGGAGGCACTGGCCGCCGAAACGCGCCAGGCGCTCGGCCCGCGCAAGGTGCTTGCCGCCCTCGATGCCGGCCGCGCGGAACTGCATGCGGCCGTCTATGATGAAGATGGGCGGGCGATCCGCCAGCCGGCGGTCCTGACACCCGACGAGGCGGCTGCCATTGCCGCCTCGGAAACGATCGCGCTGGCCGGCACCGCGGCGCAGCTGATCGCCGGCGCTGCCACCGGCAAGGTGTTCGCGTTCGGGCCCTTGTCGGCCACCGCCGACATCCGCACCTATGCCCGCATCGCAGCCGGCAAGGCCGGCGATGGTGAGCGACCGAAGCCGATTTATCTGAGAGCACCGGATGCCAAGCCGCAGGCTGGCTTCGTGCTGCCTAGGGAAGAGAAATGAAACTGCCGTTCTGGCCGCTGAAGCGCGACTATGCCCTCGAACTCCTGACAACAGGCGACAGCGCCGCAATCGCTCCCTTGCATCGCGAGGATTTCGTCAGGCCGTGGTCGGGCGAGGAATTTTCGGCACTTCTCGAACAGGACACGGTGTTCGGCTTTGCCGTCCGCGAGATCGGCCACGGCGCCGAAGCACCCGCCGGCTTCGTGCTGGCAAGGCTCGCCGCCGGCGAGGCTGAAATCCTGACGATTGCAGTGTCGCGGTCGCACCGCCGCCATGGCGTAGGCTGGCGCTTGATGGACGCGGTGTTGCGCGAACTGCACGCCCAGCGTGCCGAGGCGCTGTTCCTCGAGGTCGACGAGACCAATGCACCGGCAATCGGCCTCTACCGCAAGTTCGGCTTCCACGAGGTCGGCAAGCGCCCGAACTATTACCAGTCGGCGCAAGGGGCGACGGGCGCGCTTGTCATGCGGCTCGATCTTCGCTAGCCAGAAGCCCGAAATCAATAAGGGCGTCGAGCGCTACATGATCGGAAAGATCCGTACGGGGCTCGCGCTCTTCTGGATGGTTGCGGCCTCGCTGGTGCTGGTGCCGCTGCAACTCATCTCGATGAAGACCGGCTTGTGGCCGGAAACCGTGATCCTGAAGATCTGGCACCGCGCCATGCTCAAGGCGCTCGGCATGCGCGTGCATGTCGTCGGTGAGATGGTGAAGACCCGACCGCTGATGATCGCCTCCAACCACATCTCCTGGACCGACATCATGGCGATGGGGTCGCGTTTCGACGTCACCTTCATCGCCAAGTCGGAACTCAATGGCTGGCCGATCTTCGGTTTCCTGTCGCGGCTGCAGCGCACGGTCTTCATCGAGCGCGAGCGCAAGCGCAAGTCTGGCGACCAGGCCAGCGAGATCGCCAGGCGTCTCGCCGCCGGCAATGCCATGGTGCTGTTTGCCGAAGGCAGCACCGGTGATGGCAACATGCTGTTGCCGTTCAAGAGCACGCTGTTTGGTGCCGCCTCGATGGCGATCGCCGAAGGCGCCGCCGAACATGTCGTCATCCAGCCGGTGTCGATCGCCTATACCCGCATCCACGGCATTCCGCTTGGCCGCCAGCATCGCCCGCTTGCCAGTTGGATCGGCGACATGGACCTGGTGCCGCATGTCGGCCAACTGCTGGCCGAAGGCGGCCTCGACGTCGAAATCCGCTTTGGCGAACCGATCGACTTTTCCGCCAAGTCGAGCCGCAAGGAAGCGACGCGGCTGATGGAAGAGCGGGTCCGCGACATGATGCAGCAGTCGCTTGGTCAGCCGTTGCCGGCGCGCTGACAATTGCCAGGCGGCAACGGCTTGCAATTGCAGGCCGGCGCGGTGAGGTGACGACAGCGCCAAATCTGAGTGAGCAAGAAACCCCGGTTGGAGCGGGGGTTAAAGTTGAGATCAGAACTTCTTGGCGATGCCAATTCGGATCATATGGATATCGTCGGAGACCTTGTAGGTCGCGTCGTATTCATCGGTTCGGTCATGCGAGCCAAAATCCGAATAGGAGTAATCCAGGCGCCCGACCCAGTTGTCCGTGAAGGCATGTTCAAGGCTTGCGCCAACAGTGAACCCGGCTTTTGCCCGGCTTTCGAAGATCGAACCTTCGGGGTCCGGTTCGCCGTCGTCGGTGTCACCATATCCGTAGTCGATATCGGCGACGATCAATCCGGCCTTCGCTGAAATGAGCGTGCGATCTACCGCAAACCCCACGCGGCCAACCAGGCTGCCATAGAGGCCATACTCTGTTTGGCCGAAATAATCTTCCCCTTCGGGTTCCCAAAAGCTGTCCTTGGCTCCGAGATACCCAAGCTCGCCTTCGAGACCATAAACCAACCGGCCACGCTGCCAGTTGTAGCCGGCAACCGCTGCGCCGGCGAACCCGCCAGGGCTCAGGTCTGCTCGGTCCTCAGGAGCTGATCCGTCGAAGCCACCGTCGGAAACTGCAGTGGAGTCGCCAGTTCCATATCCGAGCATTACGCCGGCATAGACACCAGACCAGTTGTATGCGGTCGAGCCTGGTTCAACCACAACAGTGTCTGCGGCCAGCGCGTGATCGCAGATACCTACCGCCAAAAGACCAGCGAACACTCCAACCTTCAATTTCATCACCCAGATCCCCGCTGCCAATTCAATCAATAGTTGGCCGAATATTCTATCGCTGAGACTGTGGGCAATACGGCAAATGCCGTATTTGGGACGGCGCGAGAGAGCCTATCAGTACCTGTATTTGACGCCGATCTTTGGAGAAACCGCGTTGGGCGGCGGTGCCGGATGCGAAGTGGTGGCCATCCTGTCCAGACCGCCGCACGTCGTCCAGCCACGACTAGTGGCACCGAAGGCGTAAAGCGTCTGTTTTTTCCCGTTGAAAGGCGCTAATAGGCGCCGCATGGAAATCGACGATATCGCTGAAATCATGCCGGCCAACAAAGCCGACGCAGCAACGGGCGCTGCCAAGAAGGTCTTCATCAAGACCTATGGCTGCCAGATGAACGTCTACGACTCGCAGCGTATGAGCGATGCGCTTGCCGCCGACGGCTATGCCGCGACCGAGACCATCGAAGACGCCGACCTGATCCTGCTCAACACCTGCCATATCAGGGAGAAGGCCGCCGAGAAGGTCTATTCGCAGCTCGGGCGCCTGGGCAAGCTCAAGGCCGAGCGCGCGGAAAACGGCCGCGAGCTGATCGTCGGCGTCACCGGTTGCGTCGCCCAGGCCGAGGGCCGGGAGATCCTGCGCCGCGCGTCGGCGGTCGACCTCGTTGTGGGGCCGCAGACCTATCATCGCCTGCCCGAAGTGGTGAAGAGGGCGCGTGGCGGCCAGAAAGTGATCGAGACTGAATATGCGCTCGAGGACAAGTTCGAGCATCTGCCGCAGCCGAGGAAATCCGAGGTCGCCAAGCGCGGCGTCACCGCCTTCCTGACCGTCCAGGAAGGCTGCGACAAGTTCTGCACCTTCTGCGTGGTGCCCTATACCAGGGGCTCGGAAGTGTCGCGCTCGGTCGCCCAGATCGTCACCGAGGCTGAAAGGCTGGCCGAGGCCGGCGTGCGCGAGGTCACCTTGCTTGGGCAGAACGTCAACGCCTGGCACGGCGAGGGCGCCGACGGCAAAGAGTGGGGGCTTGGGCGCTTGCTTTTTCGCCTCGCCGAGATCCCCGGCATCGCACGGCTGCGCTACACCACCAGCCATCCGCGCGACATGGACGACGAACTGATTGCGGCCCATCGCGACCTGCGCGCCCTGATGCCCTACCTGCACCTGCCGGTGCAGTCGGGCTCGGACCGCATCCTCAAGGCGATGAATCGCAAGCACACGGCATCGGACTATCTCAAGCTGATCGACCGCATTCGCGCCGCCCGCCCTGACATCGCCATGTCGGGCGATTTCATCGTCGGCTTTCCCGGCGAGACGGATGAAGATTTCGAGGCTACAATGGAGATCGTGCGCCAGACCAATTACGCCTCGGCCTACACGTTCAAATATTCGCCGCGTCCGGGCACGCCCGGTGCCGAAATGGACGGCCATGTCGAGGAAGAGGTCAAGGACGAGCGCCTGCAGCGGCTGCAAAAGTTGATCACCGAGCAGCAGCACGCATTCGCCGACGGGCTGGTCGGACAGACGATTTCGACCCTGATCGAAAAGCCGGGCCGCCAGCCCGGGCAGATCGTCGGACGGTCGCCCTGGCTGCAGCCGGTTATTGTTGATGAAAAGGCCGGCGAAATCGGTGACATTGTTGATGTGCGAATCACGAAGACAGGCACCAACAGCCTGTTCGCCGAGGCGGTCTGATCGGCCGTACGGCAGATGAGGAGAGACGGTTGAGCGCTGCTGAACTCAAGAACCTGCCCTCCGGGGCGTCTGACATGGCGCACATCGTACTGACCTTCGACAACAACAAGCTAGCCAGTGCGCTTTATGGCCAGTTCGACGAGAACCTGGCCCGTCTCGAACAGAAACTCGGCGTCGACATCCGCTCGCGCGGCAACCAGCTGACCATCAAGGGCAGTGCCACCGCAGCCGAGCAGGCGCGTCGCGCGCTCGATCATCTTTATGCCATCCTGCAGAAAGGCGGCGAAGTGGCGCAATCCGACGTAGACGGCGCCGTGCGCATGGCAGTTGCCCCCGACGACCAGCTGACGCTGCCGACACTGGAGCGCAAGGGCAAGATGGCGGCCGCCCAGATCTCGACGCGCAAGCGCACGATCTACGCCCGCTCGCTCAACCAGGACGCCTATATGCGGGCGCTGGAGCGCGCCGAGCTCGTCTTCGGCATCGGCCCTGCCGGCACAGGCAAGACCTATCTCGCAGTGGCGCATGCCGCCATGCTGCTCGAACGCGGCATGGTCGAGCGCATCATCCTGTCGCGACCGGCGGTGGAAGCGGGCGAACGCCTCGGCTTCCTGCCTGGCGACATGAAGGAGAAGGTCGATCCCTATCTGCGGCCGCTCTACGACGCGCTCTACGACATGATGCCGGCCGACAAGGTCGAGCGGGCGATCGCAGCCGAGGTCATCGAGATCGCGCCGTTGGCCTTCATGCGTGGCCGCACGCTGGCCCATTCGGCCGTCATCCTCGACGAGGCGCAGAACACCACCTCGATGCAGATGAAGATGTTCCTGACCCGTCTCGGCGAAGGCTCGCGCATGATCATCACGGGCGACCCGACGCAGATCGACTTGCCACCAAATACCAAGTCGGGCCTCGTCGAGGCGCTGCGTATCCTCGACGGCGTGCCGGGTGCCGTGACCGTGCGCTTTAACGACGCCGATGTCGTCCGTCATCCGCTCGTCGCCGAGATCGTCAGGGCCTATGACCGTGACGGCAAGGTCGCCCGCGGCCTTGGCACCGAGGGTTGATCGGGGACGGTTTTGGTCATGCCTGACAAGAAAACACCGGCGTCCGCCGTTGCGGCGGGCGCTCTCGACATTGACTTGATGATCGAGGAAGGCGGTTGGCCGGACGAAGATACGCTGCGTGCAATCGTCGACCGTGCCGTGCCTGTTGTCCTTGTCGAGGCTGAGGTCGAGGTGGTGGACGGCGTCGAGCTCAGCCTTGTCTTCACCGACGACGACGCCATCCAGAGCCTCAACGCCGAATGGCGCCAGAAGGACAAGCCGACCAACGTGCTGTCCTTTCCGGCCTTTCCGATGGCACCGGGCGACCCGTTGCCGCCGATGCTCGGCGATATCGTGCTCGCCTACGAGACTGTCGTGCGTGAGGCCGCGCTTGAAGGCAAGCCTCTTGAAAACCACATAACCCACCTCATAATCCACGGACTCCTGCACCTTTTGGGGTATGATCACGAGACCGACGAGGAGGCCGAGGAAATGGAAGCCCTCGAACGCCAGGCCCTGGCGAGGCTTGCCATTCCCGATCCCTACGCGTAACAGGGACGAACAACGACCGGAAGACGATGAACGACAAGCAAGAGACTGCCGCCACGCCCGATACGGGAACCCCGGCAAAGGCCTCCGACCAGACCGAGGACGGACCTAGTAGCAGTGCGCCGTTACAAGCGACGCACGACCCCCAGGCCGAGCGACCAACATTCATCGAGCGGTTGAGCCGTTTTTTCCGTCACCGCAGCAACGGTACCAATATCCGTGAGGAAATTGTCGACGCGCTGGCCGAAACCGGCAGCGACGCCGATTCGTTTTCGCCCGGCGAGCGCGCCATGCTCAACAACATCCTCAGGCTCCGCGAAGTCAGGGTCGAGGACGTCATGGTGCCGCGTGCCGACGTCGAGGCGATCGACCTGTCGACGACGCTCGGCGAATTGCTTTCGGTGTTCGAGCAGTCGGGCCATTCGCGCATGCCGGTCTATGTCGAGACGCTCGACGACCCGCGCGGCATGGTCCACATCCGCGACGTGCTTGCCCACATCACCCGTGGCGCGCACGTCAAGAAGGGCAGGACGCGCAAGGTGCAGCCCACCGACGTGCAGCTCGACCTCGCCCAGGTCGACCTCAAGCGCACGATTGGCGACCTCAACCTGATCCGGACCGTGTTGTTCGTGCCGCCGTCGATGTTGGCCTCGGACCTGATGAGCCGCATGCAGGCGACGCGCACCCAGATGGCGCTGGTCATCGACGAATATGGCGGCACCGACGGTCTCGTCTCGCTCGAGGACATCGTCGAGATGGTCGTCGGCGACATCGAGGACGAGCATGACGACGACGAGCCGATGATCACCCAGGCCGGCGATGGCGTTTATGTCGTCGACGGCAAGGCCGAGATCGAGGAAGTCGCCAAGGTTCTCGGCGAGGAGTTCTCGCCCGGCGAGCACAGCGAATATGTCGACACCATCGGCGGCATGATCTTCAATGCGCTCGGCCGCGTGCCGGCGCGCGGCGAAGTGGTGCAGGCGATCCCGGGCTTCGAATTCCACGTGCTCGACGCCGACCCGCGCCGCGTCAAGCGCGTCCGCATCGTCCACAGCGTCAAGAGCGAGCGCCGCCGTCGCGCCAAGGCTGAACAGGCGTGAGCCTGTGCCTGCCGGGCGGTCCGCCATTTGGTGCCGCCCTGCGGTGCTGCTACACCTTCGATCCGTGATTCTGCGACGAGGGCACGGATGGAGCGCCACGCTGGGCGGATAATTCTGCTGTGGGGATGGAAAAGGGCGCTTGTCGCCTTTGTGGCCGGCGCCTTTGCCGTCCTTGGGCAGGCGCCATATGATTTCTTCGCCGCCTGCTTCGTCTCATTCCCGATCCTGGTGTGGCTGCTTGATGGTGCCGTCGCCGACAGGCCCGCAGGCTTCCTGCGCCGCCTCATGCCGGCCTTTGCCGCTGGCTGGTGGTTCGGCTTCGGCTATTTCCTCGCCGGGCTCTGGTGGGTCGGCGGCGCAGTTCTGGTCGAGGCCGAGAGTTTTGCCTGGGCGCTGCCCTTCGCCGTTGTCGGCATCCCGCTGATCCTCGCCTTCTTCTATGGCTTTGCTGCCGCATTGGCGCGGCTGTTGTGGAGCGACGGCATCGGCCGTATCGCAGCGCTCGCCTTTGCCTTCGGCCTGATCGAATGGCTGCGCACCTTCCTGTTCACTGGCTTTCCGTGGAACCCGCTCGGCTTTGCCGCCATGCCCGTGCCTTTGTTCATGCAGAGCGTGACGATTACGGGCGTCACCGGCATGAACGTGCTGGCCATCTTTGTCTTCGCCATGCCGGCGCTGCTCGCCGACAGGCGCAACCTCAGGCTCGGCTTCTCACTGGCCGTGGTGCTGGTCGCGGCCCATGCGGCTTATGGCTATTTCAAGCTGTCCCGGCCGGCGCAGCCCGCCGAGCGAACCCTCAATGTCCGTATTGTCCAGCCCAACATCGATCTCACCGAGAAGTGGGACGGACGCGTCCGCGACCGCATCTTTGCCAGCATGCTGCAACTCTCGGCCGAGGCCCCCAAGCCGGGTGCGAAGAAGCCGGACCTGATCATCTGGCCCGAGACCTCGATGCCGTTCCTGTTTACCGAGCGGCCGGACGCGCTGGTGGCGATCGGCGACATGCTGGGGAGCGGTCAGACGCTGATGGCGGGCATCGTCCGCGCCGAAGGCGAATCGGTAGCCGGCGACGACACCCGCTATTACAATTCCGTTGTCAGCATCAACGACAAGGGCGAGATCGTCGACGCTGTCGACAAGGTCCATCTCGTTCCGTTTGGCGAGTACATTCCGTTTGCCGGGCTGATGGAGCGGATCGGGCTGACGCAGTTGGTTGCCGGGCCGATGAATTTCTCCGCCGGCGCCAACCGGCGTCCGCTCGAGTTGCCCGGCGGGATCAAGGCATCAGCCTTCATTTGTTACGAAATAATCTTTCCCCGCATGGTTGCGGTTGACGCAGCGTCAACTGGGATTATTGTGAACGTCACCAACGACGCGTGGTTTGGCGACACTCCGGGCCCCTACCAGCATTTCCGGCAGTCGCAGGTCCGCGCGGTCGAAAACGGGTTGCCGGTCCTGCGCGCGGCCAACACAGGAATATCCGGCATTGTCGACCCGAGCGGGCGAGTAGTGGATGCACTTGCGATGAATGTTCGCGGCACCATAGATGTCTCGCTTCCGGTGGCCGCCATTGGCGCTGCCTCGCCGCCGTTTTCGCGCGTTAACGGTTTTCTGATCATGTTGTTGATTGCCGTTGCGGCAAGTGGCTTGAAGCTCAGACAGAGGCTCAGGGCGAATTGACACTGTGCTTGTTAGAAACTCATATGTCGCCGCGCAGCCAGAAGCTGTGCCAATCAACGTCTGCACTCGGACGCAATAAACTGCCCTGAATGGGGTGCCTGCCCAAATAATAAGCTGGAAAAATCCGGCGAGGAAAGACAGTGGAAAAAGAGAACAAGAAAAAACCAAATCCGACCGACGTCTACGTCGGCGGACGCATTCGCCTGCGACGCAATATGCTTGGAATGAGCCAGGAAAAACTTGGAGAGAGTCTCGGAATTACTTTTCAACAGATCCAGAAATACGAGAAAGGAACAAACCGAGTTGGAGCGAGTCGCCTGCAGGCCATCGCTTCGATCCTGAGCGTTCCGGTTGCTTTCTTCTTCGAGGATGCTCCCGGCAGCGAGAGCGGCGAGAACAAGGGGCTGTCGGAAGATTCGTCCACGTCTTTTGTGGTCGATTTTCTGTCGAGCGCAGAAGGTCTCCAGCTCAACCGCGCCTTTGCCCGGATTTCCAACCCCAAGGTCCGGCGCAAGGTTATCGAGCTGGCCAAGGTCCTGGCCGACGACGAAGACCAATAATCTAGGAGCGCCGCGCGTCCTGACGGATGCGTAGGCGGCTCCGCGACTGCCCAAATTGCGCATCTCACTTTCCGAAGATCGCTGCTGATCTTCGGGCCGGTGCGCGAGTGCGACGGCGATGCGCCGTCGCAACTCCCTTGCATGAACAGCGCTTCCGCGACGAAAGCCTGCTTGACGAGGTCTGGCCGGCTTCGCTAACACGTGTCGCGCCAAATGATCGGCATCGCGCCGGTCGCTTTCTAGAGGGGACATCCCGTGCAGCGGCAGAATTATCTCTTCACTTCCGAGTCCGTATCCGAAGGTCACCCCGACAAGGTGTGCGACCGCATTTCCGACGAGATCGTCGATCTCGTCTACCGTGAAGCCAAAAAGACCGGCATGGATCCGTGGAAGGTCCGCGTTGCCTGTGAAACTCTGGCAACCACCAACCGCGTCGTGATCGCTGGCGAAGTTCGCGTGCCGGACACGCTGCTGAAGAAAGACAAGAACGGCCAGATCGTGAAGGACGCCGCCGGCCATCCGGTCGTCAATCCGTCCAAATTCAAGTCGGTGGCCCGCAAGGCCATCCGCGCCATCGGCTACGAGCAGGCCGGCTTCCACTGGAAGACCGCCCGCATCGACGTGCTGCTGCACGGCCAGTCGCCCGACATCGGCCAGGGCGTCGACAGCGCCTCCGACCGCCAGGGCGAAGAAGGTGCTGGCGACCAGGGCATCATGTTCGGTTATGCCTGCCGCGAGACGCCGGATCTGATGCCGGCGCCGATCTACTACAGCCACAAGATCTTGGAACTGCTTGCCACTGCCCGTCACGAAAACAAGGGCGATGCCGGCAAGCTCGGTCCTGACGCCAAGAGCCAGGTCACCGTACGCTACCAGGACGGCAAGGCCCACGAAGTCACGCAGATCGTGCTTTCGACCCAGCACCTCGACGGCAGCTGGGATTCGGGCAAAGTCCGCAAGGTTGTCGAGCCCTATATCCGCGAAGCCCTTGGCGAACTCGAGATCGCCAACGACTGCAACTGGTACATCAACCCGACCGGCAAATTCGTCATCGGCGGTCCCGACGGCGATGCCGGCCTGACCGGCCGCAAGATCATCGTCGACACCTACGGCGGCGCGGCCCCGCACGGCGGCGGCGCGTTCTCCGGCAAGGACACTACCAAGGTCGACCGCTCGGCAGCCTATGCCGCGCGCTACCTCGCCAAGAACGTCGTTGCGGCCAAGCTCGCAGAACGCTGCACCATCCAGCTGTCCTACGCCATCGGCGTGGCCCAGCCGCTGTCGGTCTATGTCGACCTGCACGGCACCGGCAAGGTCGACGAGGCGGTGCTGGAGGACGCGCTGCGCCAGGTCATGGACCTGTCGCCGTCGGGAATCCGCCGCCACCTCGACCTCAACAAGCCGATCTACGCCAAGACCTCGTCCTACGGCCATTTCGGCCGCAAGGCTGGCCGCGACGGGTCTTTCTCCTGGGAGAAGACCGATCTGGTCAAGGCCCTCAAGGATGCGGTCGCCGCCTAAGGCGACCGTAATATCGATGGAACAGGAACCGCGCCGCAGCCGCTCGACGGAAGCCTTCTTCGGGCGTCGGCGCGGCAAGCCTATCCGCCCGTATCAGGCGGAAGCGCTTGAAACAGGACTGGCCCGCCTTGGCATTGACCTTGGCGTGGCCGCTCCCGCCGATCTTCGCACGATGTTCGAAGCCGAGGTTTCGAAAGTCAGGCTCGAGATCGGTTTCGGCGGCGGCGAGCATCTTCGCCACATCGCCGCGAACAATCCCGATGACGGCTTCATCGGCATCGAGCCCTTCGTCAACGGCATGGCCAAGATGGCGGCAGCGCTCCATGAAAAGCCGCTCGCCAACATCCGTCTTTATGACGAGGACGCCACCCAGTTGCTCGACTGGTTGCCGGAAGCCTCACTCGACGGCATCGATCTGCTCTATCCCGACCCGTGGCGCAAGAAGAAGCACTGGAAGCGGCGCTTCGTCAGCCCCGTCAATCTCGATCGCTTCGCCCGCGTGCTGAAAACCGGCGCCAGGTTCCGCTTCGCCTCCGACATCGACACCTATGTCAACTGGACGCTGCAGCATTGCCGCGCCCATCCTGCCTTCGCATGGCAGGCCGCCGAAGCCGCCGACTGGCACACGCCCTACGAGGGCTGGACCCGTACGCGCTACGAAGCCAAGGCGATCCGCGAAAACCGCACGCCGGCCTATCTGACGTTCGTCAGGGAGTAGACGGCGCTTTTTCCTTCCCGCCAGATGCGAGGTTGGGTGCGAAAGGGCAGGAGGGCCAGCCCGTCACGACTCTGCTTTGCCGAACGCCACCCGCACCCTGAGCCCGCGACCATCCGCGCCGGCCAAAAGCTCCAGCCTGCCGCCGAAGAGCGAGGCGATTTCCTCGACGATGGGCAGGCCGAGACCGGCGCCGGGCTTGTCGCCCTCGCGCCCGCGCACGAAGCGCTGACGCACGCTTTCGAGTTCGGGTGCCGGAATGCCTGGGCCTGTATCCTCGACCTCCAGCACCGCGTCCGTGCCACAGTCGATGACCTTGACAGTCGCCTCGGCGCCGTTGCCGGCATAGGCCAGCACGTTTTCGATCAGGTTGCGGATCATTTCGCTGAGCAGCATCGGCTCACCGCGCACATGAAGCGGTTCCTCGCCCTCGAAACCGAGATCGATGCCGGCGGCGTGCGCCTGGGTGACACGGTCGGCGGTGAGTTGCTGGGCGAGATCGGTCAGGTTGACCGCGTCGAGGTTCTTCAGCCGGTCGGACGCTGCCTCGTCGACCTTGGCGAGCAGCAGCAGCTGGGCGATGACGCGCTCGGCATGCGCCACCGCTTCGTCGCCCATCCGGGCTGCCTGCCGCGCCTCATCCAGCGAATGGGCGCGCGAGGCTAGCGCCAGCTGGGTGCGGATGATGGTCAGCGGCGTGCGCAACTGGTGGCTGGCATTGCCGGTGAAATGCCGCATCGCGCCGAGCGCCGAGCCGAGCCGGCCCATGAAGGAATTGACCGTGTCGACGAGCCCGCGCACCTCCTTCGGCACCGACTGCTCGATCGGGTGCAGGTCGTCGGGATTGCGCTCGGCAATGGCGTCGCGCAGCCGGTAGAGCGGCCTGAGCGAGAAGGTGACGGCGAACCAGACGATCGCCGCCGCACTGCCGATCAGGATGGCGAGTCTCAGCGCCGAGCGCAGCAGGATGGTCTGCGCCAGCTGGGTGCGGGCGATCGTCGTTTCGGCAATGGTGACGACGAACGGGATCGAGGTCGCACCCGTCGAGGCGGCGCGGGACAGTGAAGTGAGCCGGATCGGCTCACCGCGGAAGCTGGCATCTTCATACCCGCTTTCTTCGAGCTCCAGCCCGTCGATGACGGGCAGCGTCTGGTAGCCGGTGATGAAGCCGTCGGGGCCGTCGACGCGGTAGAAGACGCGGTCCTGTGCCGCCGAGGTCAGCATTTCGAGCGCGACATAGGGGATGTCGACCTCCAGCGCCCCGTCCTCGGCCACCACCACGCGCTCCGCGATTGCCAGCGCCGAGCCGGCGAGCACGCGGTCGGAGACGGCGTTGGCCGTTTCCACGGCTTCGTTGTAGGTGTCGGCCAGCGCAATCAGGCCGAGGGCGACCAGCGGCACAAGGAGCCACAGCAACAGCCGCCGGCGGAGCGAATAGGGCCGCGTCCGCGCCATCAGGGGTTTTGGATCTTTTCGAGATAATAGCCGATGCCGCGCGCGGTCCTGACTGTCAGGCCATAGGGCGCCAGCCGCTTGCGCAGGCGGCTGACATATTGCTCGATGGCGTTGGCGCTGAGGTCCTCGTCGAAACCAGCCAGCGATTCGATGATCGCCTGCTTGGCGACGACCTTGCCGGCGCGCATGAACAAAGTTTCGAGCAGAGCCAGTTCCCGCGCCGGGATGTCGATGGCCGCCCCGTGCGAGGAGAAGCTGCGTGTGTTGAGGTCGAGCTGGACCTCGCCGAAGCTGACTGTGGCGGCCTTCAACCCGGCGCGGCGGCGCAGCAGCGTGCGGACACGCGCCTCCAGCTCGCCGACGTCGAAGGGCTTGACCATGTAATCGTCGGCGCCGAGGTCGAGGCCCTTGACCCGCTCGTCGAGCGAATGCCTGGCCGACAGGATCAGCACGGCGGCGTCGTGCTGGCGCCCGCGCATGGTGCGCAGCACGTCGAGCCCGTCCATCTCCGGCAAATTGAGGTCGAGGATGACGAGATCGAAGCGTTCGGTGGCGAGCACCGCGACAGCCGACGCGCCGTCGCCGACCACGTCGACGGCATAGCCGCTGCCCTTGAGCACCGCCGCCAGCCCCCCGGCCAGCGTCGCGTTGTCCTCAACCACCAGAATGCGCAACCCTGTTCTCCTTGCCCGCCCCATCCGAACGATGCCCATTCGCCGGGCAAAGGTCCAGAGCCCGTACGACGCATCCGCCCGTTGTGTCGTCCGGCGCGCTGAGGCATGGTCCGGCGATCATGCGCCTAGCCATTCTCACCGCCCTTGTCTGCCTTTCTGCGCCGGTGCAAGCGGAAGTCACCGTTTTCCCAGCTCTCAACGGTGCGTCGGACGCCCGCACGCTCGTCGTCTATTCCTCGCTTGATGCGCCGCTGAACAATCCGATGATCGCCGGCTTCCAGCAGGCCAATCCCGGCGTCGCCGTTCGTTACGAGGAACTGCAAACGGTCGACATCTACGACCGTGTCCTGGCCGAGACCGACGCCGGCAAGGGCACTGCCGACATCGCCTTTTCGTCGGCGATGGACCTGCAGGTCAAGCTCGCCAATGACGGTTACGCCCAGGAAAGCCGGCTGCCTTTGTCTGATCGTTGGCCGCGCTGGGCCAATTGGCGCGACACGGCCTATGCCTTGACCTACGAGCCGGCGGTGTTCGTCTACCACAAACCGAGCTTCAAGGACGTCGACCCGCCAGCGACACGCGGCCAGCTCGTCGACTATCTCAAGTCCCAGGGCGACAGGGTCTATGGCCGCATCGCCACCTACGACATCGAGCGCTCCGGTGTCGGCTTTATGTTCATGGCTCGTGATCAGGAACAGTATCCCGACATCTGGTCGGTGATCCGGGCCATGGGGGCAGCGGGCGTCAAGCTCTATTCCACGAGCAGTGCCATCCTTGAGCGCATCGCCGACGGCCGCTTCGTGCTCGGCTACAACATCCTCGGCTCCTATGCCGCCGACTGGGCGGCACGCAACCCGGATGTCGGCATCGTCCTGCCCAAGGACTACACGGTGGTGATGTCGCGCATCGGCCTGGTGCCGGCGGCCGCCAAGTCGCCCGACCTCGGCCGCCGCTATCTCGAATATTTCATGTCGGCCGAGGGCCAGACGGTCATGGCGCGGCAGCTGCACATCGCTGCCGTCAATCCCGATGTGTCGGGCGAGAACACCGCCAACCGCATGCAGGAGGTGCTCGGCGGGCAGTTGCGCCCGGTGCCGGTCAGTCCGGGGCTGATGGTTTATCTCGACCAGGTCAAGCGCTCGCGCGTCATCGGCCGCTGGAACGAGGCGCTGCGCAGTCCCTGATGTCAGCATGTTCCCCAAGCTGTTGCATCGGTGTCAGTCTGATGTCAGGTTGCTGCGATAGGGAAGTTTTGGCCCATCCGTTGGAGGCGGCGAGGCTCGGAAAGTTCGGGAGGATTTCGAACACGTTTCCGCTAAGGCTACCCGATGGCGTTTTTCACCGCCGCGCAGAGGGGCCAGGAAACGCTGCTGTGATGGCAGGCCCCTGGGCCGGCCTGTTCCTTCTCCCTCAGTTTTCCGGGACGCTGCTTCAGGCGCGGGCTTCGAAACTGAAAAAGCATTTTGTCCCGCGCATGCGGGCAAGGGAGGAACAGCAATGAAGCAGTTCGTATTGGCATCCATTATCGCAGGCGCGGTCGCCCTGCCGGCTTTCGCTGCCGACTACAAGATCATGGCTCCGGCAGCGCCTGGCGGCGGCTGGGACCAGACGGCCCGTTCGATGCAGACCGCACTCCAGGAAGAGAAGATCTCCGGCTCGGTTCAGGTCAACAACGTTCCGGGCGCCGGCGGCACCATTGGCCTGGCACAGTTCGTCAACCAGGCCAGTGGCGACCCGGCACAGTTGATCGTCGGCGGCTACGTCATGGTCGGCGCCATCCTGACCAACGCATCGCCAGTCACGCTCGACCAGGTCACCCCGATCGCACGCCTGACCGGCGAATACGAAGCGCTGGTCGTTCCGGCAGCTTCCGATATCAAGGACATGGCCGGCCTCGTCGCCAAGCTGAAGGCTGATCCCGGCTCCGTGTCTTGGGGCGGTGGTTCGGCCGGCGGCACCGACCACATCACGGCCGGCCTGATCGCCAAGGCCGTTGGCGTCGACCCGACCAAGGTCAACTACATCGCCTATTCCGGCGGTGGCGAGGCGCTCGCTGCTCTCCTCGGAAGCCAGGTGACCGTCGGCATTTCCGGCTATGGCGAATTCGCCGAGCAGATCAAGGCCGGCACGCTGCGCATCATCGGCATCTCGTCGGATGCCAAGGTCGAAGGCATCGATGCCCCGACCTTCAAGGAAGGCGGCGTTGACGTCTCGATCCAGAATTGGCGCATGGTTGCTGCCGCTCCCGGCATCTCGGCCGAACAGAAGGCCGCCGTCCTCGCCGATGTCGAGAAGATGGTGACCTCGGCTTCGTGGACGAAGATCCTTGCGGACAAGGGCTGGGCCAACACCTACCTTGCCGGCGACGATTTCGCAGCACAGCTGAAGAAGGACACCGAGGCGACGTCGGCGATCCTGAAAGACATCGGCCTGGTGAAATGAGCCTGGACAACCAGCAACAAGAAAGGCGCCGCCCCGATCGGGCGGCGCTTGTCATCGCCGCCCTTTTGATGGTGGTGTCTGTCGTCATCGCCTGGAGCACCGCCAGCCATGGTCCCGTCGCCAGTTACGCCCGTGTCGGCCCGACGACCGTTCCCTACATAATCGCAATAGCGTTCTGCGGCCTGTCGATCTGGACGTTTGTCGAAGCCTGGCGTGGCGATTTCCCCGAGCGCGAAAAGCAGGAGATCAGCCCGATCCTGTGGATCGTCGGCGGTCTTGCCGCCCAGATGCTGCTGCTCAAGACAGCCGGCTTCTCGATCGCCACCGGATTGCTGTTCGCGGCGACAGCTCGCGCCTTTGGCCGCGGACCGCTGTGGAAGACGATCCCGATCGGCATCGTGCTTTCCTTCGTCGTCTGGATCATCTTCGCCAAGGGGCTGCAGCTCTCGCTGCCCGCCGGCCCGCTCGAACATCTGTTGTTCTGAGCAAATATCAAGGGAGCTCGGCTCTAAATGGATACCTTTGGTCTGCTCGCGCAGGGACTGCTCACGGCACTCGAGCCGATGAACATGCTCTATGCGCTGATCGGCGTGACGCTCGGCACGGCTGTCGGCGTTCTCCCCGGCATCGGTCCGGCACTGACCGTCGCCCTGCTTTTGCCCGTCACCTACAAGCTTGATCCCGCGGGGTCGCTGATCATGTTCGCCGGCATCTATTATGGCGGCATGTATGGCGGCTCGACGACGTCGATCCTGCTCAACACGCCTGGCGAAAGTGCTTCGATCGTGACTGCGCTCGAAGGCAACAAGATGGCGCGCGCCGGGCGAGGCGGCCCGGCACTGGCAACGGCCGCCATCGGCTCGTTCGTTGCCGGATTGATCGCCACGGTCGGTCTCGCCTTTGTCGCGCCGACGGTCGTCAAGATGGCGCTGTCCTTTGGCCCGGCCGAATATTTTGCGCTGATGATCCTGGCCTTCATGACCGTTTCCGCCGCCTTCGGCGACTCGACCCTGCGCGGCCTCACCGCACTGTTCATCGGCCTCGGCCTTGGCCTGATCGGCATCGACACGCAGACCGGCCAGGCCCGTCTTGCCTTCGGCATCCCCGAGCTGCTCGACCGCGTCTCGGTGACGACGCTTGCGGTTGCGCTCTTCGCCGTCGGCGAGGCGCTCAGCGTTGCTGCCAGCAGGGGTGGTGATTCGACCATCCAGGCGATCAAGGGGTCGGTGTGGATGACCCGCGAGGACTGGAGCCGGTCATGGAAGCCATGGCTGCGCGGCACCGCCATCGGTTTCCCGATCGGCGCGATGCCGGCCGGTGGTGCTGAAATCGGCACCTTCCTGTCCTATTCGGTGGAAAAGAACCTGGCCAAGAAGCCGGAAGAGTTCGGCCATGGCGCCATCGAAGGCGTCGCGGGTCCCGAGGCGGCCAACAATGCTTCCGCGGCCGGTACGCTGGTGCCGCTCTTGACGCTCGGCCTGCCGACGACGGCGACCGCTGCCATCATGCTCGCCGGTTTCCAGCAATTCGGCCTGCAGCCCGGGCCGTTGTTGTTTGCGACCAACCCGCAGCTCGTCTGGGGCCTGATCGCCTCGCTGCTGGTCGCCAACCTGATGCTCCTGGTGCTCAACCTGCCGCTGGTCGGCGTCTGGGTCAGGCTGCTGAACATCCCGCTGCCCTGGCTCTATTCGGGCATCCTGCTGTTTGCGACGCTCGGCACCATCGGCGCCAACCCTTCGACTTTCGAGCTCGGCCTGCTGCTGGTATTCGGCCTGCTCGGCTACGGCCTGCGCCGCTTCGGCTATCCGATCGCGCCCGTCGTTGTCGGTCTGATCCTGGGACCGCTGGCGGAACAGCAGCTTCGCCGCGCGCTGGCCATCAGCCAGGGCGACCCGACGATCCTGGTGCATTCGCCGATCGCGATCGTGTTGCTGTTGCTTGCGGCGACCGCCGTCCTGCTGCCGCTGTATCTGCGTGCCCGTGGCCGGGGCAAGGTGCTGGCCCAGCTGGGCGCCAACGAGGACTGAGTTCGTCTCGTCCTCTGAAACGAAAAAAGCCGAGGCCCGGAATCCCGGCCTCGGCTTTTCTTTGCCTCGACGGCGAGGCTGGATACCCAGGGACAGAGCGACGGTCAGAATAACCGGCCGCTCCGGAGCGCGGCCCGGCTGGCCACGTCTCGGCTATCGCCAATGACGCGGCCAGCTGTGCGCTCTCTACCCTGAATGCTTGCGATCAGTATTTGCGAATGCGGTCGAAGTGGAGCGGGTCGATGCCGAGCATCACCAGGTCCTGGTTGGTTGGGCGATGACCGCGCTCGACGGCTGCTGCGGCAGCGACGGCGCTACCAAAGGTGCGGACCAGTTCGCCAATGCGGCCAAGGGGCTTGCGGGTGTTCATCTCTTTATCCTCTTTTGCGCTGCATCATCACTTCTTGTGCAACGCAGCAAATATAGGTGACGCACAGGGAAGCGGTAGGGGTGTCCGCGCATGTTTGCCATGCATCTGCTGCAATGGTCGGCTAAACAAGTGCCAGTGGACGCAACCGGCCACAGGACTTGAAAGGCGCGCCGCCTTCGGCTATATCAGCCTCAAATTCTTGGTCGGTATGACGAAGAGTGGGTCCACCCGGTCCCGCTCTTTTTTGTTACCTGCCGACCGTCTGGAGAACCAATGACCGAAAACGCAGTCGAACAGACAGGCGACGACCGCATCATTCGCGAGACCGGCATCGACGCCCGCATCGCCCTGATCGTTCAGCCCGTCCTTCGCGCGATCGGCTTCCGCCTCGTTCGCATCCGCCTGTCGGGCCAGAACGGGCTGACGCTGCAGATCATGGCCGAACGCGAAGACGGCACCATGACCGTCCAGGATTGCGAAGAGGTGAGCCGCGCGGTTTCGCCTGCTCTCGATGTCGATGATCCGATCGAAAAGGCGTATCATCTCGAAGTTTCGTCGCCGGGCATCGACCGGCCGCTGGTCCGCAAGTCGGATTTCGGCAACTGGATCGGTCACATCGTCAAGATGGAGACGTCGGTCATGGTTGCCGACCGCAAGCGCTTCCGCGGCAAGATCGCCGAGGTCGACGAAGAGAGCATCCTGATCCAGCGCGACCAGGCTGCCTACGGCGAGGAGCCGACTGTGCGCGTGCCTTTCGAGACGATCTCGGACGCGCGCCTGATCCTCACCGATGATCTTATTCGCGATGCCCTGAGCAAGGACAATCAGGCGCGCAAGGAAGCACGGAAGCGTCGTGGGGAACCCGAAGATGCGCCGGAAGACGAAGAAACCGAAACGGAAGATTGATAGAGCCCAACGGCTGGACCTGATCCGGCCGGACGCTCCGGGAGAAAGACAATGGTTGTAAGCGCCAACAGGCTCGAACTGCTGCAGATCGCCGATGCGGTCGCCCGCGAGAAGTCGATCGACAAGTCGATCGTCATCGCCGCCATGGCCGACGCGATCCAGAAGGCAGCGCGCTCGCGCTATGGTCAGGAGACCAACATCCGCGCCGACATCAATCCCAACACGGGCGAGATGAAGCTGCAGCGCCTGATGGAAGTCGTCGAAAAGGTCGATGACTACGCCATCCAGATCGCGTTGAGCTCGGCGCGTGAGCGCAATCCCGATGCGCAGCTCGGCGACTTCATCGCCGAACAGCTGCCGCCGATGGATTTCGGCCGCATCGCCGCCCAGTCTGCCAAGCAGGTCATCGTCCAGAAGGTGCGTGAAGCCGAGCGCGACCGCCAGTACGACGAGTACAAGGATCGCATCGGCGAGATCGTCAACGGCACGGTCAAGCGCGTCGAATACGGCAACGTCATCGTCGACCTCGGCCGTGGTGAAGCCATCATCCGCCGCGACGAACTGATCCCCCGCGAAAACTACAAGTACGGCGACCGCGTCCGCGCTTACGTCTACGACGTGCGCCGCGAGCAGCGCGGCCCGCAGATTTTCCTGTCGCGTACCCATCCGCAGTTCATGGCGAAGCTGTTCACCATGGAAGTGCCGGAAATCTACGACGGCATCATCGAGATCAAGTCGGTCGCCCGCGACCCCGGTTCGCGCGCCAAGATTGCCGTCATCTCGCGTGACAGCTCGATCGACCCCGTCGGCGCCTGCGTCGGTATGCGTGGTTCGCGCGTCCAGGCCGTCGTCGGCGAGCTCCAGGGCGAAAAGATCGACATCATTCCGTGGTCGCCTTCGGCAGCCTCGTTCATCGTCAACGCCCTGCAGCCGGCCGAAGTCGCCAAGGTCGTTCTCGACGAGGACGCCGAGCGCATCGAAGTCGTGGTGCCGGACGACCAGCTGTCGCTGGCCATCGGCCGCCGCGGCCAGAACGTGCGTCTCGCCTCGCAGCTGACCGGCTGGGACATCGACATCCTGACTGAGCAGGAAGAGTCGGAGCGCCGCCAGAAGGAATTCGTCGAGCGCTCGACCCTGTTCATGGAATCGCTCGATGTCGACGAGATGGTCGGCCAGGTGCTGGCGTCCGAAGGCTTCACCTCGGTTGAGGAAGTGGCATACGTCGATGCCGACGAAATCGCATCGATCGACGGCTTCGACGAGGACACAGCGTCCGAGATCCAGACCCGCGCCCGCGAATATCTCGGCAAGATCGAGGCCGAGCACGACGAGAAGCGCAAGGCACTCGGCGTGCAGGACGAACTGCGCGAGATCCCCGGCATCACCACCGCGATGCTGGTCGCGCTCGGCAATGACGGCGTGAAGACCGTCGAGGACTTCGCCGGCTATGCCGCCGACGATCTCGTCGGCTGGAAGGAACGCAAGGACGGAGAGACCAAGTTCTTCCCAGGCGTACTCGCCGACTACGGCGTGTCGCGCACCGATGCGGAACAGATGGTCGTTGCTGCCCGACGCATGGTTGGCTGGATCGCCGAGGACGAGATTGCGTCCGAGGAAGAGCCTGCCGACGTCGCCGGTGAGTGACGTGAGGCCGGCCGGAGAATCTGTTGGACGAGATGAACGATCGCACCTGCATCGTCACGCGCAAAAGCGCCGAACCGGATGATCTGATCCGTTTCGTCGTCGGCCCGGATTCGGCCGTCTATCCCGATCTCAAGAGAAATCTGCCCGGCCGTGGTTGCTGGGTGACGGCCGACCGCCTACATATCGACAAGGCGGCGGCCAAGGGCATGTTCGCCCGTGCCTTCAAGGCGCAGGTCGTCGTGCCGCCCGATCTGGGCGCGATGGTGGATAATCTGCTTGTCCGGTCGGCGCTTGGCTCGCTTGGGCTTGCCCGCAAGGCCGGTCTGGTGGCACTAGGTGCCGCCAAGGTCGACTCCACGGTCCGTGCCGGCAAGGCGCTTCTAGTACTCCATGCTTACGAGGGCGCCGAGGATGGCGTCCGCAAGATCACCCAGGCCCGAAAGGCCACAGTGCATATCGGCGGGCCTGCAACGCCCGCCTACAAACTTTTTTCGGAAGCGGAATTGGGTTTGGCATTGGGGGCAACAAATGTGATACATGCTGCCGTCCTCGCGGGAGACGCGGGCAAGGCGGTCGCGAAGCGCATGGTTGCGCTTGACCGATATCGGGGCGGATCCCCGGATGATCTGGCAATGATTGCGGCGATTGCCTACGACGATGATGCCGCAGAGGATATGGAATGAGCGATAGCAAATCGGGCGATGACAACACGTTGAGCGTCACTCCGAAGAAGACCTTGACGCTGAAGCGCCCGGGATCGGAGCAGGGAACCGTACGCCAGAACTTCTCGCACGGCCGCACAAAGCAGGTCGTCGTGGAGACGAAGAAGCGTAAGTTCTCCATGCCCGGCGACAAGCACGAGCCTACACCGACGGCAGCGACGGTGTTCGCGCCCAAGCCGCAGCCAGCAGCGCCTGCACCGGCAGCGCCGGTTGCGCCTGTGGCAGCGACACCTGTTGCATCGACGCCAGTCGCGGCGGCTCCTGCGCCCAGGCCGACACCCGCGCCTGCACCAGCACCTGCGCCTGTCGCGAAAGAGGCACCGCGGCCTGCGCCGCGCCAGCCCGAGCGCTCGGGCATGGTGCTGAATTCACTGTCACGCAGCGAGATGGATGCGCGTCGTCGCGCACTCGAAGGCTCGGTCGCGCGTGAACAGGAAGATCGCGCCCGCGCCGCAGAAGACGCGCGCCGCCGCGCCGAGGAAGACGAGCGCCGCCGCAAGGAGCGCGAGGATTCGGCTCGCCGCCAGGCAGAGGAAGAAGCCCGTCTCAAGACCGAGGCCGAATCGCGCCGCCGCGCCGAGGACGAGGCCCGTCGCCGTGCGCCGGCCGCAGCCCTCGAGGCCAATGTGCCCGACGAGGTGGAAGCCAAGCCAAAGGGCCGCGTTGGTCCCGGTGCCGCAACCGCATCGCCGATCCGCCGCGTTGCGACCCCCGAGATTGCCCGTCCGGCCAAGACCAAGACCGAAGACGACCGTCGTCGCGGCAAGCTGACGCTCAATACGGCGTTGACTTCCGCGGATGGCGACGCCCGTTCGCGTTCGCTCTCGGCGATGCGTCGCCGTCAGGAAAAATTCAAGCGTGCGATGCACCAGGAAACGCGCGAGAAGATCGTGCGCGAAGTCATTCTTCCTGAGACCATTACCATTCAGGAACTGGCCCAGCGCATGTCCGAACGCGCCGTGGAGGTCGTCAAGTTCTTCATGAAGCAAGGCCAGATGCTGAAGCCGGGCGACGTCATCGACGCCGATACGGCTGAACTGGTCGCTTCCGAATTCGGCCACACGGTTCGCCGCGTTGCCGAGTCCGACATCGAAGAGGGCCTGTTCGACATCGCCGATCACAGTGCGACCCTGGTTACGCGTCCGCCTGTCGTCACCATCATGGGTCACGTCGACCACGGCAAGACTTCGCTGCTCGACGCTATCCGCCAGGCCAACGTCGTTTCCGGCGAAGCCGGTGGTATCACCCAGCACATCGGCGCCTACCAGGTCGAGAAGAACGGTCAGAAGATCACCTTCATCGACACCCCCGGCCACGCCGCCTTCACGGCGATGCGTGCTCGTGGTGCCCAGGCGACCGACATTGCGATCCTGGTGGTTGCAGCCGACGACAGCGTCATGCCGCAGACCATCGAGTCGATCAGCCATGCCAAGGCTGCCGGCGTGCCGATCATCGTTGCCATCAACAAGATCGACAAGCCGTCGGCCGACCCCCAAAAGGTCCGTACCGAGCTGCTGCGCCACGAAGTCTTCGTGGAATCGATGGGCGGTGAAGTGCTCGACGTCGAGGTTTCGGCAAAGAACGGCACCAATCTCGACAAGCTGCTCGAGGCGATCCTGCTGCAGGCCGAAGTTCTCGACCTCAAGGCCAATCCCGACCGTACGGCCGAGGGCGTGGTCATCGAAGCCAAGCTCGACAAGGGCCGTGGTCCGGTTGCAACGGTGCTGGTGCAGACCGGTACACTGCTGCCAGGCGACATTCTCGTCGCCGGTGACCAGTGGGGCCGCGTCCGCGCTCTGGTCGACGATCGTGGCAACCGTCTCGAGGAAGCTCCGCCGGCGACGCCGGTCGAGATTCTCGGCCTTCAGGGCACGCCTCAGGCTGGCGACCGTTTCGCGGTTGTCAACAATGAAGCTCGTGCCCGCGAGATCACCGAGTACCGCCAGCGCCTGGCGCGTGACAAGGCTGTCGCCAAGCACGCAACCCAGCGCGGCTCGCTCGAGCAGATGATGTCGCAGTTGCAGTCGTCCGGCCTCAAGGAGTTCCCGCTCATCATCAAGGGTGACGTGCAGGGCTCGGTCGAAGCGATCATCGCAGCCCTCGACAAGCTCGGCACCGACGAGGTCCGTGCGCGCATCGTTCATTCGGGCGCCGGCGCCATTACCGAAAGCGACGTCACGCTCGCCGAAACCTCGGGCGCGGCAATCATCGGCTTCAACGTCCGCGCCAATGCGCAGGCACGTCACGCCGCTGAGCAGCAGGGCATCGAGATCCGCTACTACAACATCATCTACAACTTGGTGGACGACGTTAAGGATGCGATGTCCGGCCTGCTGTCGCCAGAACGCCGTGAAACCTTCATCGGCAACGCCGAGATCCTCGAAGTCTTCAACATCACGAAGACCGGCAAGGTCGCGGGCTGCCGTGTCACCGAAGGCAAGGTCGAACGTGGTGCGGGCGTCCGCCTCATCCGCGACAACGTCGTCATCCACGAAGGCACGCTCAAGACGCTCAAGCGCTTCAAGGACGAAGTCTCCGAAGTGCCAGTCGGCCAGGAATGCGGTATGGCCTTCCAGAACTACGAAGACATGCGCGCTGGCGACGTCATCGAGTGCTTCCGCGTGGAGATGGTGACCCGGAGGCTCTAAGCCTCTGGCATTTGCCTAATCGCCTAGAGCGCCGCGGCGTCCATTTGGGCGCGCAAAGGACGCTCTAGAACTTTGTGCCGGCACATCGTGCTTTCCGAAAATCGAAATCCGATTTTCGGGCCGATGTGCTAGACGGTGGCCGTTCGGCCGCCGTCCGTTTTCGTGCAGCAGGAAGCGCGGTCCCATTCCGCCTCCTGCGACATATGGATTTTCAGGACCATGTCGCGTATTCAGAGTTCAGGCCCATCACAGCGCCAGCTTCGCGTCGGCGAACAGGTGCGCCATGCGCTTTCCGAAATGCTCCCGCGCGGAGAGATCATCGATCCGGTGATCGAAACGGCTGTTATTTCGATCACCGAGGTGCGCATGTCGCCTGACCTCAAGATCGCCACCGCCTTCGTGTCGCCGATTGGCGCCAAGGATACTGATGCGGTCATCGCCGCGCTCAACAAATACGCCAAGTTCATCCGTGGCCGCGTTTCCTTTGCCTTGCGGCAGATGAAATACATGCCGGAATTCCGTTTCCGGCTGGACACCAGTTACGACAATTTCGCCAAGATCAACGATCTGCTGCGCTCGCCCGAAGTGGCGCGCGACCTCGACGGCGAAGAAGACAAGGAAGACTGACATGTCGCGTCGCGGCAAGAAGAAAGGCCGGCCCGTCTCCGGCTGGCTGGTGCTGGACAAACCTGTCGGCATGGGCTCGACAGAGGCCGTCTCCAAGATAAAATGGCTGTTCAACGCCGAAAAGGCCGGACACGCTGGAACGCTCGACCCGCTCGCCTCCGGGATGCTGCCGATCGCGCTCGGCGAAGCCACCAAGACCGTGCCTTACGTCATGGATGGCGCCAAGGTTTACCGCTTCACCGTCTCGTGGGGAGAAGAGCGCTCGACCGATGACCTGGAAGGACCGGTGACCAAAACCTCGGACAAGCGTCCGTCCGAGGAAGAGATCCGCGCCGTCATGCCGAAATATACCGGCGTCATCATGCAGACGCCGCCGCAGTTCTCGGCGATCAAGATCGCAGGCGAACGCGCCTATGACCTCGCCCGTGAGGGTGAGACAGTCGACATTCCAGCCCGCGAGGTCGAGATCGGCCGCCTTGAGATCATCGAAAACAGTGCTGACCGCACCGTATTCGAGATCGATTGCGGCAAGGGCACCTATGTCCGCTCGCTTGCCCGCGACATGGGTCGCGATCTCGGCTGCTTCGGCCACATCTCCGAGCTTCGCCGCACCGAAGTCGACCCCTTCACGGCAGAGGACTTCGTCACCATAGCCGAGCTCGATGCCGCGCGAACCGCCGGCCAGCCGGAAGGCGAAGAGGGCAAATGGGACTTCACCGCGATCGATGAATTCGTCGTCGACACCTCAGCGGCACTCGACTGCCTGCCGCAGGTTGCGGTGACCGACGAGGCCGCCTCCAAGATCAGGCTCGGCAACCCGGTCATCGTTCGCGGCCGCGATGCCCCTGTCGAGGCCGAGGAAGCCTGCGCCACCGCGCGCGGCAAGCTCGTTGCCATCGGCGCCATCGAACAGGGCATGTTCAAGCCCAAGCGGGTGTTCACTGCCTGACACTTGTCTGCCGGTGCCGTTTCCGCTTGGATCGCTGACATGATTCCGCGAGCGAGGCGAAATGGCACTGGCTGAACCTACCGGCAACCGCGGCCATCGCCAGCACACGCGGCCACCGGTCGGCGCGTCACCCGGCACGCTGATCGCCGATCCGTCGGCGCGCCAGTCGGCGCTGAACTTGACGCTGATCTCGCCGGAAGCCTGCGAATTCGTCGACGATGCCAGCCTCGACGACGTCGAGGCTGCTTGCAAAAATTGGCCGTTGATCTGGCTCGATTGCGTCGGCCTTGCCAATATCGGCCTGATCGAGGAGATCGGCAGGATCTTCGGCCTGCACACACTGGCGCTCGAGGATGTGGTCAATACCGGCCAGCGCTCCAAGGCCGACTTCTTCGACGATCACGCCTTCTTCGTGCTCTCGATGATCGATGACGCCAAGACCAGCCGCTACGAGCAGATCTCGTTCTTTTTCGGCGACAAGTTCGTCGTCACCTTCCAGGAGCGCGAGGGCGACCCGTTCGAGCCGGTGCGCCAACGCATCCGCACCTCCAACCCCAGCCGCCTGCGCCACCGCAAAGCCGACTATCTCGCCTATGCATTGATCGACGCGGTGGTCGACAGCTACTTCCCGATCGTCGATGCGACAGGCGACAAGGTCGACGCCATCGAGGACGAACTGCTGGCCGCTCCCAGGAAGCAGCACATCAGCCAGCTGCACGGCCTGCGTCGGGCAACCAGCCTGCTCAAGCGTACCATCATGCCGTTGCGCGATGCGCTGACTACGCTGATCCGTTCCGACGCTGCCTTCATCTCGGCCGAGACGAAGGTCTATTTCAACGACACGCTCGACCATTCCATCCGCTTGGCCGAAACGGTCGAGTCACAGCGGGAAACGATGATCGGCCTGATCGAGATGCAGCTTTCGCTGTCGCAATCGCGCACCAACGAGATCATCGGCGTGCTGACGATCGTTTCGGCGATCTTCATTCCGCTGACGTTTCTTGCCGGCATCTGGGGCATGAATTTCGATCCCGCCAGCTCGCCCTGGAACATGCCCGAGCTGCTTTGGCCTTACGGCTATCCGGCGGCCCTTGGCTTCATGGCCCTGGTCGCGATCTCGCTGGTACTGTTTTTCCGCTGGCGCAAATGGCTCTGAAGGGCGGCCCGGAGCCGGCTTGCGAATGGGACTGGCTTTTGTTGCCAAATTCCACTATATGCGCCGCAACATCGCGCTTTTAAGCGCCTTGTTCCATTGGCCCCAGCTGGACGACATCCCGGCCGAGGGCGTCCCGTTTCCTCCAGATTGAAAGGAAAACACGATGTCGATTACTGCCGAGCGCAAGTCGGAATTGATGGCTGAATTTGCAACCGCCAAGGGCGACACCGGTTCGCCGGAAGTTCAGGTTGCGATCCTTTCCGAGCGCATCAAGAACCTGACCGAGCACTTCAAGGACCACAAGAAGGACAACCACTCCCGTCGTGGTCTTCTGGCGCTCGTCTCCCTGCGTCGCTCACTGCTTGACTACCTCAAGCGCAAGGACGACGCACGCTATCAGACGCTGATCGAGAAGCTCGGTCTGCGCCGCTGATGAATTGATCGGCGGGTTCTCCCAGCGAGAGCCCGCCGTTCGCGCATTCGGGCTATCCTTTTTGATGGTCCATTAGTCCGATCTCGCCACAGGGGCGGGGCCGCGCTGAAAAAGGTTCCGGAGCGCCGCAGCAACGCGCCCGAACCGCCCATGGACGGTCATGGGGCAGGATTGCAGGACGTTCGGTCGGCCGCGTTGCGGCTCACATTTCCACCGAGCTTCTTGTTGTCTTGCCCGTGGCTGGCCAAATCGAAGCCAAGGCGTGTGCGGAAGACCAAGCGGTTTTCCCTATGGCGCGCCGAACAAGCCAGGGAATTGGCGCGCCGGAATGCGGCGTGGGCCGTTCCCGCCACGAAGGACAGAATATGTTCAATCACCACAAAGTTGAAATCGAATGGGGCGGCCGTCCGCTCATCCTCGAGACCGGCAAGATCGCGCGTCAGGCCGATGCCGCCGTGCTCGCCACCTACGGCGAAACCGTCGTGCTCGCCACCGTTGTTTCGGCCAAGGAGCCGAAGCCGGGCTTCGACTTCTTCCCGCTGACCGTCAACTACCAGGAAAAGACCTACGCAGCCGGCAAGATCCCCGGCGGCTACTTCAAGCGTGAAGGCCGTCCGAGCGAGAAGGAGACGCTGGTCTCCCGTCTGATCGACCGCCCGATCCGCCCGCTCTTCGCAGCCGGCTACAAGAACGACACCCAGGTCGTCATCACCGTCGTCCAGCACGACCTCGAAAACGATCCGGACATCCTGTCGATCGTTGCCACCTCGGCTGCCCTGACGCTCTCGGGTGTGCCTTTCATGGGCCCGATCGGCGGCGCCCGCGTCGGCTACATCAACGGCGAATACGTGCTCAACCCGCACATCGACGAGATGCAGGAATCCAAGCTCGACCTCGTCGTCGCCGGCACCGATGCCGCCGTGCTGATGGTCGAGTCGGAAGCCAAGGAACTGGCCGAAGACATCATGCTCGGCGCCGTCATGTTCGGTCACCGAGGCTTCCAGCCGGTCATCGACGCCATCATCAAGCTGGCCGAAGTTGCTGCCAAGGATCCGCGCGACTTCACCGCGCCGGATTATTCCGAGCTTGAAGCAGAGATGCTGAAGATCGTCGAAGGCGAGCTGCGCGACGCTTACAAGAACATCGACAAGCAGGCTCGTTATGCCGCTGTCGACGCGGTCAAGGCCAAGGTCAAGGCAGCGTTTGCCGCTGAAGGCGACGAAGCTCCGAAGTGGTCGGCCGACAAGGTCGCCACCGTGTTCAAGGAACTCCAGGCCAAGATCGTGCGCTGGAACATCCTCGACACCGGTTCGCGCATCGACGGCCGCGATCTCTCGACCGTTCGCCAGATCGTCTCCGAAGTCGGCGTCCTGCCGCGCACCCATGGTTCGTCGCTGTTCACCCGCGGCGAGACCCAGGCGCTGGTCGTTGCCACGCTGGGCACCGGCGAAGACGAGCAGTATGTCGACTCGCTGACCGGCATGTACAAGGAGAAGTTCCTCCTTCACTACAACTTCCCGCCCTACTCGGTTGGTGAAACCGGCCGCATGGGTTCGCCCGGCCGCCGCGAAATCGGCCACGGCAAGCTCGCCTGGCGCGCAGTGCGCCCGATGCTGCCGGCTGCCGACCAGTTCCCCTACACGCTGCGCGTCGTCTCCGAGATCACCGAGTCGAACGGCTCGTCCTCGATGGCTACCGTTTGCGGCACTTCGCTTGCTCTGATGGACGCCGGCGTTCCGCTGCAGAAGCCGGTTGCCGGCATCGCTATGGGTCTGATCAAGGAAGGCGAGCGTTTTGCAGTCCTGTCGGACATCCTCGGCGATGAAGATCACCTCGGCGACATGGACTTCAAGGTTGCCGGCACGACCAACGGCATCACCGCGCTGCAGATGGACATCAAGATCGACGGCATCACCGAAGAGATCATGAACATTGCGCTCGGCCAGGCCAAGGACGGCCGTCTGCACATCCTCGGCGAAATGTCGAAGGCTCTGTCGGAAGGCCGCTCGGAGCTGGGCGAATTCGCTCCGCGCATCGAGGTCATGCACATCCCGACCGACAAGATCCGTGAAGTCATCGGTTCGGGCGGCAAGGTCATCCGCGAGATCGTCGAAAAGACCGGCGCCAAGATCAACATCGAGGACGACGGCACGGTCAAGATCGCTTCGTCGAACGCCAAGGAAATCGAGGCGGCCAAGAAGTGGATCCACACCATCGTGGCTGAGCCGGAAGTCGGCGAGATCTACGAAGGCACGGTCGTCAAGACCGCTGACTTCGGTGCCTTCGTCAACTTCTTCGGCCCGCGCGACGGCCTCGTCCACATCTCGCAGCTTGCCAACGACCGCGTTGCCAAGACCTCGGATGTAGTCAAGGAAGGCGACAAGGTCTGGGTCAAGCTGATGGGCTTTGACGAGCGCGGCAAGGTCCGCCTTTCGATGAAGGTCGTCGACCAGGCCACCGGCAAGGAAATCGCCAAGAAGGCCGAAGGCGAAGAAACCGCCGCTTGAGCTTCTGCTTGATGTAATCATGAAAAGGGCGCAGCCGCATGGCTGCGCCCTTTTTGTTTGGGGAAGGGGCGACCGAATGACAAGCTTGAGACGGATCGATGTTCCGGCATGCGACGCTGGAGCGCCCATGCCGATGGTAGTCGCCGATGAAGAAGGTCTGCTCTTCGGTTACTACCTGCAGGCTTCCGGACGCGTGCCGTTCGAGACATGCGCGATTGTCAGCGCCGGTCCGTATCTTGCCCTCAAATTCGGCTATCCCAACGACGAGGTGCTGGGCGGGCATCGTTATGCGCCCTTGGGGCTTGCGGCTTACGAAGCCTATGAGGTGCTGGACTCGGAGTGGATCGACGAAATGAGGACGGCCAATCGCGTACATCGACAGCATTCGGACGCGCTGTTTGCACGCTATCGCCATTTTGTCTTCGCATTCCACGACTCCGTCCTGGAGTTCGTGGCCTCACGCGCGCCGGAGGTGAAGTGCCTGCGCGGAGAGTTGCGTGGCTTGCTTTTTGCCGAGGTTGGCGGTCAGACAAAGAACGGCTAAGCGATAGCCTGGTGGCGGTCCCGGACTGGCCGCCGATCGAACTCCCAGACACCTGGAAAACGCCATGCCACGCGACGCACTGAAAACCCTGTTCTATCCCTTCGAGGCCGAGCTGTTGGCGATGCCGGGGCAGGGCTTGCGTGCCCTGTTCATTGGCGCTGAGCCGGGCTTCAGGAAGCCGCAGGGCTTCGACGCCAGGCTTTCCCTTGTCCAGGGCTTCCGCCCGTATGTGCTGGCCCTGGCGGCGGCCGGACACGATGTTGCGGCGCGCGCCGAGGACGACGGTTTCGACATTATCCTGGTATTGGCCGGGCGTCATCGCGGGCTCAACGAGCTGCGTGTCGCCGAGGCGATCGAACGCGTTGCGCCGGGCGGGCTGATCGTCGTTGCCGGCGGCAAGGAGGACGGCATCGCAAGCCTGCGCAAGCGCTTGGCCGGTCTGCTCGAGATAGAGGACCACCTGCCCAAATATCACGGCACGGCACTCTGGTTCCGCCGCACCGCTCAGGCAGACGCCGCAGCCGCGACCTTGCGCGCCGACAATCCGGAAATGCTGGTCGAGGACCGCTTCCGCACCGCGCCCGGCATGTTCTCTTTCGAGCGCATCGACGTCGGCTCGCGCCTTCTGGTCGACAACTTGCCCTCCGACATAAAGGGCAAGGTCGCCGATTTCTGCGCCGGCTGGGGTTATGTTGCAGCCGAGGTGGTGACGCGTGCGAAAGAGCTCAAGGCGCTCGACCTGTTCGAGGCCGATTTCGAGGCACTGGAGGCCGCCAAAGCCAACGTGCCAGCCACATCAGTCCAGCCTGGGTTCCATTGGCAGGACCTCGCCAAGGAGCCGGTTGAGCGGCGCTACGACGTGGTGGTGATGAACCCGCCCTTCCACCAGGATCGCGACGCGGATCCCGAGATCGGTCATCGCATGATCAAGGCGGCGGCTGCGGCCCTCAAGCCGGGCGGACGCCTGTTCATGGTGGCCAACCGCCATCTGCCTTATCCGCCTGTATTGGCGCAGGCTTTCTCGTCGGTCGAAGAGATCGCCGTCGACAACGCCTTCAGGGTCTATTCCGCCAAGCGCTGACGTTGGGCATCGGCCAGGGGCGCTGATCAAGGGCGTCAGTGGACGCTGGCGATGCCTTCGGTGCCCTGGGTCAAAGCCGGGTCGCCGAGGCTGAGCGGCGCCGGGCGGCCGTAGAAATAGCCCTGAACCTCCTGGCAGCCGGCGGCCCTGAGCAGGCTCGCCTGGTTCTCGGTCTCCACGCCTTCGGCAATGGTGCGCACGCCGAGTGCCCTGGACAGGCCGACGATCGTCGATACGACGGCACCCGAATTGCTGTCGGTTTCCATGCGGCTGACGAAGGAGCGGTCGATCTTGAGCTTGTGGAACGAGAAGTCGATCAGATAAGCGAGGTTCGAGTAGCCGGTGCCGAAGTCGTCGACGGCCACGGAAATACCCATCTCCGTCAGCTGCTTCAGGATGAAGGCCGCACGCTCGCGGTCCTGCATCATCGCCGATTCGGTCAGCTCGAGTTCCAGGCGCTTGGGTTCGATGCCGGTGTCCTTGATGATCCGCTCGACGATGCCGACGAAATCGCGGGTCATGAACTGCACCGGCGAAATGTTGACGGCAACGAAGCAGTCTTCCGGCAGCAGGCGGGCATCGGTGCAGGCCTTGCGCAGCACCCATTCGCCGATCGGCGCGATCATGCCTGTCTCTTCGGCGACCGAGATGAACTCGATCGGCGGGATCATGCCGCGCTCCGGGTGGCGCCAGCGTATCAGCGCCTCGTAGCCGACGACGCGGCCCGAGGTCAGGTCAAGCTGCGGCTGGTAGTGCAGATCGAAGTCACCGCGTTCGAAGGCAATGTGCAGTTCCGATTCCACCCACTGGCGGTGGTCGGCAACTCGACCCATTTCAGGCTGGAAGACGGCCCAGTCGCCGATGCCGCTGGCGCGCGCATTCTGCAGCGCAAGGTTCGAGCGGCGCAGCAGCACAACGGGGTCGTAGCCGTCCTTCGGCATGGCAACGACGCCAACGGAGACGTTGACCGACTGCTGGTGCGAGGGCAGCTGATACGGACGCATCAGGTCGTGGATGAGGCGTTCGATGAGGGTGTCGAGTGAGCAGCGCAGCATCTGGTCGGGGTAGAGGACGGCGAATTCGCCAGCGCCGATGCGGCCGATGACCATGTCGCGCGGCAGGGCCGCCTTGAGTCGCGCGGTGAAGGCGCGGATCAGGGCGTCGCCATTGCTGTAGCCGATGGCATCGTTGATCTGCTTGAAGCGGTCGATGTCGATGTCGATGAGAAACATCGGCTTGCCGGTGCGAGCCGTGGCCGACGCTGCCTCGGCAATCTTGCCGACCATCGCTGGCCGCGCCAGAAGCCCGGTCAGCTTGTCGTAATGCGTTTCGTTGAAGACGAAATCAGCCGATTCGTCGACGCCGGCGAAGAACGACATCGCAGCGATCGATGCGGCGAGTGCACAAAGTCCTGCGATGACCGCGCTGACCGCTTCGCCCGACATGCCGCCAATATTGTCGCCAAGAGCAAACCTCAGCCACCACAGGCCCAGCACGAAACTGCCCATGCCGGAAGCGGCGATGGTGATAAGTCGAAACGTGCGGCTTCGACGGGGGTTCCTGGCGGCAGACATGCTGATTTTCCTAACTTGCGTGGCATTTCTACCGATTCGCTCGTTAAGATCGATTTTGACGATTGTCTACAATTTTACCAGCAGGCGTTTTTGTTGCGGCGCTGCATGGTCTCCTGGACGCGCGAAAAGGCGCACCAATATCCCGCTTCGTGCGGGCTCATTCCCGATAGTCGACGTTTTCGGGGCGGGCGCTATTCGCGCCCACCGTCCATCTGCTTGAGCTCGTCCAGCGTCGGCATCGAGACGATATGATAGCCCGAATCGACGTAGTGGATCTCGCCTGTCACGCCCGATGACAGGTCGGACAAAAGATACAGCGCCGAGCCGCCGACCTCGTCGAGGGTCACCGTGCGGCGCAGCGGCGAGTTGCGTTGCTGGTAGGTGAACATGTGGCGCGCATCGGCAATGCCGGCGCCTGCAAGCGTCCGCACCGGCCCGGCCGAGATGCCGTTGATTCGGATGCCGCGCGGGCCATAGTCGTTGGCAAGGTAACGCACGCTGGCCTCGAGGCCTGCCTTGGCGACGCCCATGACGTTGTAGTTGGGCATGACGCGGACAGAGCCGGCATAGGTCAGCGTGATCATCGAGCCGCCATCATTCATCAGCGCCGCCGCGTGCTTGGCGACTTCGGTGAAGGAGAAGCACGAGATCACCATTGTGCGTACGAAGTTCTCGCGCGTGGTGTCGGCATACAGGCCCTTGAGCTCGTTCTTGTCGGAGAAGCCGATGGCATGCACCAGGAAGTCGATGCCGCCCCATTTCTCCTTCAGCGTCTCGAAGGTCTGGGCAACCGACGCGCTGTCCTCGACATCGCATGGCACCAGGATCGAGGCGCCGACCTTTTCGGCCAGCGGCTTGACGCGGCGACCGAAAGCCTCGCCCTGATAGGTGAAGGCGAGTTCGGCACCATGCTCGGCAAGCTTCTGCGCAATGCCCCAGGCAATCGAGTGGTCGTTCGCGACGCCCATGATGAGCCCGCGCTTGCCCTTCATCAATCCGTCCATGTCGGGGTCCCTATGCCGAGAGGCGCTGGAAAACGAGCGTGGCGTTGGTACCGCCAAAGCCGAAGGAATTGGACAACACGGTGTCGATCTTGGCGTTGTCGATGCGCTTGCGCACGATCGGCATGCCTTCGAATTCCGGATCCAGCTCTTCGATATGCGCGCTCTCGCCGATGAAGCCGCCCTGCATCATCAGGATCGAGTAGATTGATTCCTGAACGCCCGCTGCACCCAGCGAATGGCCGGTCAGCGACTTGGTCGAGGTGATGTTCGGCAGGTTGCCGGCGAACACTTCGCGGATCGCGCCCATTTCCTTGGAATCACCCACCGGCGTCGAGGTGCCGTGGGTGTTGATGTAGTCGACCGGGCCCTTCACCGTCGACAGCGCCTGGCGCATGCAGCGCATCGCGCCTTCCCCGGACGGGGCGACCATGTCGTAGCCGTCGGAGGTGGCACCGTAACCGACCAGTTCGCAATAGATCTTGGCGCCGCGCGCCTTGGCATGTTCGAGCTCTTCCAGCACCAGCACGCCAGCACCACCGGCGATGACGAAGCCGTCGCGGTTGAGGTCATAGGCACGCGAGGCAACCGAGGCGCGGTCGTTGTACTTGGACGACATGGCACCCATGGCGTCGAACAAGTTCGACATGGTCCAGTCGAGGTCTTCGTGGCCGCCGGCGAACATGATGTCCTGCTTGCCCCACTGGATCATCTCCGCCGCATTGCCGATGCAGTGTGCCGAGGTCGAGCATGCCGACGAGATCGAGTAGTTGACGCCGTGGATTTTGAACCAGGTAGCGAGGGTCGCCGAGGCGGTCGACGACATTGCCTTCGGCACGGCGAACGGTCCGATGCGCTTGGGCGAATTGTTCTTCAGCGTGATCTCGGACGCTTCGACGATCGTGCGGGTCGACGGACCGCCGGAGCCCATGATGATGCCGGTACGCTCGTTGCCCGACACGTCGCTTTCTTCGAGGCCGCTGTCGGCGATTGCCTGCTTCATCGCGACGTGGTTCCACATGCCGCCCTGCGACAGGAAACGGGCGGCGCGGCGGTCGACGAGCTCTGTGGTGTCGAGGTTGGGCGAGCCCCAGACCTGGCACTTGAAGCCGTGTTCGGCGAAGGACTCGGAGAAGCTGATGCCGGACCGGGCGTCACGCAGCGAAGCTTGAACCTCGTCGGCGTTGTTGCCGATGGACGATACGATGCCAAGGCCAGTTACGACGACACGTCTCATGAAAATCTCCGGTCCAGTGTAAGGGGCCGATCAGACGGCCGCGGCTTCCTGCTTCGAGAGCCCGACCTTGAGGTCGGTGGCCTTGTATATGGTCTCGCCGTCGGCTTTCAACCAGCCGTCGGCGATGCCCAGTACCAGGCGGCCGCGCATCACGCGCTTGAAGTCGATGCCGTATTCGACCTTCTTGACCGAAGGCGTGACCATGCCCTTGAACTTCACTTCCCCGGTGGACAGCGCCATGCCCTTGCCCTGCTCGCCGAGCCAGCCGAGGTAGAAACCGGTCAGCTGCCACATGGCATCGAGGCCGAGGCAGCCCGGCATGATCGGGTTGCCGATGAAGTGGCAAGGGAAGAACCACAGGTCAGGCTTGATGTCGAACTCGGCGCGGGCAAAGCCCTTGTCGAATTCGCCACCGGTCTCGCTGATTTCGGTGATGCGATCGAACATCAGCATCGGCGGGGCGGGCAGTTGGGCGTTGCCGTCTCCGAACAGCTCGCCGCGCGCACATGCCAGCAATTCCTCGTAGCCGTAGCTGGATTTCTGTTCGGCCATGAACACCTTCCCGTCAATGTTTCGGGCGGTGCCACGCCCTTCTTGTGTGCTCTCACTAGCACAGACTGTCTGCTGCCGGAAACCGGCGTTTGCGATTAACGCGCCCGTCCGCCTGGGTCAATGCGCGCTATTGATCGCATTTGAGCTACAGAATATATGTCAACCATAGCTTGCCGGCTGCCGATCCGATTTTGGCGCGCTTGCAGGCTCCAAAGGGGCGAAGGCAAACTTCGACGAGGCGACGAGTGGATTCCCACAAGGCAAGCATTGCTGTGGAAATGCGTGTCCGCGATGCGGGGCTCAGGCCCACGCGTCAGCGTATCGCTTTGGCTGAGCTGCTGTTCGCCAAGGGCGACCGGCACCTTTCGGCCGAGGAACTGCACGAGGAAGCCTTGTCGGCCGGTGTGCCGGTTTCGCTGGCCACCGTCTACAATGCGCTGCACCAGTTCACGGAATCAGGCTTGCTGCGCATCCTGGCGGTCGAGGGCTCGAAAACCTATTTCGACACCAACACCTCCGACCATCACCACTTCTTCATCGAAGGCGAGAACCGGGTGTTCGACATCGAATCCGGCCCGGTCACGGTCACCAACCTGCCGGAACCCCCTGAAGGCATGGAAATCGCCAATGTCGATATCGTGGTTCGGCTGAGGCCCAAGCGCCCGGCATAACCGGGAGCCTCGTTCCGCTGTTTTTGATTTGCCGCGTTCGCGGCGTGTCCAGCAGACACGCTAGCGCCGGCGATCAGTTCTCGATGCTTTCGCCGGGGTATGCGCCCCAGACCTGCGATTGGCTGAGCCAGCCGCTGGTGCCGGCAAAACTCATCTCGCACCAGTTGCCATTGCACTGCTTGATCGAACCGACGACGCCGGGATCGATGATGGCAACCGTACGTGCGCCCTGTTCGGGCTTGGCCAGCAGGTTGAGCTGCGCCGGCTTGCCGCGCTGCCATGGCGCCGTCATCGCGGTGCGGTGACCCGACAGCAGCGACTGGTTGATCCAGCCCTCGGCGCCTTCGGAATCGCGCACCCGGCGCCAGTTGTCATATTCCTGGATGATCTCCATCGGCAGGCCGGGCTTCATATAGAGCCAGTCGACCGGATAGTTGACGCCGGGGCCGATGCGCGAATTGACCTTGCCCGACTTGAGGCTGACGAATCGCGGCAGCGGCAGGCCGCTCGGGCCGATCGTCCCGTTCTGGGCGGCGGTGGCGGGCCCGACGAAACCGGCATCGGGCAAAACGAAAGCAAGGCCGATCAGGGCTGCGCTGACGGCCAGACGGAGCGACGCGAAACCAGACACTTCCGTAACCTCTGTTTGAACTTGGCGCCCTTTTGGCGGACACCCTTTTTCTTTGTCTTCGGCGGCACTGCTTGTTACACAGATTACCGTTCATGGATCGGATTGCAGTTTCGCCGGTCTTGGTTAAAGAGGTCTCAACGATCTTCGTCGAGGATAGAATGGCCGGTCGAAAAAAGCCTCTCGTCGTCATTACGCGCAAGCTGCCCGACCAGGTCGAGACGCGGATGCGCGAACTCTTCGACGCGCGGCTGAATGTCGACGATCGGCCGATGAGCCAGCCGGAGCTCGTGGCGGCGGTCAAGGAAGCCGACGTGCTGGTACCGACGGTGACCGACACCATCGACGCTGCTCTGATCGAGCAGGCCGGCCCCAACCTCAAGCTGATCGCCAATTTCGGCAACGGCGTCGACAAGATCGACGTCACCGCGGCCGCCAAGCGTGGCATCACTGTCACCAACACCCCGAACGTCCTGACCGAAGACACGGCCGACATGGCCATGGCGCTGATGCTCGCGGTGCCGCGCCGCCTGACCGAGGGCGCAAGCGTGCTGACCGGCGACAAGAAATGGGCCGGCTGGTCGCCGACCTGGATGCTCGGCCGCCGCATCGGCGGCAAGCGTCTCGGCATCGTCGGCATGGGCCGCATCGGCACCGCCGTCGCCCGCCGCGCCAAGGCGTTCGGCCTCTCGATCCACTACCACAACCGCCACCGCGTGCTGCAATCGGTCGAAGACGAGTTGGAGGCAACCTACTGGGAGAGCCTCGACCAGATGCTCGCCCGCATGGACATCATCTCGATCAACTGCCCTTCGACGCCGGCGACCTTCCACCTGCTTTCGGGTCGCAGGCTGGCGCTGATGCAGCCGCACGCCTACCTTGTCAACATCGCCCGCGGTGACATCATCGACGAGGATGCGCTGGTCAAGATGCTGCAGGACGGCAAGCTTGCGGGCGCTGCCCTCGACGTCTTCGAACATGAGCCGGCGGTCAACCACAAGCTGCTCAAGCTAGCCGCCAAGGGCAAGGTGGTGCTGATGCCGCATATGGGCTCGGCCACCATCGAGGGCCGCATCGACATGGGTGAAAAGGTCATCATCAACATCCGAGCGCATGTCGACGGCCACCGCCCGCCGGACCGGGTCCTGCCGCTCAGGACATGAGCAGCGCTGGATCGCTTCGTCCTTCGACGCTCGCCCTGCATGCGAGCAGCTCAGGATGAGGACGGTTGGCGCGTTTCAGGTTGAGAGCTGGCGCCGTCTACTACCTCCATGGCTCATGGTTCGAAGTGCGGTACGCCGACGATCCTCATCCTGGTCGCACGCAGGGCGAGCGTCGAAGGACGGACCGATTCAGGCTGAGCGGTCTGCATCCAGAATCGTCAGCTCGCCGCCAGGGCCGGTCTGAACCCGCTTGCCTGCGAAGGCTGCGAAAGCATCTCGTCCAAGCTTCACCGCCACCGGCGTCTCCCAACCCATCTCGCGCGCCACGATCAGTCCCAGCAGCAGGATGGCGTCGGGCTCGTGCAGCACCAATGCCGCCGGCGCATGACCGGCATGGACAAGTTCCATCAGCACGGCTGATGCCGACGACGAGCCGATGGTGCCGGGCAAAAACAGCACCTTTCCCGATATGCTCTTGCCGCATTCGGGATGGCGCACGTCGGCGATGCGTCCGGATTTTGAATCGACGCCGCCCCAGAAGCTGATCGGTGCCGACAGCACCAGTGCCAGGCCTTGACCTGGCTTGCCCGGAACGAGGACTTCGCCGTGCGCGCTCATGAGCCGAACCTCGCGAAGACCGGGCGCCCGGTGACGGCACTTTCGACGCAGTCTGCGAGCGAGCCATAGAGCACTGCGTAGCCGGTGTTTCCCGGTGCATAATGCGCGAACTTTCCCGAGTTGGTCATCAGCACGCCGCCAGGCCGATCCGGCAGGATCGGCGTCACCACCACGCACGTATCGGCGACGATGACCACGCCCAAGGCTTCCAGCGCCTTGCGCCGGCCAGCGCGGTCGAGCTCGGTCAGAACATGCCGGCCGGTGCAGGCATGGATCGGTACGGTCAGTCGCCGCCCAGCCATCAGCCGTTCCAGCGCCTCGAATTCGCTGAGCGACAGGTGCGGGCTGCCGATGGCTACGGCGTCTATACGTTCGGTGCTGCTGGTGGTCGAAAGCCTGGCCTGGGCGGAAGCAACCATCCCAGGCGTCACCCGGATCGTGGTTTTGGCTGCGATGCCGCCGAGCACCGCCGTCGCATCGGGGGCCTCCGGCGTAATGCCCAATACATGGAAGAGGCCGACGGCACCGGACGATGCGGCGGCCGCACCGAAGGCTTTGAGCGCATCCTCGCCGGGGTCTTGTGTCACTCCTGCCACCACCCCGACCGCATTGCCGACCTCGCGGCCATAAAGGCTGCCGAGCACCGGCCAGGCGATCTCGGAAGCGAGGAATTCGCCGGGCAGGGCGGAGACGTCGAACACCAATGTCGCCCGGCGATTCGCCTGAAGGTGCAAGCCGAAGTCGGGCGCCCGGCCAGAAATCGCGCAGGCGATGTCGAGGAAGTCGCCATAGCGGTTGGTGCGCGCGCCGAGCACCGAATTGCAGAACACCACCGCATTCGACTCGCCCCAGGCGACGTCGCTGCCAAAAGCGGGCCGGTGGCCGGCCTGGTAGGGCGCGCAGGTCCAGCTCTGTTCGCAGCCGAGATTGCGGTAGGCTTCCATCATCCGCCGCGCCATGGAACGTTGCGGTTCTTCCAGGCGCACCCGTGAGCAGCCCGTCAGGTCGAGCGCGCCGACATTGAGCGTCGATCGTACCGCCACCCGTGCGCCGCCTTCGGCCAGCCTTTCGGCGAACAGCGTGCCCGAATCGCCGTGATAGAGCGCGCCGTCGATATGCGCCGAGGCGATCGGGATCAGCCGGGGCGCGCCGAGCAGGGCTGCACTTTCGGCGACGATGCGCATCGCCATCGCGGCACCATCCGTGCCGCTGGCGATTCGCCGCTCGTCGTCGGAGAGATCGACACTCACCGCAGCACCTTTCGAAAGGTTATCGAGGTCGGTCGATCGAATCCGTCATGCGCCGTGCGCTCGAACTCGACGAAGCCCATCTTCGCGAAGGTCGCGTGGTTGCCGGCAAGTTCGATTCGGGTCTGGAGTTCAAGGACAGGTTTACCTGCCGCAATGGCATGGCACTCTGCCGCGAGCATCAGTGCCCGTCCGACACCGCGACCACGGACGCTGTCGTCGACGGCCAGCTTGCCGACATAGAACAGCCCGTCCCGATCCGCGGCAAAGATGCAGCCGACGAGACGTCCGTCCAGAGTGGCGATGAAGCCGACCTCGTCCTCGGCCTTGTCACGCAGATTGGCCGGAGTGAGCCTGTGCGCCGAGGATGGCGGGTCGATGACGCCATCCATGTAGGCAAAGGCGCGCATGATCAGACCGAGCAGTTCATCCCAGCGGTCGAAATCCTGCGCCAGCCGCGCAATGTCAGCTTCGGTTGCCATGGCTCATGCGGCTTTGTAGCGCACGGTGTCGAAACGCGCACCGAGCGCATCGTAGAGCAAAAGTCGCCCGACCAGCGGCTCGCCGATGCCGGTGATCAGCTTGATCGCCTCCATCGCCTGCAGCGTGCCGATCACGCCGGTCAGCGCGCCAAGCACGCCGGCTTCGGCGCAGGACGGCACCAGCCCCGCCGGCGGCGGCTCGGGGAAAAGGTCGCGATAGGATGGGTTCTTGCGGCCTTCGGCATTTTTCTCGAACGGCTTCAGCACGGTGATCGAGCCGTCGAAACGCCCGACAGCGGCATGGACGAGCGGCCGCTTCACCTCGGCCGCGGCGTCGGCGACTGCATAACGCGTTTCGAAATTGTCGGAGCCATCGATAACCATGTCGTAATCGGCGATCAGCTTCGCGGCATTTGCCGACGTCAGCCTGAGCTTGTGCAGTTCGACCGTCACATGCGGGTTGATCCGGGCAATCGTTGCGGCAGCACTGTCGGCCTTGGAGGCGCCTACGGAATCCGTGGTGTGGATGACCTGGCGCTGCAAATTGGACAGCGAGACATGATCGTCGTCGACGATGCCCAGCGTGCCGACGCCGGCTGCTGCGAGATACTCCAGCACCGGCGCGCCGAGCCCGCCGGCGCCGATCACCAGCACGCGTGCCCGCTTCAGCTTCTGCTGGCCCGGCCCGCCGATCTCGGGCAGCACTATATGGCGCGCATAGCGTTCGAGTTCTTCTGAGGAGAGCGGGGCTGGCTGGTTCATGGTGCAACCATATCGCTGCCGGTTCGGCTTGTCAGTCGGGTAGCATCCCGATCTATCGGTCCAAGCTATCAGGTAATGGCGTGGTGCTGACGCTGCCATGGTAGACAGTCAGGAATTGTGCCCGGCCGACGAGGCTCGAAAACAGGCTTGCCTCGGTACCGGTCATGAAGGCCTGGCAATTGAGGTCTTCGAGGATTTCAAACAGCGCGGCGCGCCGCCCGGCGTCGAGATGGGCGGCAATCTCGTCGAGCAGCAGGATGGGGGTCGCACCCGCCATCTCGCCGGTGAGGCGGGCATGCGAAATCACGATGCCGACCAGCAGGGCCTTCTGCTCGCCGGTCGAGCACAGCTCAGCCGGCATGGATTTCGGCTTGTGGCGCACGACGAGGTCGGAGCGGTGCGGGCCTTCGAGCGTGCGTCCCGCCGCACGGTCACGCTCGCGTCCAACGGCCAGCGCCTGACGGAAGCGCTCCTCCAGCTCGACCGCCGGCATGTCGCCGATGCTTCGTTCAAGCGTGCCTGCAAGGCTGAGCTCGGCCTGCGGAAAGGGGCCGGTCTCGGGCATCCGCTCGATCATCGCCGTCAAAAGCCGCACCATTTCGACACGCGCCGCGGCAATCGCAGCGCCCGTCTCGGCCATCTGGATCTCGATCGCATCGAACCAGGCGTTGTCGCGGCGGTCCTCCGAAAGCAGCCGGTTGCGGCCGCGCATCGCCTTTTCATAGTCGAGCGCGCGCTGGCCATGAGCCGGGTCGATCGCCAGCACCAGCCGGTCGAGGAAGCGCCGGCGGTCGCCGGCGGGGCCGGTGAATAGGGCGTCCATCGACGGCGTCAGCCACACCACGCGCAGCCATTCGAGCATGTCGTCGGCCTTGGCGGCGGCACCGTTGATGCGGACGCGACGTCCGGCTTCGCCCACTGCTTCCGGTGCCGTCCCCGTGCCAATCTCGGCATCGCCGATCGGTCCTTGGATTGTGGCATGCACGGCAAAACTGCCCGCGCTGCCCTCGCGGGCGACATCGGGATAAGGCGCGCGGCGCAGGCCGCGGCCGGGCGTCAGGAAGGAGATCGCCTCGAGCAGGTTGGTCTTGCCGGCGCCGTTCTCGCCGGTGAACACCACCGCGCCCGGCCTGAGGTCGAGCGACAGCGCGTTGTAATTGCGAAAGTCCGTAAGCTTAAGTTTGCTGATATGTGTCGAGGGGATGCGTTTCCGCTCTCCCCCCGTGTCCGGCTCTTGCATTGGATTGCGCGCGCTACACGCGCATCGGCATCAGCACGTAGAGAGCGTTCTCGTCGGCTGTGTCGTGGATGAGCGTGGGCGAACCGGCATCCGCCAGCATGAAGCGGGCTTCGCTGCCCTTGAGCTGGGCGGCGACGTCGAGCAGATATTTGGCGTTGAAGCCGATCTCGATCGGGTCCGACGAATAGTCGGCGGCAAGTTCTTCGACAGCACTGCCCGAATCGGGGTTGTTGACGGCGAGCGTCACCAGCCCGTCGGCAATCGACAGCTTCACTGCGCGGCCGCGTTCCGACGAGATCGTCGACACACGGTCAACGGCCGCTGCAAAGCTCTGGCGGTCGATGATCAGCTTCTTGTCGTTGCCGCTCGGAATGACGCGTTGATAGTCGGGGAAGGTACCGTCGATCAGCTTGGACGTCAGGATCACACCGCCGATGGTCAGGCGCATCTTGGTGTCGGAAATCTCGGTCGTCACCGCAACATCCGGATCGTCGATCAGCTTCTGCAGCTCCGAAACGGTCTTGCGCGGAATGATGATGCCCGGCATGCCCTCGGAGCCGGCCGGCGCCTCGACTTCGGCGCGCGCCAGGCGGTGGCCATCGGTGGCGACAGCGCGCAACATCAGCTTGCCGCCGCTCTCATGCGTGTGCAGGTAGATGCCGTTGAGGTAGTAACGCGTCTCTTCGGTCGAGATGGCGAACTGGGTCTTGTCGATCAGGCCCTTCAGCGCATTGGCCTCAAGCCGGAAGATGTGGGAGAACGTGCCGGCCGAAAGCTCGGGGAAATCCGACTGCGGCAGGCACTGCAGGCGGAAGCTGGAGCGGCCCGACACCACCGACATGGCGTTGCCGTCCTCGTCGGTCTTCAGCATCACTTCCGCGCCGTCCGGCAGCTTGCGCACGATGTCGTAGAGCAGGTGCGCCGGAACGGTGGTGGCGCCGCCCTGTTCGACCGAGGCCGGCGTCGCTTCCGAGATCTCGAGATCAAGATCGGTGGCCTTCAGTTCGAGGCTCGCGCCATTGGCCTGCAAAAGCACGTTGGAGAGGATCGGAATGGTGTTCCGGCGCTCGACCACGCGGTGCACGTGGTTCAAGGACTTCAACAGGTTGGAGCGTTCCAGGATAACACGCATGACGAAACAGGCTCGCTTCTTTTGAAGGTGCGGGCTCGCGGGCTCGAATGCGCCCGGGAAAGCCCGCAACACGATCGGAATTGGGCTGAGTCTGACAGTAAAAACGGCGGAAAGGCAAGCCCGCGCGACGACTAGGCGGCCGTAGCGCGGGCGTTCTGGGGATAAGTCGCAGGCGTCAAACTGTCGCCTGCGTTCGCACCCCGTCAGGCCTGGTCGTTGATCAGCCGCCTCAGCAGTTCGAGTTCTTGGGCCAGCGTGTTGTCGCCGCCCGACAGGTCCTCGATCTTGCGCACGGCATGCAGCACCGTGGTGTGGTCGCGGCCGCCGAAACGCCGGCCGATCTCGGGCAGCGAGCGCGGTGTCATCACCTTCGACAGATACATCGCGATCTGGCGCGGCTTGACGATGGTGCGGGTGCGGCGGTTAGACAGAAGTTCCGTCTTCGACACGTTATAATGGCGCGCCACGATACGCTGGATGTCCTCGATGCGTACGCGCTTTGGCTCGCCCGAGCGGTATATGTGGCCGAGGATCTCGTCGATGCGCTCGATCGACAGCTGCGGCTCGAACGACTGGCGGAAGATCAGCTGGTTGAAGGCGCCTTCCAGTTCACGGCCTGAGCCGGTCACGGTGCGGGCGACATGGGTGAGGATTTCCTCGTCCATGGCAAGGTTGGGGTCTTCGTTCTTGGCGCCGGCAAAGCGCAGCTTGAGCATGCCAAGGCGCATGCCGAAGTCAGGCGCCGACATTTCCAGCGCCACGCCGCCGTTGAGGCGCGAACGCACGCGCGGCTCAAGCGATTCCAGTTCCGCCGGCGGGCGGTCGGCTGCAACCACGACCTGCTTGGCCGAATCGAGCAGCATGTTGATGAGATGGCAGAACTCGTGCTGGATCGACTTGCCTTGCAGGAACTGCATGTCGTCGATGATCAGCAGGTCGATGTCGCGCAGCTGCTCCTTGAGCGTCAGCGCGTTGTTGTCGCGGATAGCGGTCGCGAAGCGCCACATGAAGTATTCGGCGGTCAGGTAGACGACGCGCGACTTCGGGTTCTGGCGCAGCGACTCGGCGGCAATCGCCTGCAAAAGGTGCGTCTTGCCAAGGCCGACGGTGGCGTGGAGGAACAGCGGATTGAAGCGCGAGTTCGATTCCGCCACCGCGCGCGCCGCAGCAAGGGCGACCCGGTTGGAGGGGCCTTCGACGAAGGACTGGAAGGTGTAGCGCGGGTCGAGCGGCGAGCCGAGTACACTCTGCTTGAATTCCTGGTCGGCCGTGCCGTTGCGGGTGGGGGCAGGACGTTCAGCAGTACGTCCGGCAGCCGCCGTGCTGGTGGCAAGGGCCGTCTGTGCCTGGCGTACCGGCTTGCGAAGCGATGCGGCTTCGGTTTCCACGCCGGGGCGTGCCGTGCGGGTCGCCGTACGGATGATGATTTCGAGTTTCAGCAGCCCAGGCTCTTCCTGGCGCCACAGTTCGGAAATGAGATCCAGATAATGGCTGTTGATCCAGGAGCGCAGGAAAGCCGTCGGCACCGAAAGGCGCACGACGCCCTTCGAGGTTTCCGCCAGCTTCATGCGGCCGAACCAGCTTGAGAAGACCTCGCTGCCCAGGCGAACCTGGAGCTGCGTCTTGACCCTGTCAAAATTCTTCTCTGCGGCGCTGGTTGCTGCCAC